>JADGBN010000014.1 GCA_015231435.1 Gammaproteobacteria bacterium
GGTCGTTGCACAAAAGGCCAGGCTGCGCACGCGCAGTCGCCCCCCCCAATCACATAGCTTATCTATGCTCATGGGGATTCGCGACTTTGCCGCCTACCTGCATTTCCAAGTAGTTTGGGTATAGTTTACGCTCCTTAGCGCAGACACGAAACGGTACGACCACTTTTGCTGTGGTACAGATGATCGATCTACGAGGTGTGACTTGCAAAAAAAACGGTTTGTCAGCATAAACTTAAAGCTTAACCTGATTGTGGTGATGATGATGGTCATCATCTTTGGTATTCAGCTCTGGGAGAGTTATAAAAGTCAGACAGCGCTGGTTGAAAAAATGGGGGAGGATAGGCTGTTGACCATGGTTGACTCCTACTTCGATAATCTTAACACCATGATGCTCACCGGTACGATGAGTGAGCGTAGGGTGGTACGCGATAAACTGCTGGCGCGGGACGGGGTGAAGGCGGTGCGGGTGCTGCGTAGTGACGCAGTCTCGGCGGTCTATGGCCCGGGGTTTCCCGAGGAGCATGTTGATAGTGAATCTGACGGGCGTGCCCTGTCGGGTGAGATGGTGGTGGTGTTAAGTGAGGAGGGGAGTGAGCGCATCCTCACCATGACCAAACCCTACCGCGCGGAGGAGAATTTTCGCGGGGTCAACTGTCTTAGTTGTCATCAGGTCGCGGAGGGTACGGTGCTGGGCGCGATTCAGATAACAGTTTCGCTGGCAAAGGCAGATAGCGCCGTCTATCAGGCATTGCGTCAATCGACACAATTTACGGCGCTGCTAATGATTGCCTCCCTGAGTATTCTGGTCTTTTTGCTGAACAAAACGCTGGTCTCACGATTGCAGCTTATACACCGGCAAATTGATGAGGGGAGCAGCCGTGGAATGGTCAATTTCAACCTGACTGAAGCGGGGCATGATGAGATTAGTCATCTTGCCCAGACCTTTAACCAGCAGGCGGTGCGCATACGCAAATCGATTCGGGATCTGCTCTTTTCCAGCAATGAGTTGCAGGAGAATTCAGTGAATACCTCGACCTTTGCCAAAGGGATCTACGCTGAACAGCATCAAAAACAGCAGTTAATGGGGAGTGTGGCGACCATTCTCGATACCTTCTATAAACGACGCCAAGAGATGGAAGAGGAGGTGCAACATGTCGCTGAAAATGCCGCAGCGCTTAATTATTCGCTGAATTCTCTGGAACAGACCCTGCTGGTGCAACACCAGACGGCAACTGATCGGAGTCAGCAGCTAGCGACAACGCAAACGTTGGTGGCGCAGCTTAATGAACGGAGCAAAGGGATTATGCTTGTGGTCGAGGTTCTTGATGAGATGACCGAACAGACCACGGTGATTAGTCTCAATTCGGCGATAAAGGCGGCACGAATTGGTGAGTCGGGCGATGATTTCAGCCAACTCGCCGGGGAGATTCGTACCCTGGCAATGCAGTCACGCGGTGTTTCAAGAGAGATTGCCCAGATGATCAACCAGTTACAGGAAGGCTTTGCCGGCACCTCAAAGCAGCTGGAGGCGCTGCTGCGCCTTGACGAGCAGGAGCAGAGCGCCCATGCCAGTCTGACGGCACAAATGGGTGATCTTCTCAATCGTATTGAACAGGTGGTTACGCATCATCTGCAGACCGAGCAGCTGATTGCTCAGGGTAGTAGCGCCATCGAACAGCTTGAGGTGCAGATGGAGGAGATCACCCAGTGCACCAACCGCAGTATGAAGCTGGTTGATCAGGGGGTAACGATTAGTGCCGATCTGAAGCAGATCTCCAAGCAGCTGACGCAAATTATCAAACAGTTAAATGTTGGGGAAGCGAACCCTAAAGGTTAGCAGCAGCGGTTAATAGCGTGACCTGTGAGCCAGTGACCGCGCCTTGATCTGGGTGCGGTACTTGTAAAACGACGGATCTATTAATATATTAGTGAACACTAATATTTAGCGCTGTCGGCCTGTTCCCCCTATGGCCGACTTTCATACCCACTTATTGAGATTATCTATATGACTTATATCCATAAATTTCTTGCAACGCTGATCTTGGCAGCGCCCTTGCCGCTCTTCATCTCTTCGGCGGTCGCTGAAACCCTACTGTCCGTTGAGGTGATCGAACGGGATGTGCAGCACGAACTGATTGTTGATGGGGTCATCGAGGCGACGCATCGCACCACCGTTTCGGCACAAACCTCCGGTCAGGTGAAGGAGGTGTTGGTGGATATTGATGATTATGTGAATAAGGGCGATGTGATAGTGCGTCTGAATGATAGTGAGCAGCGTAGCGCGCTGCGGGCAGCCGAGGCCAGGGCGGCAGAGGCTAAGGGTAATTTTGAGCGCAGTCGTGGATTGCTGGCGCGGGAGTTGGTCTCTGCTGCCGATTTTGAGAAGGCGGAGGCCGCCTACAAGGCCGCTGATGCGGCGCGTGCCCAGGCGCAGGAGCAGCTTGAGTATACGGTGATTCGCGCCCCCTATAGCGGAATTGTGGTGGCACGTCATCTTGAGAATGGCGAGATCGCCACCCCCGGACGGGAGGTGATGACGGGTATTTCGCTGGAGTCACTGCGTGCCGTTTCGGGAGTGCCGCAGAGTCGTATCGATGCGGTGCGTAACTATGCCAAGTCGCGGGTTATCTTTTCCGCAGGACAGGGTCGCAGTATTGCCGGGGCGAAGATCACCTTCGCTCCCTATGCCGATCCCTTAAGCCACACCTTCAAGGTACGGGTCAACCTACCAGATAACCGCAGTGGTGATACGGTTTATCCCGGAACCTATGTCAAAGTCGCCTTTATTGACGGGGTTGAACGCCAACTGGTGGTGCCCGCGAATGCTATTGTCTATCGTGGTGAGGTGACGGCGGTCTATGTCATTGATGAAGAGCGTATCGCTCTAAGGATGATTCGTAGCGGTCGAGCACTGGATGACGGCATGGTGGAGATCTTTGCCGGTTTGCAGGCGGGTGAACGGGTTGCTGTTGATCCAATTGCCGCGGGCAAGGCGTTAAAAGAGCGGCAAACTCTGAAGGGAGGCGCGTAAGCGATGTCAAGCCAACCCAAACTAGGCTTTTCAGGCAGAGTTGCCGCGCACTTTTTAACCACCGAGATCACGCCACTACTGGCGCTGGTGGGGCTGTTGTTGGGGCTGCTAGCGGTGATGGTGACGCCGCGTGAAGAGGAGCCACAGATTAATGTCACCTTCGCCAACCTCTTTATCCCCTTTCCAGGCGCCTCAGCGCGTGAGGTGGAGTCGTTGGTAAGCACCCCTGCCGAGCAGGTACTTTCGGAGATCGAGGGGGTTAAACATGTCTACTCTATCTCGAATCCGGGGATGTCGATTATTACGGTGCAGTATCTGGTGGGCGAGGATCGCACCAGTGCGATCTTACGACTCTATAACGCCATCTACTCAAATCAGGACTGGCTGCCGCAGAATCTTGGCGTTGGTCAGCCAATTATTAAACCCAAAGGGATTGATGACGTCCCTATTGTCACCCTTACTTTGTGGAGCGAGGATGAAAATATCACCTCCTATGATCTGCAAAAGGTGGCGCATGCCATTGAGGTCGAACTAAAGCGGGTTAAGGGTACCCGGGACATATACACCCTCGGCAGTTCGGAGGAGGTGGTGCATGTCGCGCTTGATGCGGTCGCGCTTGCCGCCTATGGCATTGCTTTAGATGACCTGCGGCGTACTTTGCAACTGAGCAATTCCACGCAACCCTCAGGGGCGCTGGTGGCGGATAATCAGGAGATCCTCGTCCAGGCAGGAACCTTTCTCTCGACGCTGGATGAGCTGAAAACCTTGGTGGTCGGGGTACATGACGGGCGTCCTGTCTATCTTCAGGATGTGGCAACCATTAGTCGCGGGCCGGAGCAGCTGGAGAAATTTGTCTGGTTTGGCGCCGGTCCTGCCGCGGCGAGTAAAGCGATTAGCACGGTGGGAGAGCACCCTTCAGTGACCATCGCCATAGCCAAGCAGCCGGGGACTAACGCCGTTGATGTCGCGAATCAGGTGGTTGAGCGTTTTGCCCACTTGAAGGGGATTTTTGTTCCTGACGGGGTTGAGGCGACAGTCACCCGTAACTACGGCGAGACCGCCAATGCCAAAGCGGAAAAGCTGATTACTAAACTTATCTTTGCCACCGCTTCGGTGGTTGCGCTGGTGTTTTTTTTCCTCGGGTGGCGCGAGGCCTTTATTGTTGGCATGGCGGTGGTGATTACCCTGGCGATCACCCTTTTTGCCTCCTGGGCGTGGGGGTTTACCCTAAATCGAGTCAGTCTATTTGCCCTTATCTTCTCTATTGGTATTCTCGTGGATGATGCGATTGTGGTGGTCGAGAATATTCACCGTCATATGCAGATGGGCGGCAAAAAACTGCTTGAGGTGATTCCCCAAGCGGTTGATGAGGTAGGCGGCCCGACGATTCTTGCCACCTTTACGGTAATTGCAGCACTGCTGCCGATGGCTTTTGTTAGTGGTTTGATGGGCCCCTATATGAGCCCAATCCCGATTAATGCCTCCATCGGTATGCTCATCTCCCTAGCAGTGGCGTTTGTCATAACCCCGTGGATGGCCAACCGTTTTCTCAAGCTTGAGGGTGCGCAGCATCTGCATGGGGTTGAGGCGGCTTTTGAAGAGCGGCGTCTCTACCGCTTTTTTCATGGGGTGATGCACGGCTTTTTACGGCAGCAGCAGGGCAGCCGTCGGCGCTGGCTGCTGATGTTGTTTATTCTGGTATTAATCGGGTTATCGCTGCTGCTAGTGGTGAACCGCCAGGTCGTGCTGAAAATGCTCCCCTTTGATAATAAATCGGAGTTTCAGGTGGTCGTGGATCTACCGGAGGGGAGCAGCCTTGAGCAGACGACCCGTGTTCTTAGTGAACTGGCTGCCTATCTGCGTGAGGTTCCCGAAGTGACCGACTATCAGGTCTATTCTGGAACCGCAGCACCGATTAATTTTAATGGTCTGGTGCGGCAATACTATCTGCGCGAAGGGGCGCATCTGGGTGATATTCAGGTGAATCTGACGGAACAAAAATTGCGGCAGCGAAAAAGTCATGAGATTGCCACAGCGGTACGTCCCGTACTGCAGACAATTGGTGATAAATATGGTGCCAATGTCAAAGTGGTGGAGGTTCCGCCGGGGCCGCCGGTGTTATCTCCTCTGGTCGCCGAGATTTATGGCCTTGATTATGAAGGACAGATTGCCGTTGCCAAAGAGGTGCGGCAAATCCTTGCACAGACCCCTGATGTGGTTGATATTGATGATAGTGTCGAGGCCGCTTCACCAAAGTGGATCTTGCGGGTTGATCAGAAAAAGGCGGCCTTAATGGGCGTTTCGCAGCAGGCGATTGTGACGGCGGTGGCGGCGGTATTGGGGGGCGAAGATGCCTCCTACCTGCACGATCCCCATAAAAAATATCCGTTGCCGATCCGCATGGAGTTTGCGGTTGCTCACAAGAGTGATATTGAGCAGGTGTTGGCGCTGCGTCTTCGCAGTGAACATGGGACGCTGGTACCGCTGTCGGAGTTGGTGGTTGCACAGATGTCCCATCGTGAACACTCAATTCATCACAAAGATCTTCAGGAGGTGGTCTATGTGGTGGCGGATTCAGCTGGCAAACTCGATAGCCCGCTCTATGCGATGTTTAACACCGTCGGGTCACTGCGTGACAACGGCATACCGGGTAACCCGACGCTTGAACAGTACTTTATCAACCCACCGGCGCACCCTTACGATTACAGCGTCAAATGGGATGGTGAGTGGCAGATCACCTTTGAGACTTTCCGTGACATGGGACTTGCTTACTCAATTGGCCTGCTAATGATCTATCTGTTGGTGGTGGCACAGTTTCGCAGCTATGTCGTGCCGCTAATTATTATGGCGCCCATTCCATTAACGCTGATTGGGGTGATGCCTGGACACGCTTTGGCAGGGTTGCAGTTTACCGCGACATCGATGATTGGCATGATTGCCCTGGCGGGGATAATTGTCCGCAACTCCATTCTGCTGGTTGATTTTATTAATCAGCAGGTGACGGAGGGGGTTCCCTTTGAACGTGCGGTGATTAACTCCGGTGCGGTGCGCGCCAAGCCGATTATGCTAACCGGCGTGGCGGCGATGATGGGGGCATTCTTTATTCTCGATGACCCGATCTTTAGTGGCCTAGCCATCTCGTTAATATCCGGCATTTTTGTCTCCACGATACTCACCCTGGTGGTGATTCCGGTGATGTACTACGCCTTTATGTATAAGCGTTTTGCCACCAAATAGCCGTCATCAGACAGCACCCCCTGCAAGCGAATATTGCAGTGGGGTGCTGCTGCGCCGTTATCAGCGCTTTCTAGCGGATATTCGCTTGGATAGTGGCGAAGTGATTACCGCCCACACCCCCAATACCGGTGCAATGAGCGGTTGTGCCGAACCCGGCAGTCGGGTCAGCTTGCGGGCGGGTGATAATCCCAAACGCAAATATCGCTGGAGCTGGATTGCCACCGAGGTGGTGGGGGTGGCGGGTGAAAAGATCTGGGTCGGTGTCGAGCCGGGCGCCGCGAATCAGATAGTCGCGCAGGGGATTCGCAATGGGGTTATTCGTGAGTTGCAAGGATACCGCACCATTCGCAGTGAAGTCCCCTATGGTGAAGAGCGCAGCCGTATCGATCTGCTGTTACAGGCAGAGCAGATGCCGGATTGCTACGTGGAGGTGAAAAGCGTTACGCTGGCGGAGGCAACCGGCGTCGCACTGTTTCCCGATGCGGTCACTAGTCGTGGCAGTAAACATCTGCGGGAGTTAATGGTGATGGCCGACACAGGAAAACGTGCGGTGATCTTCTTCTGTGTGCAGCGCCCCGATGTTAAGGGCTTTGCCCCCGCTGCGGCGATTGACCCCAGCTACGCGCAGCTGTTGCAACAGGCGGTTACCAGCGGCGTTGAGGCGTTCGCCTACCGCTGTCAGGTGAGCGCCGAGCGCGTGGTAATTCTCGATGCGCTACCGCTCTGGGTGAATGCAGATTAAGGTGTTTGTTCTCTATTAAGTTCAGCCAACGAACCCGCGTTTTTAAGGATAACGGGTATAAATTGTTTGCATATTCATATCATGACTTATCAGCTCTAGTTCTAAAGATAATGCGGTTGCGATAATAATAGCATCAGGTAGTTTAATTTTTTCCTTTCTACGTAGAGAGATGACAATCGTCTCTATGGACTCATCCAGCATGGCTACCTGACAGCCGTTGATGAATGCTTCAATTTGTCTTTTTTCCTCTTCGCCGATACCAGGATATCCCAACAGTTCCATTCGGGATATCTGGCTAATCGTGCATTGTTCAAGTAGATCTGGAAATGTATTCAGGAGGGCAAGCGATTCTGTGCTCCCTTTAAGCAGGCCAATCACGACATTGGTGTCAAGCAGATAACCGTTAGTCCCACTCATTACGAAGTTGCCGTTGCAGATCGATCGGATCACCTTCAAAACTCGGAGAGTTTTTTAATGAACCCACTAACTGTCTGAGTGAAGGTGCAAAGGCACCAACCCCTTGTTTTTGTCTGTTGAAATTTCTATTGTGCTAAAAACTTGGCTGTCACATAGCCTTCACTTTAACCTTGATATTTAGTAGAGGAGAGATCGTGATTGATAGATACGCACTTCGTCGCCGTACCCAGGCGTCAGCCATACACTTCAGCTTTAGCCTGATTATCTTTGCTGCGTTTGTCTGGACGCTGCTCACCCTCTGGTACCCCGAACCCTACTTTACGGCATCGGGAGGGTGGCAGGGGCTGAAGCTGGTGGCGCTGGTAGATATTGTGCTCGGGCCGCTGGTGATGTTTGCCATCTTTAACCCAGCCAAGGAAAAGGCGAAACTGCTTGGCGATATAGTGGTGATAATTACCCTGCAACTCGGTGCGCTCATTTGGGGTGTGGTGCAGGTCTATCAGCAGCGGCCGCTGGCGGCGGCGTTTTTTGAAGACCGGTTTTATGTGGTCTCTGCGGCAGAGTTGGGGAAGGATGCGCAGCAGCAACTTGCTCAATTCGACAGTCAGATCCCGGCGATGGTCTATGTTCGCCCGGCTCGCCCAGAGGAAGTGGCGGAAAATCTCAAACGGATGCGGGAGACCCATCTCCCTCCCTACGCCTTTGTTGAACGGTATCAGCCCTACCAACAGCAGATGGCGGAGATCAGCCAGTTTGCAGCGGATGCAGAGGCAGTGATTAGCCATAATCCTGCGATGGGCGAGCGCTATCGCGAACTTCTGACGGCGTCAGGGCTTTCACCGCAGGAGACAATACTGCTGCCACTGATCTCTAAGTATCATAATGTATTGATATTGATGGATATGAAAGGTGGAGTTCATGGGTATCTTGACGCTCCCTATAAGCGCAGCGATCAGATCTGAAAACTGAAAGTGACGCAACCTTAACTTTTCTGCCGCTTGGTTGGCAGGGGCCGTGTTTGCTGGCATGATGTCGTGCAACGATATGGGGTTAACGGTTAGACGGGGGAGTAGTGAGATGCGAAATAGATGGAATAGCTCTTTTTTGCCGGTGGTTTTTGCCACGCTGTTGTTAACGGTGGCAAACGGTGCTAAAGGTGAGGAGATGATGCAGTTTAACTATCCTAGGGTTGCAGACGAGCATCACCAGATGCGACAGCTGCTCGATAACGCCTTTCACTATATTAATCCAGATCACGGTTTGATTGACCCCGAGTCAGGTTATCCCGTCGAGGGGTGGAATCAGCAGCCACAGCAGGGGCTGTTTCTGCGCTCCTTTACACAACTGACCGCTGTTGGCAGTTGGCTAGAGCTGTTGGCCAACATTGCCGCAGGCTATGCGGAAAATCTCTATATCACTCCGGATGAGGCGTTAGCGGCGCTGCGTCACGCGATGACGACACTGCTTGCGGATCAGCAGAATCCGGAGCTTGCCGCCAAGGGGTTATTGGTTAATTTTCTTGGCTTTGCGGGGGATCGGCGGGTCGGGCCGCTGGCTGAATCTGTCGAGCAGCAAAAATTTGTGACCGCCTTTGGCAAATCTCAGGGCAAGGCGATCTGGCAGGCGCTGTTAACCAAGGGGTGGCTGGAGGCGCAGGATGCAGGGCGCAAAGGGGTGGTGCGTCGCAGTGATCAGTATGGGGCGAACTTCTTTAATGGGGTGCTTGAACCCTATGGGCGCGAGCCACTAAAAAGCCAAATTATGGCGCTGCTTGATCAACGGGTGGTGACCATTATTTTTGGTGATAACGTCAATTTAACGGCAGCACTGGCACGCGCCAGCGGGGCGTTGCTGCGTTCTACGGTTAAAGATAATGCTGCTGCCATCGTATTACGGGAGCAGATAGAACATTTTATTGAACGTCAGGGCGAGGGTTATGCACATCTTTATGACCCAAAAAGCGGTACATTCTATTTTGGTTGGGATGCGAGCATCGATCGTTTTGTCGGTTGGGATGATGGCCAAGGTCATTGGGTGACAGGTCAGATGAACTATGCCATTAACGAGTTTCGCGGGCCGTGGAGTTTTGCGGTACTGCGTTACGGATTGCCACTGGCGACACTACGCAATGCCGGTTTTAAGATGCGATCCTATCGCCTAAGCAGTGGCCGCGATCTCTATGCACCGCAGGCGTGGGATGGTTCAGCCTTTCAGTTGTTGGGTCTTTCGCAATTTATGCAGGAGATGGATAACCCAGGATGGCGGCAAACCCTAGAAAATCTGGTGGCGATAACACTCGATTTTGCCCGCCGCCACGCCCATCCAGCACTGCTCTCAGAGGCCTATAGCGGTCATGGTACCGAGTACACTGGCCATATCGGTATTCCTGACATGGCGGTAAGCCATGCGGCGCTCAATACCCATGCCCCCTCACTTTATACGTTAGGAGTCGCCTACATGGTCGTCCCCGATGCGGTAGAGGATCACCTGCAGCGGTATTGGCGGGTGATAGATCAGTTATTTACCACTCATGGCCCCTGGGAGGGGTGGGATAGTGAGGCTAAAACAGTTATCCCCTACCAGACGACGGCGCATACCCTGTCACTAATTTTGGGTGGGATTAACTCGGCGCAGGAGAATATGCAGCGTTATCTGCAGGCGCAACAGTTGTTAGCAAAATTGGCACTCATTTATCCTGAGGGTGACAGGGTTAATCTCCTTGCAGCAGAGCATCAGATCGTTACCTGGAGTTCAGACAATAGCAGCATCGACTTTTCGCGTCAGCCAGACGAGCTCCGTTTTGCCTCACCACTCACGGCTGACGGGGGCGTCTCCTTTATTTTTCCTGAGGATCAGGTGATGAGTTTTTCCAATGGTCGATTGCAGCTGCGCTACCGTGGTGCAACTGCGATTAGTCAGGCTTTTATTACCTTTAAGCGGGCAAAGAACGATCCGCTGCCGCCGCCGGCCTTTCCCGTTGAGATCGCAATCAACCTGTCGCCAAGCGAAGCAGGGGTGATTGAAGTGGTTCTGCCGGCAACGCCTGCCTTAACGGGTATTGCCGAGGTGGCGCTGCTGCTGCAAGGCGGTGCCGCAGCAGCAGCGGTTGATCTAACGTTGAGTGAGTTCCGTTTTACCCCGTTTCCTGTCAACACTTTAAACGAATGAGTCAGACGCAGCTCTTCATCTGCTTGGGGATAGGGTGGTTCGGCTATTTTGCAATTCACTCACTGCTTGCGACAGTGGCAGTGAAGACTTGGTTTTCACACCATTTATCGCGCTGGTCACACGGTTATCGTCTTTTTTATAATCTTCTTGCCACGCTGTTGCTGTTGCCCCTTCTCTGGTTGACGCTGGTTCTACAAGGGGAGGCGTTGTGGCAGTTTAACGCACTGCAGCAGGGTGTCGCCTATCTCCTGAGCGGCTTGGCGATACTCGGATTTATCCTCTCGTTACGCGAATATGATGGCGCAGAATTTTCCGGTATAAAGCAGTGGCAGGCAGCGAAAATGCGTGCCTCTTCACCGCCTCAGCCCCGTTTCTGTCTGGGTTTTTTTCACCGCTTTGTACGCCATCCCTGGTATTTCTTCGGCCTTATTTTAATCTGGAGCCATGAGATGGACGTTGCGATGCTGCTTGGTGCCGTGATGATGAGTGGCTATTTTGTCGTGGGTTCATCCTGGGAAGAGAGACGATTGATAGCCGAGTATGGTGCAGTTTACCAACACTACCGCCAGCGCGTTCCGGGGTTATTGCCGCGCCCGTGGCGTTATCTTTCGCGGCTCGAGGCGCAGCAGTTACTTGGTGAGGGGCAGGTGAGTCAGAAGTGCGACTGAACAATATCCAGTGAAATCTGGAAAATCTCTGGAACGATAATATTTTTGTTTTTAATTCATTAAATTTGCTACACCACCTCTTCGCGCGTAACCGTTCGCTCCCCTCCCTTAAATCTCCCTCATTTGTCTCTCATGCCTCAAACCTCAAACGCGACCGAAATCGGCCAGATGTTCCGGATTGGATGCAAGGTCAGCGGGGCCGCCGGCGAAACAACCCACCAAGTCACCGGCCCGGTCGAGCGCCGAGACGAAAGGGGCATTGGTCTTGCGCTGCCGCAGATAGCTTTCCAAGGCACGGCGCACGATCTCAGACTTGCTCAGGTGCTCCTGGGCGCTGGCTTCGAGGATTTTGGCTTCAAGATGGGATGGAAGTTTGACGGTGAGTGTGTTCATCGATTGCATAATACTTGGCGGCAGAAGGTAATACAAGTACATGCTGTGTTGTAACCGTTCAGACCCCCACTACTTTTTCTCCCTCTCCCTTTGGGAGAGCAACTGTGTTAATTAAAGTCAACAAGCATGAGAAAAATCAGCTTGCCACGGGGTATTATTTTTGACCATTGCATTCAGAATGGTCAAAAATTTTCTCATACAGGCAGTCATAGCCACCTTGTGCGGCTTGCCCACTTGAATAAGCCGCTCATAAAACGCCTTGATTTCAGGGTTGAAACGTATCGCAGAGGTTACGCCCATGTATAGCGTCGAACGGACTTCCGCCCGTCCGCCAAAAATACAGCGTTTGCCCCGCATTTTTCCGCTGTCACGGTTAAACGGTGCAAGCCCTGCTAAGGCGCAAATCTGTTTGCGATTAAGCGTTCCCAGCTCCGGTAACTCGGCGGTTAGTGTCCGTGCCAACACCGGTCCAACGCCTTTGGCGCTTTTGAGTAAGTCCTCTTTTGCTTTCCAGACAGGACTGGCGCGCATCATGTCGTCCGTGTCCTTATCGACGGTTTTAACCTGCTTATCCAACCATTTAATGTGGTCTTGGATGTTCTTGCGTACCTTCTTGTCTGTAATCGCGGCAAGACGGTTTTTTTCGGCAGTACGCATATCTACCAATTGCCTGCGCCTGGCGATTAACGCGCTTAATGCACGTTGTTCTTCGTCTTTAAGTGGACGGACTTCAGGACGGACTCTTTCGCCGAATAATGCCAAGCTTTCGCTGTCGATTTCATCGGTTTTCGCAAGGCGTCCCATCGCTTTGGCAAAGTCCCTCGCCTGTCGCGGATTGATAATGGCAACAGCCAGTTTTTCGTTACTGAGCGCAACAGCTGCGGGCATTTCCAAACCGCCTGTGGCCTCCATGACAATCAACTTAGGTTTTAAGGGTATTAACGCTTTGATTAGGGCTTTATGGCCTTCATCATTGTTGTCGTATTGCCAGTTGGTGTCAGGCAATACGGTGACATCCAACGTGGCTTTAGATACATCAATACCCACAAAAACTTCTTTATTTACAGTATTTTCAGACATTTCTCATTCTCCCAGCCTAGCAAAGATTCGGGGTTTTCCCCCTGGCAACTGTTCGGGTTATTTGAGACAGATGTGGCGACCCTGGCTCTCCCGCGAGATCTATTCGTCCCCGAGGGTATGCGATCTGCCACATCCGAAAACCTTAGTTTTAACTCATAACATCGGTTTCTGCAAACATACTAGGGTTGGGGTGAGGGTAAAAAAAGCAGGGTGTCTGAACGTTTACCCCCGTCATTCTTGAAAACGGTGGTTCGTTGCACCAAAGGCAGGCTGCGCACGCTGCAGTTGCTCACCCTAATCACATAGGTTACTATGCTCATGGAGATTCGTAACTTTGCCGCCTTCCATCATTTCCAATGATTTTTGGTATAGATGTCTAAAATCAACTTTTTTAGGGAGTCACATCATGGGTAAAATACTGTTATTACTAGCTTTACTGATCTCTGCCCATGCACGGGCAGCGCCCTCTCTGGAAATTATTTTTGAAGAGCGAATTCCCTATGTCAGCGAGCAAGGGGAGTCGATTAGCGGTATTGTGGCGACGCCCCTAATCAATGCCCTTCAGGCAGCAAAAATCACCTACTCCTTGCAGAGTAAGCCCTCGAATCGACATCTTCATGAGATTCAGGCGAATCTTACGCCTCTCTGTGCGGTGGGCTGGTTTAAAAATCCGCAACGGGAAGCTTTTGCTAAATTTACCCGTCCTCTCTATCATGATAAGCCGATGGGGGTACTTGTCCGACGTGATGATACCGCGATTCATCAGATAAAAGATCTCGATACCCTGTTGCAGCAACAGGGGATGAAATTGCTCAGCAAAGCATCCTACTCCTACGGGAGTGTGCTGGATGCCAAGTTGGCGCAGTATCAGGTCAAGCGCCATGATGTGAGTGTCGATAATGTGACTTCGCTGACGCTGATCGCTAAAAAACGTGGCGATTATCTTTTTATTAGCCAGGAAGAGGCGGCGCTGCTGCTGGTTGAACATCCAGAGCGCGAGCAGCTTGAGGTACTCGAGATAGCAGGGATGCCGGAGGGGAGTTCTCGCTATTTAATCTGTTCCCAAATGGTGGATGACGAGGTTATTGCTGCGCTTAATGCGCAGATACCCTAATCGCCTTTAGGGGCAGGAGTGATTTGTGGTGAGACGTTTTTTAAGTTATTTTTTCAGCGGGCTGTGGTTAATCACTCTGTTGGGAATAACCACCCTGCAGGCATCACCACGCGATGCCGCAACGATTGCCGGAATCTCTGCCAACTTTCTCTTCGAGCTTAATCAACAGGGGCTGCAACGGGCGCTTGCCCCCTACCTGCGAGAAAAAAGTAACATTCGCTCGGTGGCGATTATCGATATGCTCGATAACTCCACCTTCTGGACCTATCAACTCCACAAAGAGAGTGCTCTCTATAATCAGCCGTTGCCCGAGGCTTGTGCCCAGCAGCAGGCTGTGGTGGAGTCCGCCATCACCCATGACGGGGATGATATCGGTCTTGTACGCATCTGTTTTGAGGTGGCAGCAGGGCAGGTACTGCTCAGCAGTGAGGAGTTGGCATGGTTAACCGTCAATCCGGTACTACGGGTACATAACGAGCGCGATTTCGCCCCCTTTAACTTCAACCATAATGGAACGCCTGCCGGTCTTTCGGTTGACTTAATGAACCTAATGGCAGAGAAAGTGGGCGCACGAATTGAGTATGTGACCGGTGAGTGGAGTGATCTGCTTAACATGGCAATGAATCGTAAGCTCGATGTGATGCTTAATATTGCCCATAGCGAAGATCGCGCACAACACCTGCTCTATGTAGGTAAAATGATGGAAAACCCCAATGCTATTTTTGCTCGGAGCAGTGACCCCAGCATTAGTGACATTGAGTCACTTGCGGGCAAGAAAGTAGCAGTGGTAGATGGTTTTTTTCAGGAAAAACTGTTGCGTGATCAATACCCGCTCATTCAACGCTTAGTGGTTGGCAATGTTGCCGAAGCGCTGCGAACCGTCGCCTATGGTCGTGCTGATGCCACCATTGGTTCTCGCCTCGTTAATAATTACACCATTAATGATCTGCTCCTCTCCGGGATTAATGTTAAGGGAGAGTTCGCAGCGGATAATCCCCATGCCACCGAACTCCATATCGCAGTGCGCAACAATGCGCCCCTGTTGCAGGGAATTCTCAGTAAGGCACTGGCCGCAGTTACCCCGGTTGAAATGAGCGCTATTCGCAAACGCTGGGTGATTGGCGACATTGATAATCAACAGTTAATCCTCCCCCAAGCGTTGCGTGACTGGATAGCCGAGCATCCGAAAATTGTCGTTGGCGGCGAAATGGACTGGGCACCCTTTGATTATGTTGATGAGCGGGGCGAGTATGCGGGTCTTGCAAAAGATTACCTCGACCTAATTGCCAAAATGACTGGCCTTAAGTTTGAGGTGCGTACCGGTCTGCGCTGGAACGAACTCCTCGATGCGCTGCAAACAGGCGAGATAGATATGCTGCCTGCGTTAAACTTTTCCAGTGAACGTGAGTCGTTTATTAACTTCACCCAGCCCTATCTGACACTCTCAGACTATTTTTTTACGCGTCGTGAAACTGCAAAAATTGACTCAATGCAGGCGTTGGCAGGGAGCAAGCTGGCTGTTGTTAAGGGGTATGAGGTTGTTGACTGGCTGCGCGCCAAGCATCCGGAGATAGTTCTGCATGAGGCTGATTCTATTATTGATGCGCTGCGTCTGGTGGAGTCCGGTGAGGCCCTGGCGATGATTAATGATAATCCCTCGACCACCTATAACATGGGTAAATACTTCATTACCAACATCGAAATTCGTAATCTTGTTCCCGAACGTAGTCCCAATCATCTGCATATGGGGGTTAAAAAGGGGTATGAACCGCTGGTCGAGATCCTTAATCAATCATTAAGGCATCTCTCCCAGGAAGATCGTCGTCTGATAGCGTCGCACTGGATGAGCAGCGTTGAGGGCGGATCGGGCAGCCTCGATGTGACGGATCAAGAGCGACAGTACCTCTTAACCCGACCGACGCTAAAGTTTGCCGTCGATCCCAACTGGCTCCCTATTGAAGGCATTAACCGTGAGGGATCGCGCTATGAGGGGATGATGGCAGATCTGCTGCAGCAAATTGCCGATCTCTCGGGAATTCATTTTGAGTTGGTGGCGACGGAGAAGTGGAGTGAATCGGTGGCGCTGGCGACTCAGGGTGAGGTACAGATGCTCGCCGCCGTTAGTAAAACAGCAGAGCGGGAGAAGTTTCTCAATTTCAGTAGTCGTACCTTTGAGTTAAATGATGGCATTCTTACGCGTGCCGATGCCGGATTCATTAATGATCTGGGCGAACTCCAGGGTATGCGGGTTGGCGTCTCCCAGGGAACATCCGTAGAGGCGATGTTAAAACGCGAATATCCCAAGCTGATTCTGGTACCGGTTCAAGGGACGATGAACGGTATTCAGCAGCTGCTGAGCAAGAAGATCGACGCCTATGTCGATAACCTAGAAGTTGCCGGTTATATCATTAATCAGGAGGGATTTTATAACCTTAAAGTGGCGATGCGGTTACCCCAACGGCGCCATATTTTTATTGCCCTGCGCAAGGATCTTCCCGATGCCGCACTCTCTATTATTAATAAGGCGATTGCAGCGATACCCGATGCTGATCTGAATACCATTCGCCAGCGTTGGGTCGGTTTGAAAGTGAGTGATGGCTTTGATTACGCACTGCTCTGGAAGTTGGCGCTGGGTGTCTTGGTTATCTTCATCTTTTTTACTTGGAATAACTATCGACTGCAGCGTCTGGTTGCCGCGAAAACAGCGGATATTGAGAAGCAGAAGGAGCGCTTGATTGAGTTTAATCGTACGCTAGAGGAGCGGGTTGAAGAGCGTACCCAGATGCTTGCCAGTCGCGAGGCACATATTCGCACGGTGATGGATAACGTTGAGGATGCGATTGTCAGTATTAACCCATATGGCATTATTGAATCAGCCAACCGTGCTACGCAGGCTATTTTTGGTTATCCGGCAGCGGAGATTGTCGGTAAAAATATCAAAATGTTAATGCAACAGCAGGAGGCGATGCAGCACGATCGCTATATGGCTCGCTACTCCCGCACGAGTCAGGGAGAGATCGTCGGTCGTGGGCCGCGAGAGCGAATCGGCAAACACCGTGATGGACATGAGATCTTTCTTGAGGTCTCTGTTGGCGAAGTGAATTTGAATGAAACTCGACTCTATGTCGGGGTGTTGCGCGATATTAGCGAACGTAAAGAGGCGGAACATCGTCTGCAAGATGCCTTTGAAGTGATTACTGGCTCGATACAGTACGCCAGCCGTATTCAGCGCTCTATTCTGCCGCGGGATACCGAGGTTAGTAAGATGCTGCCCCATGCCTTTATCACATGGGAGCCGCGTGATGTCGTTGGTGGCGATATCTACTGGATAATTGAGTGGGGTGCAGGCGTTTACGTTATTCTTGGTGATTGTACGGGGCATGGCGTGCCGGGCGCATTTATGACGCTTATCTCTAACGGAGCGCTGGAGCACTCTATCGATCTGGTTAACGAAGGGGATTGTGCAGCGCTGTTAGGGCATATGCACCGTACCATGCAGCTCTCTCTGGGACAGCATCGTGAGGGAGGAGACTCTGATGATGGTATCGAACTCGGCATGGTCTATATTCCCCGACATGGCGGCTCGCTCACCTACGCGGGGGCACGCTTCTCCCTCTTCTATCACGACCTTGAGGGGGAGGTGGTCGAGGTTAAGGGCGACAAGAGGGGCATCGCCTACCGGGCGGTGCCTCACCAGACTGTCTATACCAATACCTCTGTAGAGCGACCTGCCGGGCGTCGTTTTATTATGAGTACGGATGGTTTGGTTGATCAGGTTGGCGGCGAGAAGCGACGCATGTTGGGTAAAAAGCGTTTTATGGAGCTGCTGCTAGCGTCGCGGCAGCGGCCGATTACCGAGGTTGGGGATACCCTCTATGCCGAGATGGTGGCGTATATGGGTGAAGAGAAACGGCGTGATGATGTGTCGTTAATCGGATTTGAGTGTTCGTGATTGTTCCACTGAGCCGCCAACAGGTGATGATCGGGAGGGGGCATGAGTGAACTCAATTTTCTGGTGGTCGATGATGTTGACTCGATTTGCCGTGCAGTAAGGCAAATCCTGATCGGTATGGGGCACGCCAAGGTGACGATGGCACAAAATGGTGCCAAAGCGTTAAAGGCAATGGAGGAGCAGTCATTTGACCATATCATTACCGATATGATCATGCCGATGATGAATGGTATCGAGTTGACGCGTGCAGTGCGTGGTAATCCAGCAACGGCAAAAACGCCGGTGATTATGATTACCGGCGATGCGGAGAAGGCGCAGGTGATGAGCGCTATTGCCGCAGGGGTGACCGATATTATTCTAAAACCATTCACCCCAATGATCTTTCGCGAAAAGCTAAACCGCATTATTGCGGGTAAGGTGCCCCTGACACTATCGCAACGCAGCGCTCGAGACGATAGTAGCGCTGCCGCAGAGCGACGCAAACAGTCGCAACCGCTTGCCAGCGGTCATCATAATGTCAAACGTACTGTTCTGGTAGTGGATGATATCCCAAGCAATATTGATGTGTTGTCCGGGGGGTTAAGTGAACTCTATCGGGTCAAGGCGGCGATTAGTGGCGAGAAAGCGTTACGAATCTGCAGCAGTGAACCGCCAGATCTGATTCTCCTTGATGTGATGATGCCGGAGATGGATGGCTATGAGGTCTGTCGTCGCTTAAAGGCCAATCCAGAGACGGCGGATATACCGGTGATCTTTCTCACTGCCAAAGGGGAAGTTGCTGATATGGCAAACGGCTTTGCGGTCGGGGCGGTTGACTATATTAGTAAACCCGCTGTTCCGGCGATTCTCAAGGCGAGAGTGAAAGCCCATATGCAGTTGCGGGAGAACCTCTACAGGCTGGAGGATCAACTCCAGGCGCAGATTGAGAATGCGCGTCTGCTTGAAGATGTTAACCGCATGACCCGCCACGATCTGAAAGGGCCGCTCTCGGTGGCGCTCGCTGCGGTTGAGGCGTTGGCAACGACGAATGAGGTATCTGTGCAACAGCGGCAACAGTTGGCGCAAGAGGTTGAACTCTCCGTACAGCAGGTGCTGCAGCTGATTAACCGATCGCTTGATCTCTATAAGATGGAGAGTGGCAGCTACGATTTTGTCCCGAGCAAGATTGGTATCACTCGTGTTATCGCCAAAGTGGCGAAGGGGATGGAGCGGGTCGCCGCCTCCCGTGCACAGAGTATTACGGTAAAAGATGCCAATGGTCGTAGTTATGTTATGGCCGAGGAGCTTCTATGTATGTCGCTTTTCTATAATCTGCTGCTCAATGCGCTGCAGGCCTCCGCCGACAATGATGAGGTGACGGTGACAATTGCCAAGGGGAGGATGGTGACGGTTGCCATTCATAATAGCGGCGTCATACCCGAGTCGATTCGCGATCGCTTTTTTGAAAAGTATGTCACCGCGGGCAAGGAGGAGGGGGTCGGTCTGGGAACCTACTCTGCGCGTCTAATGGCCACTGTAATGAAAGGGACAATCACTTTTGAGAGCTCTGAAGCGAAGGGCACTACGGTAACCGTCGCATTACCGCCCGCGTAGGGTTATGTCGGTGGTGGTCATCTAATAAGCTGTTGCAGTTGCTGTGCCGGTGTTAGGGCTGGCTCAAAATCATATTTTGCAATGTAGCTGGCGATCTGTTGTAACAGCTGCTGCTCTTGACTGCCGGGGCAGTGGGCAAGAAGTTTTTCCACCACATGAATGGCAGCGGTGTCGTCATTTTGCAGCAGGCTTAGTAGCCTCTCTACCTCATTCAGAATATCAGTGGTTGCCAGCGAGGTGGCTGGCGGCTGCGGCTGCGTCGTGGCACGCGCTGTCACTGTGTGAATCGCTGCCAAGACCTGTGTCAGCTCCCGAACGGTCGCCTTGACGGCGGTTTTAACATCCACTTTGTCGCGTATCGCCTGCTCCAGCGCGACGGCAGAGCGGTTTAAGGCAGTGGCACCAATCGTTGCAGCTAACCCCTTTAGCGTATGAACAAGACGGGCAGCCTGTTGAATATCGCTCTGGTACGCCTTGCTAAAATCAGGCAAAAAGTGCTGGTAGCTCTCTATGAAGCCGTTCAGTATACGCAGATAGAGTGTCGGATTGCCGTTACAGTTAACAAGCCCCGCAGCGGTGTCGATGCCATCGGGGGGGCTGGCAGAGAACGGATTATCAGGCAGAGTGGTCGCCGTCGCTTGTGGTTTGCCACGATGCGCGGTAGCCGTAGGTTTAATCCACTTTGCCAAAGTTTGGAACATTTTTGGAATATCAATCGGCTTGGCGATGTGATCATTCATCCCCGCATCTGTCGCCCGGTTTAAGTCATTATGGAAAACATCGGCACTCATGGCGATCACCGGAAGATGCTGAAAACGGCTATCGCTGCGCAGGGTGCGACACGCCTCATAGCCATCCATCACCGGCATCTGCAGGTCAGTAACGACCGCATCAAAGCGATCCCGCTCTAGGCACTGCAGTAGATCTTGACCATTGACCGCCGTGGTGACTGCAATACCGGCACTGCTGAGAAGTTCAACGGCCAACTCAAGATTGAGCGGATTATCATCAGCCAGCAACAGGCGGGTGCCGCGCAGTGCTGCCATGTTTGTGGCAAGTTGCTGTGTATTTCCCGGGTGCCTCTCCTGGCGCAACTGATTCGCCTGAACGCCAAGCCAAATGCTAAAGATAAATTGGCTCCCCTCACCAAAACTACTTTCGGCACGAATGGTGCCGCCCATCAGTTCGGTCAACTGTTTGCAGATGGAGAGCCCCAGTCCGGTGCCGCCATATTTGCGGGTCGTGGAACCATCCGCCTGTTCAAAAGCGGTAAACAGCCGTGCAATCTGCTCTGGTTTGAGTCCAATACCGGTGTCACTCACTATGAACTGTAAAGCGATGCGATCATCGTCACGCTGCAGCGGGATGACCTTAATCGCAATCTCGCCGTGTTCGGTGAATTTAACCGCATTATTGGCAAGATTGGTAAGGATCTGTCCAAGGCGCAGCGGGTCGCCGATGAGAAGGTGCGGCAGTGTGGCGTCAAGGTGGGTGGTGAAGGCGATCCCCTTCTCTTTGGCTTTGGCGGCTATCAGTGTCTCAAGGGAGTCAAAAACTTCGTCAATGGTGAAGTCGATATGCTCTACTTCCAGTTTTCCGGCTTCAATTTTGGAAAAGTCGAGAATATCGTTAATCAGTCCCAGCAAGGCGTTCGCCGCGTCGTTCACCTTGCGAATATAGTTATGTTGCTGTGGCGAAAGGTCGGTTTGCAGTGCCAGATAGCTCATACCGATGATCGCGTTCATCGGGGTGCGGATCTCGTGACTCATATTGGCGAGAAACTCCGATTTTGCGCGATTGGCATGCTCCGCCTCGGCGCGGGCTTTGGCTAGGGCGGCTTCGTTACGGTCACCGATGCGCAACAGTTGGCGACTCTGTTTCAGCAACGCCTGATAGGCAACTGCCAGATCTTGATAGGCATCGCGGGAAATCGGTTGCTGCGCATCGCCATCAAGCAGCGCCGTCGCCCTATCGAGGTTCTGCTGCTCCCGTAAAAAGGGATCTTGGCTCATCTTGGCGACAGACAAAACCAAGCACACTAAGATCATCGCGCGGCGCTTCATCGCCGCGAAAAGTATTAAAGATCTCCGCCATGCGCTGTTGCTGTTGTGCCATGGATGGCAGGGTTGCCACCTCAATAATCAGTTCGCGCCAGCGGCGTTTGCCAAAACCGCGTTTTGCCTGCGCCCCGATTTGGTCAAAAAGACCGTCACTGCTCATGTAGAAAGCATCTCCCGGAGCCACCTCGACACTCACCTGTGGGTACGTCTGGTCGTAAGGGATGCTGCGATAACCCAAAGATTTCCGTACCCCGGAGATAACCTCAACTTCACCCGCAGAGAGCTTAAAGAGGTCAAAACGGCCGCCGGCAAAGGTAAGCTCATTGCTGGCGACGGTGATAAAGCAGGCACCCATCTCCAGACCGTCGTCGGAGTGACCTTCAGAGAGATCGTGCTGTCCAAGTGAGTCCTTAATAGATTGATTAATGGCGGCAAGCAGCGCACCGACACTGCCTGCAGGTGTGCTTTGCAGGGCGCGATCAATGGCACCGGAGACGACCATCGTCATTAACGCACCGGGTACACCGTGACCGGTGCAGTCCCCTAAAGCCAACAACAGACCATCACCCCAGCGTCGTGCCCAGTAGAGATCACCGCCCACCACATCACGCGGTTGCCACCAGTGAAAGTAGTCACCGAGAAACGCTTGAAACAGTTTATCGGATGGGAGCGTTGCCTGTTGAATGCGACTCGCATAACGAATGCTGTCGGCAACTTCCGCCTGGGCACGCTGGCGTTCGTGAACCTCGTTTTCGAGGCGTTTATTCTGTAGCGCCATGGCATCAAGGGCCCGTTTCAGACTTAAATGCGTGTTAACGCGTGCGGTGAGAATGGGGGGGCTAATCGGTTTGGCGATATAGTCAACGGCGCCAAGTTCAAGGCCAATGCGTTCATCTCGGGCATCGGTGAGAGCCGTCAAAAAGATCACCGGAATATCGCAGGTTTCAGGGTTCGCCTTAAGCCGCCGACAAACTTCGTGGCCATCCATGTTGGGCATCATGACATCCAAAAGAATGAGGTCGGGGGATTTCTCCTCTGCCAGTCGCAGAGCAACCTCGCCGTTAACGGCACACAATACCCGATGCTGGCTCTCTTTAAGCACCGCCCGCACAATATCAAGATTATCCGGTGTGTCGTCAACGGCGAGAATGGTGGCGTTGGTCTCAATTTTTCGTGTCATGGCAGTACTCTTATGCAGATGAGGAATACCCCATTTTGTGAATAGGGTGTTTAATCTTAACATTGCATTAGTTGATGTACCTATAATAAGAGGATAGGTAAATAAATGTTTCTGACCGCATGAAGTCAACGAACCAACAATTTCAAGGAGAAAGGGTATATGTGATGGGGATAAAAGGTCATGAATCATTGGGGTGATCAGATTTAATGCAAAAAACGCAACCGATCTCAGCTAGCAGCAGTTCTGGCGAAGGGTTGTTAAAGCGGGTCACTCGGGTAATTGCCTCTGCTTCGGGTTTATTAAAAGCGGGGGAGCGTGATGATTATCTGCATCGCTGTGTGGCAGATTTTATGGTGGTTCGGGGTGAGAAGGTTCTGGAGACTCTGTTGCAAAAGGCAGAGCGGGGTGAGCATGAAGCGATTCAGGCACTGCGTAATGCGCTGGCGGTGAACTACACCTATTTCTGGCGGGAACCTGAGCATTTCCATATTCTAATGGAGCATGTCATTATCTCGCTGCGTAAAAGAGTCGATAAGAGGGGGTCGCTGCAACCCCGTGTGCATCTCTGGTCAGCAGGGTGCGCCAGTGGTGAAGAGCCCTGGTCAATGGCCATTGCCGCGGCTGAGGCTTGTCGGGTGACCGGGTTGGCGGCAACCATAGAGATTCTTGCAACCGATATTGATACGGTTGCACTGGCAGATGCACAGCAGGGGCGCTATCGTGATCACGCATTAAGAGAGCTTCCTAATGAGTTGCGCGAACGTTATTTTCACCCCTTGAGAATGGGGAGCGGTAAAATTTGGCGGGTAGGGGAGGCGTTGCGTAAAATGGTACGCTATGTGCCGAATGACCTGCTCGCCGCGCAGTGGCCGGTTGGTGAGAGCGGTCACCGCTTTGATGCGATTTTTTGTCGAAATGTGATGATCTATCTCTCGGATTCTGCCCGGGTGCATCTTTTTGAGAAATTTTCAACACTGCTGACGCCGGATGGCTTGCTGCTGTTAAGTCGCGTTGAGGGTGGAATGAGTTATGCGGACGCCTATTTCAGACCCTGTGGTGATGCGGTCTATCTCCCCAGCGCTGCGGCACGCCGTGTCAGTCAAAACAGGATATAACAAGAGAGCATGAACAGACTAATCGCCATACTTCAGGGGTTTTCCGTTAAACGTCTTTTGGGGCTGTTTGCCCTGTTTGCCATCATCTGGATTCTTGTTATCGGTCTTTCGATGTTTCCTCGTCTGCAGCAGATGGCCGCGAATTTCACCAGTTTCTACCACGCTTCATATACCGTTACCAATACCGTCGGGGAGATGAAATATACCCTGTTGCGTGTGCAAAAAACGGTGAGGGATTATCTTGTCGAAACGGATAGCGAACTTCGGCAGCAGGCGTATTCGCGCTACCTAGTGCTGATAGAGAAATTCCACGCAGATTTGGCAACGCTTCGCGATGCCTATACAGGTCCTAAAGCGGATCTGAATAACGTTGCTGAGCACTTTGCAAGTTTGATCGCCTATAACAAAAATCTTATTGGAGCGTTTGACCGTAGCGGCGAGCGGGAAGTTGCCTGGGCTGGAACCAAGGATAAGGCGCCGGGTAATCCTTGGCTATCTCTCTCTGCCGCGCTCGACAAAATAGGCAACTTTGCCGCGACTCGGGTGCGTGAGCTGAACGCCACCCAGCAACAGAACTATGCAGCGGGAGTCATGCAGTCAGTCATATTACTGACCTCTGTTGTCCTTCTGATGGTTGCCGTCTCGGTCATTTTTTTCCGCTCGGTTAGCAATCCCCTGCAGCGCTTGCGAAACAGTATTGTTGAACTATCGCAAGGGAGTATTGACAGGGTAATTCCCGGGCAGGAGATGCAAAATGAAACCGGTGATATTGCCCGTGCGGTGGTTGTTTTGCAGCGGTTCTATCGTGAAATGGTGACTCAGAACTGGATTAAAAGCAGCAGTAATGAAGTGGTTGCGGTGTTGCAGGGGCAAAATGCAATGGCGGAATTTGCTCGACAGTTAATGGCTACGCTGACGCCACTCCTCGGTGCTCAGGTGGGCGTCTTCTACTATTGTGATCGGCAGACGCAGCAGTACGCGCTGCTTGGCAGCTATGGCTACCGCCAGCGCAAGGGATTTTCACAACATTTTGCGATTGGTGAGGGTATTGTTGGTCAATGCGTGCTAGAGCGATCTGTTATTACTTTGTCTGAAGTTCCGGCAGATTACATTCGTATCGCATCAGGAATGGGGGAGGCAACACCGCGTTTTCTGCTGGTAGCGCCGGTGATCCTTGCGGGTGGCGAGATACCCGCAGTGATTGAGGTTGCCTCGACGCGCCAACTTGGGCAGCGCGAGCAGGATCTGCTTGACGAGGTGCTGCCGCTTATTGCCCTTAATATTGAGATTTTCGAGCGTAATCAGAAGACTCGGGAGTTGCTGGAAGAGAGCCAGCAGCAGCAGCTGGCGTTGGCGGCTCAGACCGAAGAGATCCGATCATCCGAACAGGAGTTGCTGGGACAGAAGCAAGAACTTCTCGCACAGCGCGATGTGCTGGAGAAGGCTAACGCCGAAATTAGGCAGAAGAGTGTTGAAGTTGAGGCAGCTCGAGCCCGTGCAGAGGAGGCGACAACCGCAAAGGGGATGTTCCTCGCTAATATGAGTCATGAGATCCGCACCCCAATGAACGCCATTATCGGTATGTCACATCTTGCCCTCAAGACCAACTTGGATAAAAAACAGGTTGATTATATTCAGAAAATTCATAACGCAGGGGTCTCTCTGCTGGGTATCATTAACGATATACTCGATTTCTCCAAGATTGAGGCTGGCAAGATGGATATGGAGGCCACCTCATTCTGGCTGGGTGACGTGATGGGCAATATGACTACCCTGGTGGCACACAAGGCGTATGACAAGGGGCTGGAGTTTCTTGTCCGGATCGCTCCTGATGTGCCGCAGAACTTGATTGGTGATCCGCTGCGCATCGGCCAGGTGATGACCAATTTGGTGAATAATGCCGTCAAGTTCACCGAAGCGGGGCATATTCAAATTTCGGTGAGTGTTGCACAGCACAGCGCCGAGCGGGTGCAACTCGCGGTCGATGTCGAGGATACCGGGATTGGCATGACCCCGGAACAGTCGGGCAAACTGTTTCAGGCTTTCAGTCAGGCCGACGGTTCGACAACCCGAAAATATGGGGGTACCGGACTGGGGCTAACTATCAGCAAGCGGCTGGTGGAGATGATGGAGGGTAAGATTTGGGTCGAATCCCAGGCCGGGATCGGTAGCCATTTCAAATTCACCGCCTGGCTGGGTGTTGGTAACGAGAAGGAGAGAATCAAGGTTCCGTTATCGGTCAAGGGCTACCGCACCCTTGTTGTTGATGACAATCCGGTGGCGCGTGAAATTCTCACCGAGCAGTTGCAAAGTATGGGGATGCAGGTTGATGCTGTGAAATCGGGCGGCGAGGCCATTACCGCCGTGCAGCGCGCCGACGTCGGTGATCCCTATAAGGTGATCTTTATGGACTGGCGGATGCCGGGCATGGATGGCATCGAGACCACGCGGCGCATCACTGCCGATGCATCGCTTAAGAGTCCACCGGCTATCGTGATGGTTACCGCCTTTGGTGTTGAAGATGTGCGCGGCGAGGCAGAGAGTGCCGGAGCGCGCGCCTTTCTCGTTAAGCCGGTGGGTCAGTCACACCTGTGGGATGCGCTGGTAGAGCTCTTTGCGCCACAGATGCGTGCGGCGCTGCAGGCACAAAGTAGCCATGCCGCGCATCAATTTGACATTGCCGGTATTCACGCCCTGCTGGTTGAGGATAACGAGATCAACCAGCAGATCGCCGTCGAACTGATGGAGAGTCAGGGGATGAAGGTGACGGTCGTCAATCACGGCAAGGAGGCGCTGGAGACCCTCGCTGCTGCTCCCGATCCGATCCCCTTTGATCTGGTGCTGATGGATATTCAGATGCCGGTGATGGACGGACATCAAGCGACCATTGAACTGAAGAAACAGACGCGTTACACCGATCTGCCAATTCTTGCGATGACGGCACATGCCATGGTTGAAGAGCGCGAACGCTGTGCAGCGGAGGGCATGGTTGATCATATTACCAAACCAATTGATCCCGAGAGCTTCTATAAAACGCTGGAAAAATGGGGTGCCTCGCGACGCGATAGCGCTGGGCGTCATCCCGTCACCGCTGCGGCGCAACCGCTCACAGCAGCCATGGCCGCGCCTGACGCTGCGGCGCTTGCAGATGCACTTCCAGAGGCCATCCCGGGTCTCGATATGAGTACCGGTCTTACCCGCACGGCGGGCAACCGCAAGCTCTATCTGAGTCTGCTAAAAAAATATTGTGCCGGGCAGGCTGACGCCGTGGAACGTATTCGCGCAGCGCTGTGTGTCGATGATCGCAGCACCGCAGAACGCGATGCCCATACGCTGAAAGGCGTCTCGGGAAATATTGGCGCTAATGCGGTAGAGGCGGTCGCCAAACGTCTGGAGACAGCCATTCGGGCGGGTGCAACCCTTGCGGCGCTCGAAAGTGACTTGCAGGCTTGCAACGAAATACTTGAGGCGCTAGTTTCGGTTATCCGGGCAACGTTGGGCGAAGCGCCACCTGTCGCAGCAGCGAGCACCCCGGAAAAACCGTGGGTGACGCTGGCGATGTTGCAAGGTTCGCTCGACAAACTTCAGGCACAGATGGTTTATAACGATTCCGATGCCGCAGAGGAGTTTGCCACCTTGCGCCCGATGTTGGCGTCACTGTTTGGCGCAACCGTTGTGGTGCCCATCGGAGAAGCGCTTGATAACTATGACTTTGATACCGCCCTCGCGCTACTACAAGGCGCGCTGGCGAGCGCTACCACGGAGAGTCAGTCATGATGACCATAGAACCGACTATGCGGCGTTGGCTACAACCCATGATCGTCACCTTGCTTGTCACGCTGTGGGCGGCTAGCGCGGCAGCGCAAAGTATTGATTCGCCTATCGCGTTGAGCGCTGAAGAGATGGCATTTTCTCCCTATTTGCAGTGGGGCGTGCCGACCCTTCTCGGGATTATTCTGTTTGGTCTCTATCTACTTCGTGGCAACCGCCGTATGCGTGCAATGGTCGCGGCGATGCGTGCGGCGGAGGCGCGGGTGCAGACTGAATCTGCCCGCCGCCAGCGCGATTTTGAGCTAAAGGCTTGGGCTGCGGCGCTGGCACGCGAGCTTCAGGAGAGTGATGCGAATGTCGCACTATTTGGTAACACCCTGCTTGCATCGTTGGTACGCCAACTCGGGGGCACCGTGGGAGCGCTATTTCTGCGCGATGCTGCAGCGCTGTTTTCCCCGGTTGCAGGCTACAACATCGGCGTTGCGGCGTGCCGGGCATTTGTCGCCGGCGAAGGCCTTGGTGGTGCTGCAGTTGAGGCTGGGCAGATGATCACCTGCCGCGATCTGCCGCAGGGCTATCTCGGCATCGAGAGCGCCACAGTGACGCTAGAGCCGCGCGAGATCATCATCATTCCCCTGCTGGTCGATGGCGTGGTCGAAGCAGTTATCGAGGTGGGCTATCTTGAGCCATCCCCCTTGCAGGATGATCTGCTGGCCGAAGCGCTGCCGGTGATCACCTTCAGTCTTGAACTGATGTTGCGCAAACAGGCGATGGTCGCCGAATATCAGCAGCGCGCAGCGATTGAAGAGCGCCAGCGCCTGATCTTCGCGAGTATGACCGATGGCATTTTTGGCCTCGATATGGATGGTCGGGTGACCTTCATCAATCCGGCGGCGGAGCGTATGCTCGGCTATGAACCCGGCGAGTTAATGGGGCAACTTATGCATGCCCAGACCCATCACCACTATTCGGATGGCAGCGATTTCCCGCGTCAAGCGTGTGCCATGTATCTGACCACCCGCGATGGCCAGCCGCGCACCGTGGTGGATGAGGTGTTCTGGCGTAAGGATGGCACTTCGTTTCCCATCGAATACACCACGACACCGCTCCTGCGCGACACCTTGATCACCGGGGCAGTGATCAGCTTCCGCGATGTGACGGTACAGAGAGAACTCGAAAAGCATATTAAGGTCCGTGAATACAAAATACGACAGATCGTCGAAACAGCCAGCCAAGGCATCGCGGTCACCGATCTTGAGAGCCGCATCATCGAAGTGAATAAATCCTTGTGCGAGATTGTGGGGAGAACAGCCGAAGAGATTGTCGGACACACCATCTTCGAGTTCGCTAATGCAGAAAATCAGGCAATATTTAAGGAGCAGGTTCGCTTGCGTAAGGAGGGTAAGACGGGAGCCTATGACGTCGCCCTTTCGCGGCCGGATGGCAGCCAGATCCCTTGTCTGATCAACCCACAACCCTTGATCGATGCCGATGGCAACCGCATTGGGACGTTTGCGATGGTGACAGATATCAGTGAACGGAAAAAAGCTGAGGCCATTCTCCTGGCGCGAGAAAAGCAACTGGCCATGCTGATGGATTCGACCCCGGACGCCCTGATTGTTGCCGCTGCGCAAGGCAATATCGTCATGGCCAACAAGCAGGTTGAACGCATCCTTGGCTACCGCAAGGACGAATTACTAAACCAGCAAATAGAGATGCTGATTCCGCAGCGTTACCGTGCTCAGCATCCCGACCAGCGTAGTGGCTTCATTCATTCGGGCCAGTTGTCGCGCGCCATGGGGGCGGGCAACGAACTGGTGGCACTTACCAAGAGTGGCCGAGAGATCCCCATTGAGGTTGGCCTTTCGGCGGTGGATATGGACAATGGCAAGATGGTTGTCGCCTCAATCCGCGACATTACCGAGCGCAAGCAGGCCGAGGAGAAGCTGCGTTTGGCTAATTTCCTGAATGATCAGGCACTCGATCTGGCCAAAGCAGGGCACTGGCATATTCCGCTCAATACCGGTGATGAGTACTACAACTCCTCTGAACGTGCCGCCACTATTTTTGGCGATCCGCCGCGTCCCGCTTGGCGTTATCACCTTATTAACGAGTGGTTTGCCAATGTCGAGGCTGGCGACAAGGCGGCGGCGGCCCGCACCTTCGAGAACTACGGTGCCGCACTGGCGGGCAGCGTGCCGCGCTACGACGCCATCTATGCCTATAAGCGACCAATCGACGGTTGTATCGTCTGGATTCATGCCATGGGCCATGTGGTGCGTGATGCCGACGGTACGCCGACCGATATGTATGGCATTACGATGGACGTAACCGAAGCGATGATGGCCGAGCAACAGGTTGTCGAAGCGAGGGAGCGACTTGAAATTGCACTTGAGTCAGCAAAGATGGGAACGTGGAAATATTTTCCGCTGGAAAACCGTCTGGATGCCGATCACGCTACGATTCATCTCTATGGACTGGATGATGTCGAACTGGATGGCTCCATGGCGCAATGGTTTACCTATGTTCATCCTGACGATGCCCGTGAGGTCGGCACAGTGATAGGGGAGACCATGACTAATCAGATCAGCGATTACCGCGTCAGTTTTCGTGTCAATAAGCCAGGTCAGGGGACGATGTATGTGATGTCCGTTGGCAAATTCAGTTATGACGCGGCGGGGCAGGCGACGCTGGCGACAGGAATTGTCTGGGATATTACCGATCTTAAACAGATTGAACGCGAATTGGCTGAGGCGAAGGAGGTTGCAGACGAGGCAAGCAAGGCCAAGAGTGACTTCCTTGCCAATATGTCGCATGAGATCCGCACCCCGATGAATGCGATTCTCGGCATGACCTATCTGTTGATGCAGAGTGAATTAACGCCCAGACAACAGAGTTTTCTTGAAAAGGTCAACAGCTCTGCAGAAGGATTGTTGGGTATTATTAACGATATTCTTGATTTTAGTAAAATAGAGGCCGGCAAACTTGAGGTTGAATCAGTCGAGTTTGAATTTGCTGATGTTGTCCATAATCTTATCAATCTCTTCAGTCAGAGGATGAGTGACAAGCAGCTTGGTTTTTACTGGCAAATTGATCCCGTCACGCCGGCTCTGATAAGTGGCGACTCGTTACGACTGTCGCAGGTGCTGATTAACCTAATCAATAATGCCTATAAATTTACCGACAGGGGAGCAGTCACCGTGGCGGTTCAAGTGGCCGAGCGTACCCACTCCCATGTCACACTCGCTTTTTCAATTCGCGATAGCGGTATCGGCATCTCCGCTGAGCAACAGAAACAGCTGTTTCAATCCTTCTCCCAGGCAGATACTTCAACTACCCGAAAATATGGGGGCACCGGTCTTGGACTTGCCATTAGCCGCCAACTGGTCAACTTGATGGGCGGTGAGATCTGGTTGGAGAGTGAGCAGGGTAATGGCAGCACCTTTCACTTTACTGTTCGCTGCGGCGTCGGTGAAGAGTGTAAAAGCTGGTATGAGACGTTGCCGTTATCAGCGCCCCTGTCGCTGTGGGTTCTCTCCCCGAATCCGCTGCTTGCCGAGTCACTCCGGCAGATAGCAGTGGCCTCTGGCTACCAGTGTCAAACAATAAGTGAAGTGGCGGATATTGCCGACCTGCCGGGTGCTGATCTTCTTCTTATTGATGCTGAGTGGGCAAGCAAGATTGCCGCTAATCTGCAGCAACCGCAAATCTGGCTGCTGCCGGGTCATGCCGAACCCGATCATCCGCTTCTTAAGCGTGGTCAAATTCTTGAAATTCCTGCTACTCCGACAACGTTCTATCAGGCGATTACCCTCGCACGCGGCGCCACCCCTCTTGCCGCAAAATCCACGGACAGATCGCAAAATGATAGGGCGTTTTTACAGGCAGGGGCCAAGCTCTCTGGCGCGCATCTGCTGGTCGTTGAGGATAATAAAACCAATCAAATGCTTGTCAAGGCGCTGCTGGAAAAACAGGGGATAATCGTTACGCTTGCGGATAATGGGGCGGAGGCGTTACAAATATTAGAAAGCCAGCACTTTGATGGCATTCTGATGGATTGTCAAATGCCGGTGATGGATGGCTATGAAACCACCCGCCGTCTCCGCCAGACCACTGAATTTGCCAGCTTGCCTATTATTGCGGTAACCGCTAACGCCATGGCGACCGATCGTCAACAAGCACTGGATGCCGGTATGAATGCACACATCACCAAACCGATTAATTATCGGCAACTGATTATTACCCTAGCCGACTGGGTAACGCCCAGCACGCTGATTGCCGGTGACGATGAAGTCAATCATCACCAGCCCAGTGGCGATGAGGCGCCTCTGTCACTGGAGCGCGCAGAGCAGATCCGTCAGCTCTATCTTAAGTTGCGACAACTGTTGCATGAGGATGATACCCGAGCTAACGAAATAGTGAACAGAATCAGTCAACAGTTACCCCGTCACCAGCAAGCAGCGTTGCGCCCGCTGTTAGCTGCTGTGGAAAACTATGACTTTGGGTTGGCGTTACAACGGCTTGATGCCATCGAACACCACGATGCAGCAGGGAAAACGTAACGCCTCCCAACGACTCGTAATGCTGTTTTGTCGTACCCGAGATTATCCTGAGCGGGCATGGAGGCCGCAAAGGGGTGCCGGGAAAAATGCAGACCCGTCATCAGAAAAATGAGATTCAGATCTGATTTATTCCCGCGTCAGGCCTATAATGAATGGCTCGTTACAGATTCTTTTTAACACACTAATGATGCGTCACTTCTCCACAAGAACCCGAATCTTTCTCGCCCTCAGTCTGCTGCTTGCGGTGAGTGATGCGCTTTTTGTGCTGATTAATTATCGTGCCGAACAGGCCCGTTTTCACACCCATATCGAGCAGCGCGCCGAGAACCTGCGCAATCTTTTTGCGATGGAGGTGGCTAATACCTCCCTGCGTATGCAGCAAATTGCGACGTTTATCGCTGCAATGCCCGAAGTGCAGCAGGCCTTTAGCCTCGGTCGTCAGACGGTGGAAGCGGAGGGGGGCGGCCTTGGCGGAGAAAAGTCGCGTCAGGCGAGAGCGCATCTGCTGGCGTTGGTGAATGATCCCTGGCAGAAGATGCGCCAGCTTTATGATACCCGACAGCTCCATTTTCAGATTGGCGAGCAGGCAACCTCATTTTTACGGGTTCATGCCACGGAGAAGTTCGGCGATAGTCTGGATGATGTCCGACATACGATTATGGATGCGATTCGCGAACAGAAACATACTGGCGGTTTTGAGTGTGGCCGTATCATCTGTGGTATTCGTGGGGTGTCACCGGTTAATAATCTTCCCGACACCGCTGCAAACCCCTCCTTTATCGGGGTGCTGGAGGCAGGGACCTCTTTTCACAATACGCTCGATTTAATCGAGAAGTCGGGGGGGGCCAGCATCGCTGTGCTGTTAGCGAAATCGCACCTTGAGGAGACCTACTTTCCCGACCGTTTGGCGATGATCCCGCCCGATGATTTTCTGTCCGATGGTCATTTTATCGAGGCGACCCTGCATCCTGAGATAAGAAGCTATCTAGCAGATGAGCGTATCGCACAACTGGTGCGGGATAAAAAAAGTGACTGGTTTCAAATGAATGGCAAGGCGTTGGCCTTTACCGCGTTTGAGTTGCGTGACTATCTCGGTTTAATACAGGCGGAGCGACCAGCGGTCGGAACCGTGGTCGCTTGGCTACCGGTGGATGCGGAGGTCAGTGATCTCTATCATGATCTTAAAGTGAATATCGGTTATGCGATTATCGCCTATCTGCTTATCGAAGGGCTGCTGTTTCTCGCGCTGCAAAAGGCGGTAGAGGGTCTTGAGGGGGTGATTGCTCGCCAGACACGATCACTAAAGGATTTGGCGGCACATGATGCGTTGACCGGACTCTATAATCGTCACTATCTTGATGAGTTCGTGGCAAGGGTTTACGCTTCCTCTGATCGTCAACGCGCCCCCTGCAGTTTGGCGATTATGGATATTGACTACTTTAAACAGGTGAATGATACCTATGGCCATTTGCGGGGAGATCAGGTGTTACAGGCGTGCGCTGCTCTGGTAAAAGCACGGCTACGCGCCTCTGACATCGCTTTTCGTTATGGTGGGGAGGAGTTTCTGTTGGTCTTTCCTGCAACGGAGATCGATAAGGCACAACAGATTTGTGAAACGTTACGCACCCAGTTAATCGGGAAATCGCTTGGCGGACTTGTCATCGGTAAGCTCACCGCAAGTTTTGGCGTCGCCTGTCGATCTGCCACTAACGAAACGTTGGAACGGACTCTCGCCAGAGCCGACCGAGCGCTCTATGAGGCGAAACGGTTAGGTCGCAATCGTGTTGAAATAACCATGGATAATTGCGCTGAAGCGGCGAGTGATACTTAATCCCCGCTGCCACCACACCCTTAAAGGTTCTTAAATGGGGTCAGACACGATATTAAGCGGGGTCTGGTAATCCTAAGGATAGGAAATCCAAACGCCTACGCTGAATTATCTACCCGTCCAGTAAGAAATAGCTTGCCACAATTGTAGTTGAACAGTGATTGGGTCTCTTTTTTCATTGAGACAGTGCTACTATTGTCCTGCCTTTAACTAAAAGGCAGGAGCATAAAAAAATAGATATCGCCGCCAAAATGACTGCCTTGGTTAAAAATGGTAGGGTTAATTGTGGATAACCATTGGGAGTTTTAGGCGTTGCCAGATTATTCAAATATTACATCACCAGCGCTATTCGCAGGTGAACGTGCCGAAAGCTGTGTCTTGACGGCATTGGCGCAACTGCCATTGCCGTGGCAGATCTACCCCACTATTGAGTGGCGGCTGTTAACCCAGCGGGGTGAATCGATAGGTGAGGCCGATATGGTTGTCTTTCATCCGCACCTCGGTATCGTTGTGCTGGAGATTAAAGCTGGCAGCGTGACTATTCGCGATGGTCAGTGGTATTACGCTTCTGGTCAGATCATGAAGCAATCTCCCTTCTCGCAAGCGCGACGCAACCGTTATGCCCTGAGTGAAAAATTAGCACAGCGTTTAGGGGCAAACGCTATGGCATCGTTAACCATCACTCACGGAGTCTGGTTTCCTGAAGTGAGCTGGCACGCCCCACTGCCTGGTGCTGAGGCTCCCTCGCGTGCTTTTTTGCTCGACCGACAGGCACTTGCCCAACCTGAAGTGGCACTTAAACGCCTGTTTCGGGAGGCAGTCGCCGAGCCGGTCGCCTGGAGCCGTCGTCAACAGCAGCAGCTGAAGGATCTTCTCGCTCCCGATTGTCAACAGTTGGTGCCGTTAGCCCATACCGTTGAGTGCAGCAGTGCCGCACTCTATCAAGCTACAAAAGCGCAGCTTGCGGTATTAAGAGTGTTACGTAGGCAATCCCGACTACTCATCGAAGGGGGGGCTGGAACGGGTAAGACTCTGTTAGCGGTGACGCTGGCCAAAGAGCATGCGGCACAAGGTAAAACGGTACTGCTCACCTGCTATAACCGTCATTTAGCACTCTATTTGCAGCAGTTGTTAGTTGATATTCCCGCTATTCAGGTGAATCACTTCCATGAATTGGTGCGCCTTGTTGTCGAACAGGCTGGATTCATTTATCAGGTGCCGGAAGGGGAGGCAGCGAAGAGCCACTTTTTTCGTGAAGAGGCGGCGGAGCTGCTCCTGACTGCTGCCGAGTCGTTGCCGCCGATGTACGACACGCTTATTATCGATGAAGCCGCCGATTTTGATATCGCCTGGTGGATAGCCCTGGAGGCGCTTGGTCGTCCTGGTTACGCTTGGTACTGCTTCTACGATCGGCAGCAGGGGATCTATCAAGATGGCCACCCTTGGGAACCGCCCTTTAACGCCGAACCCTATAGGCTCGATACCAATTTGCGTAACACCCGAGCCATTGGCGAACTGGCGGCGCAACTGGGTCAGGTTCGGTCTAGCGATTATCGGGTGGATGAGGGAGTTGCGCCAATCATCGACTACTATGCCGATTTTGCTGCGATGGCCGTTGGACTGCGTCAACGTCTGCAACAGCTGCTGCATAAAGAGCAACTCAATCTGGGGCAAATCGTCATCCTCTCCCCCTATCGCCATACCAATCCGCAATCGACCTGGGTGGAGGGGTTGCGCGATTATCCACTGACTACTGAGATGGTTACTAGCACAGAGCAGCTTAGGGTCGGCACCATTCACGGCTTCAAGGGGTTAGAGGCTGATGTGGTGATCTTGGTTGGTATTACCAAACAGGCGGCACAACACCCCGACTGGCTCTATGTCGGTGCCAGTCGGGCGCGTAGTCTGCTCTGCTTGCTGGCATTAGCAGAGGTGACGCTGCCCATTGCAAAAGAAAATCTACCGCACGACACCACCTGTCGCAGTAGGCGTGGATAATGCACGCTACTACCGTATAACATCATGGAGTCACATCGATGCACAAACAGGCTATCCTGCTCTTTTTCGCCCTCAACTACAGCAGTGGTGTTGTGGTGGCGGCGCAGCCCGAACCCTTTAACGAGGCGGTGGCAACCCTATCCAGATCCAGCGCCGATAGCACCGATCCGGCGACACAAGCCGCCCTGAGCGAAATCATTGTGATCTCCCGCAAACAGCGCGATCAGTTACAAGATGCTATCAATGCGATCAATATCGACGACTATGAGCGTGAGCTGACCGAAAGTTTTGACCGCTATTGGCACTCATCTGAACGCCATGGGGAGTTTGCCGCTTTCCATCAAAAGGTGGCCACCGAGCTCAGTCAGGTGACTATCTCCCAAGACAGCATGGATGTGCTCTCCGCCAAAGTAACAGCGGTATGGGATACGCTTAAGGATAGAGTGAAGTGCTGGTTTAAAGATTGCCCACCCGATAATGAGCCGGTGAATGCGCAGCTTAACCAGATCATCAGCGAATTTAGTGACAGCGCTTTTCAACGCATTGAGCCGATACAGACGGCGTTTTTAGAGCAGCAGAGTGAGGCGTTTGCCGACTATGCCAACCAGCAGGGCGAAGCGGCGGTGAACCGTTTGGCGCAAGCGTTGGCCGATCTGACCCACGACTATTTTGAGACGCTCGATGTGGCGACGATTCGTACTGTTGCGCTGCAAATTAGCCAGCAGGAGCGGCAGCGGTTGTTGGATGAGTTGATAGCATCCAATCAGAGCGTCGAAATACCCAGTGGCATGGCAGCAGCCAGTGGTGCGCTGATGCTGCTGATGCGCAAGAGTATTCAGCGGGTGATTATGCGTACCGTGGTGGCGAAAATTCTCGGTAGCGTGCTCTCCAAAGCGGTGCCGATAGTCGGTTGGGTGCTCATCGCCAAAGATGTCTGGGATGCCTCGCAGGCGAAAGCGGGCATGGAGCTGGAGTTACGAGAGGTCTTTATTGCCGAGTATCAAAACGGGGTTAATAGCGACCTTCTCTATCAGCAGAGTATTCAGGGCGAAGAGGGCAGCGGCAAAAGCGTCCTGCTAACACAACTGCGCAACGAAATGGAAACGGTGCGTTCAAAGACCCTGGCCGAGATCGAAAATCTCCTGAAAATTCCAGAGATGATATACGCCAATCCGGCGATGGGCGACTATGTGAACCAGCGCGCTAATCAGGGCGATTCGTTAACCCAAATTGGCGAGGATGTCGTCAAAATGGCCGAGCAGTTCGGAGTGGGGGCGATTCGTTATCTCTCGCCCGAACAGATGCTACAGATGCGCAATGAGTTACCGCTAACGGCACCGACTAAATTATTGGGGAAGATAGCTGAGCGCCATAAAAAGGAGACATGGCCGCGTTATCAACAGTGGGGAGTGTTGATGGTGGAGGCCTCCGCTGAGATGGGGATTGAACCCACTGCGTTGATAATCGAGAGCAATCAGCCGTTGCAGACGATTGTTACCCTCTTTCGCCAATATCGGTTATCAGAGAGTGAACCGGCTGCCAAACAGGGCTTTTGGCTGGCGTGGCAGCAGCAGTTTGATTTAAGTGAGCAGGCAGGCTGGAATCGTCATCGCTTTGCGCAGTTAAAACGCCATGAGGCGGTGATATTACAGCTCAAAGCGCTGGGCGTGGCTCAAGTGCAACTGCTCAACCTGCTCGATAACGCAAATTTGCTGCCGCAACTGGCAGTGCTGCAAGCACACTCCCCCAATTTAGTAGTCGGCATCGTGCAGCGATGGAGCATGACTGAGTTGGTTAACGCTATGGATTCACCACTGTTGGCGCAGTTAACCACCATCGCTCAGCGTGAACCGGCATTGGCTAGCCAACTTATTGAACAACTCAACTTTGCCGACCTGCACGGGTTATTTGCCAGCGGTGAGATGACTGAACCGGTATTGAGCTATTACCATGAAGTGATGACCTATGGCAGCGAGCGTGAGCGTGACCAATTTGTTCGCACGCTAAAAAATGAGCCGGTATTGGCGACCATCTATCGCGATCACGGCAAAGCGGGGGTTGCCCTCTACCGCCACTACTATCCCAATCTTCAAGCGGGTGATCATGCCCGGCAACTTGCCTTGGGTGCGTTAGCTTTGGTTAAGGATAGCTACAGCTATGAAGAGTTATATGATGCTGATTTGGTACAGTTTGCTACCGACTACCCTTGGGTACCCAAGTGGCTGACGCGAACTCTCTACCACTGGTTGCCGCTAGTGATCTCGCTGCTGCTGCTATTTATCCTTGCCGGCATTGCACTGCGCATCTTTCGCTGGAGTACCCGCACCAAAGCGTCATTGGCACCCACCGCCGCTCCGATGCCGACCGCTTACCCTGCCACGGCGCTGCAACCGGTCGCCTATCAACTGGAATCGACTCCAAAGCTTATCAAAGGGGAGAAGAGCGATGGCTAATCCCGTCAAACTATTGTCGATTGAGGCCTTGCCGGGAGATTGCAGCGAAGTGATTGGGTTGGTCACCGTCTCCTATTGCGTTAGCCGCTGGGTGGGCGGGGATGTTGTCGCCAATTTCAAAAACTGGACGGTAGGTGGCGAACTGAAAAATTATACCCAACTCATCGACAAAGCGCTTGAGGAGGTGAGTCAGCGCTTGTGCGCCAAGGCCGAAGCGTTGGGGGCGAAAGCAGTGATCGGGGTGCGCTTTGGTACTACTCAGGTCGCCCATGGCGCAGCGGAATTGATTGGCTACGGCACGGCGGTGCGCTAATGCGCCAATAAGTAAAAGTTTAAAGGTTTCTTTAAGTTGCTGCGGGTCGGAATAGGGACAACCATTAGTCGCCTCCGGTTAATGGAGCGAGTGAAATTCTGAGCGCTCGCCCCTCATAAAATTTGCAGAATCCTGAATCGCACCTGTTTTCTTCAATCGGCGTGCTGTCTCACTTGCGTGAAACGCATCGTTTCGGCAAGGCTTGATGATTTATGAGGCCATACCCCAGATGCCGGAGCAGTGGTTAAGACCCATTATGACCCGCTTTTCCACCTTGTTATTAGAATTTAAGCACTATCAGCAGCTATTCGGCGTGGTTTAGTGGTAATTTGTTGTTTGTCTTAGCGTATTATGCGGGGTGTTTAAGATTCTGGCCCTCCAGAGAATCAGCGGCACGATTTTCTCAGCGACAAAATTGCCACTGACCCTCTGGTTTCTGGCTACATCACATCGTCTAGTTAGTGTCTGGAAATAACACACAGGGAGACTTCGATGGTTGACAGATTAAACAATAACTTGAATAGGTGTAATTATGACTAATAGAGTGCTCTTATTAATATCATATCTGCTGTTCAGCCAAACCCTGACGGCTGACACCTTACACTGCTACAGCATCAAGGACCCTGATGCAAAAAACTACTGTTTAGCGAGCAAAAAGGGAGAAACCTTGCCCTGTTACAGCATCAAAAACAGTGACTTAAAGAGTAGTTGTCTGGCCATTGTGAAAAAAGAGGACCTCAATTGCTACGCCATTAAGGATGCAGATGCCAAGCGTCTCTGCCTTGGAACGCTTAAGCACGATAGCCTCCCCTGTTATGCCATTGACGATTCAGATCAAAAACAGCTCTGTCTCTCCCGAGTCAAGGCAGACCGAATGCCCTGCTACTCAATTAGAGACGCCGATACCAAAGCCCAATGTCTCTCGGAGAGTGACCGATAACACGAATCGACGCAATCTGTGGTTATTAGAGTTAACGCCAGCGTCTAAGGAATTTTTTAGCCCCGCCGCGAAAACGACACCACCTGTCCAATCCCCTTGGCACAATGGCAAC
>JADGBN010000150.1 GCA_015231435.1 Gammaproteobacteria bacterium
ACATAGTTAATCTATGCTCATGGGGATTCGCGACTTTGCCGCCTACCTGCATTTCCAAGTAGTTTGGGTTTATGGCGGCGTTATGGTCTCTCTATGGCACGGGCGCCGCGTGGGTGTCGCCGCTGCTCTTTTTTTGCGCCGCTTGGGCGCGGGTGTTATGATGTAAATGTTTGGTAAAATGCAGTTTGCAGAATACAAAGCAGGGCTGAAATTTTAATTTACAGGAGAAAATTGATGCTAGAGAATAGAGAAGGTCAGCGTGTTCCCAGTGTAACTTTTAAAACCCGTCAAGCGAGTGCTTGGGTTGATGTCAGCAGTGACGAACTCTTTAAGGGGAAGCGTGTGGTGGTCTTTTCCCTGCCTGGCGCGTTTACGCCGACCTGCTCCTCAACGCATGTTCCGCGCTATAACCAGTTTGCCGATGCCATTAAGGCGGCAGGCGTTGATGAGATTATCTGTATGTCGGTTAATGATGCCTTTGTGATGAACGAATGGCAGGCCGAGCAGGGCGCCGATCGTATTCGTTTTATTCCTGATGGTAATGGTGATTTTGCCAAGGGGATGGGGCTGCTGGTGGACAAATCAGCGATTGGTTTTGGGATGCGTTCATGGCGCTATTCGATGGTGGTTAACGACGGTGTGGTCGAGAAGCAGTTTATCGAGCCGGAGAAGCCCGGTGACCCCTTTGAGGTCTCCGATGCCGATACCATGCTTAACTACCTTGCCCCGAATGCTGCCAAACCGGCAGACATTACGATATTCACCCGTAAAGGCTGCCCTTTCTGTGCCAAAGCCAAAGCGTTAATGAGTGACAACGGCATGAGCTACGAGGAGCTGCTGCTCAATCGTGACTATACCGATACCACACTGCGTGCGGTTGCTGGTTCAACCAGCGTTCCACAAATCTATCATAACGGGAACCACATCGGTGGCTGTGACGATTTTGAGGCGTGGCTGAAAAAGCGTTAAGCCTGTTTTGCAAAAGAACCGAGCAGGGTGGTTATCACCCTGCTTTTTTTCGCTGAATTTTTGACCCTAAAATTGCGCTTAAGGTGCAGGGGTATACCCAAACTACTTGGAAATGCAGGTAGGCGGCAAAGGCGCGAATCCCCATGAGCATAGATTAACTATGTGATTGGGGTGAGCGACTGCAGCGTGCGCAGCCTGCCTTTGGTGCAACGACCCTGCAATTTCAAGTAGAAAGGGTATAGTGGTGGTGTCTGAACAGTTATGCCAGTGTCTCAGTTTCTCCAAAAACCTGAAAAAGGTTTTTGTAGTGATTATGTTTTGCGCAGATACGACAAACAGAATCATGCTCTTGTGGCGGCTCCTGGGATGGATCATGGGGTCGATGAAAGGCGTTGCCGCAGACGCGGCAACGGTTACGACGCAGCACAACCTCACCCTCTATCTGTCTCTGCCATTGCGCCACTTTAACCGCATCCACTTCACAGAGATCGACACAGATATGGCAACCTGAGCAACTTGCAGCGTTCACGCGATAGCGAAACGTCTCATTAATCTCCTCCAGCACAATCGCAGCATGAGGGCAGCCCCGTGAGCAGGCATCGCAGCCGTTGCATAAGCGTGCATCAATGGATGGCACATAGGGCCAAATGGTGGCAGTGGTTACCTGCGAAAATAACTTTCCCGGAGCGACAAAGGGTTTCTCATCACCACTAGATAGCGTAAACCGCACTATTCCTGATTGCAGGTTTGCGTTAACCAATCCACTTAGAAATCCCCGTCTACTTAGAGGTCGACGCGCAGCCTGAGCGATGATCTTTCTGCGAATTTGACCCCATAAGTCCGGGGGTTGATAGTCCAGCCCCAACGCGATATGACCCGCAGGTTGCTGTGCGCTATTAATGGTATCCACGCTTTGGGAAAGTTGGATGCCACCACCACGCGGACACTGTTTGCAGTCGCCACGGCTGACCAGCAGTTGCGTCACCCCCTGCTGTTGAAGTCGCAGGATGTCGCATATGCCAATGGCATGAATACAGGGAATGATCCCTGCATCCTCGGCGACATTGTGCTTAACGGCGCCACCCTTTTCACAACCACAAACGGCCACAGTTATTCCCTGCCACTCTCCGACTAGGATCTCATGGCGATGGTAGATCGCCCCCTCGGTACAGGCGGGAATACAGAGACCACAACCATCACAGGCTGCTGTATCGAGATTAAGGGCATCATCATCCAGCAGCCACGCACCCGTTGGGCAGGCATCAACGCACCGTCTGCAACTGGCCGTTTCGATTATCGCGTGAACACATCGCTCACTGATAATACTCGGCAGAGGACTCTCCTGTTGGGCCGTGGCGTTATTGGGCGCAAGCTGTGTGGATGGCAGTTTATCCATGAGAGATTCAACCGGGGATCAGTGTGATTGTGCTGCCCTCACCCCCGTTATCTCCTCGATCATGGGAAGGGGGGAAGGAGAGACAGCCAAGTAAAGTGAATCTTTTCGGTTCGGTCAGTGTTACTTTTTAAGCGAACGGATATAGGCAACAACTGCCTGGATTTCGCTATCGGGGATATCGGGACGCGCAGGCATCGTCGCTGCGCCACCATATTTTGCAGTCCCGTTTTTAATGGCGTTAAAGAGGTCGGTGTCGCTGCCAGGTTGACCATCACCATCGGTATCATAGATAAATGAACCTTCACTAAAACTGCGCGGCTTGGGGACTAAGGCTGCGGCGACAGGCCCCTCGGCATTGCCCGTGGGACCATGGCAACTGCCACATGCCCCCTTGCCATCATAGATGGCCTTGCCCGCAGCCGCATCCGCTAGGGCAGAGGGGACAACAAGCGTCATTAGCGCTGTTGCTAATAAGGCCGAGACAAATTGTTTAATTTTATTCATATAAATTTTCTCCTATTAAATTTTGACTAATGGGTTCCCAAAAATGGCAGGGAAACCGTGATAAAAAATATAACACTCGCGGCACCGAGAGCGTCCTTCTCACTGCTTTATGTCAAGCGCCTAAACTGCAGGCCCCATCCCCGGCATAAAACTGACGGGAACCTCTTCCGCGTGCTGCCCGGGACTCATCCTTGCTTCAATCTCTTCCGGGCTCGGCCGAGGTTGACCAAGGATCGTTGCCAACAGATCCCGCAACTCTTCACAATAGGCGCTGGTTAACAGCGCGATACCTGCATAGTAGGGTGTTTCACAACGGCCTGCGACACGCTCCGCAAAAGGGGTAATCCAGCGCAACAGATGTTCATCCATAAATCTGGCACCCTCTTCCAGAGCCGCTGCGGAGTCAGTCACTGAAAACAGGTGTGCAAGAAACCGCAATTGCAGAACGAGGTGGTCATCGGGCCTGATACGCCAGTTCTCCGCCATCAACCCATACTGTTCGTACCAACTTCTCACCTGAAACATACTCTCCTGACAGGCTAGCTTCTCTTTATCTACCCAAATAGACTCCTCGGGGGAGGCTTGAATGCCGTGATTGAGATAGATACTTGCATAGTCTGCAGCCAGCGCATCAAGAAGCGTGTTATCGATCTGTTCGGGCAAATTTTTAAGGGCGTGGTCCATGATCACTGTCGCTTCACTGCCCTTGCTGCCGATCAATTTCAGTCCTAAACCCTCCGGGAAGCGTTCATTGCGCAAGGCATCTAACCATACTTTGTCGGGCTCCTTGTCGTGCAGCGAGGCGAGCATTAACATGTCGTCAACCAATACTGGGCAAAACGCCTTTATCGCTGCGGTTGAATATCGCTTTTTTAGATTTTCCTTTTGTCCCATTATTCGACCTTGCCTTTGCTATGGGCAATAAAACCGATAGAGGGTTTGGTTAACTCAATGTTCGCCATATTTTTCACCTGCCGTGATATTTCATCATTGGGTCCGATGGCGGTGCTCTCTAACTCTCCATCCCAGATCTTTTCCACCGGGCCGATATCAAGTACCCGCATCATGCAGGCCATGACGCAATACGGTTTTCGCCCGGCCTCAATTTCGTCAACACACATATTGCACTTTTTGACAATATTGTCATAAGGGTCAAACTGGGGTGCACCGAAGGGACAGGCAGCCTCACAGCGACGGCAGCCAATACAGAGTGTTGAGTCAATATCAACAATGCCATCGAGTTTACGCTTGAAGATGGCGCCTGTGGGACAGGTCGGCAGACAGGCTGGCTCGGCACAGTGATTACACGACATGTTCACCTTATAGGCGTAGACATCGGGGTAGATCCCTCCCTCAATGTACTGAACCTTTCTGAAGCGTGGCCCGGCAGCGAGACCATTCTTGTCTTTGCAGGCGATTTCGCAAGCGCGACAACCGATGCAGTCGACGTTGTGGTGGACAAATCCCAACTGTTTATCTGGCTTTACCGGCGTATAGGTTTCACGTTTGCGGCGTTTGACCGCCTCTTTAATCTTGGACGTATCCTGAGATTCTTGCATTATGTTATTCCTCCAAGATTCTGTTAGAGATCACGACGAAAGACGTGTGCACGGGATGTCGCCAGCTTGTCCCAGCCTGGACGATGCTGCAAATCCGTCTTATTAATCGTGCAAAGGACGGTGTTGTAGGCAAAGGCACCCGCTGGACTTGGCTCATCCAACGTCAACATGTCGGGATTGCCAGCACGATCTACGCCATTTTCATCAAGATCAATCCATACACCCTCATGCAACACTGCCACACCGGGCATACAACGTTCAGTGACGTAGGCGGGTACAATACATTTACCGCGATCATTCCAGACCTCCACCGTGTCGCCGGTTTTAATACCCAGTTTTTTCGCATCGGAGGCGTTCATCGTCACCTCCTGCTCATAGGTTTCACGCAACCAGCTGCAATTATTAAAGATGGAGTGGGTGCGCCAGCGCGGATGGGGTGAGATGAGATGAAACGGGAATTTCCCGGTCTTGGGACTATTCAGCGACTCCCACGGCTCAATCCACTTGGGAATATAGGGGATCTCGTAACCATACATGGTCTTCTTCCAGTCGGTGATTTGTGCCAACTGCGTGGCCAGGATCTCGATCTTGCCCGAGGGGGTTGGAAAATTGGTACCGTTCTCGATCTGGTCGCGAAACGCAACATGGGGTTTATCCAAAATAAATTTATAGACACCCCGCTGCTTAAACTCATCCCAAGGCATCGTCACATGCTGATGGGCCATGACCTTGTTCTCCCACCACTCGCGCAGGTAGGCCTCATCCACATGGTCGTTCACATGGAAGTAGTCTCGGTTAGCCTTTGGGTTATAGGCCTGCCCGAAGACATCACCCCCGATGCGGTAGGCAAGTTCGGTAAAGACCTGAAAATCTGTTTTTGACTCGCCCATCGGTTCAATCACCTTGGGGCGATGGATGTAGTAGTGTCCCTTGTACCAAGGTAACGCGGTATCGTGGCGCTCGAAATGGGTGGCAATAGGTAGCAACACATCGGCGTAGAGGCCAGAAGGGGTAATGGTAGAGTCCATACAGACCACCAACTCCAGTTTTTTGATCGCCTCAAGATCTTTATTGATATTGGTCAGCTGATTAAGCCAGTCGGAGCCCTGCCAGAAGATCCCCTTAATGTTGGGGATCTGGCCATCGGTGGCATCCTCGCGTGGCCAGAGACCAATCTCTTCACGACTCACGTTGGGGTAGTTGAGAACACAGTGCGCCCAACGGTCGGACTTTATCGACTGAAACCAGATATTGGCATACTGATCATAGGGATAGGCCACTGCCTCGGCATGCCAAGCCTTGCCAACACCTTCAGCACAACCGCCCAGAATACCGATGTTACCGGTCATCGCCTGTAGTGCCGCCGCCATACGGTTGTACTGTTCGCCATAGGCGTTGCGTCCAGGACCCCAGGATGCCTTGAGTGCTGCTGGCTTGGTCGTGGCATACATATCGGCCAGTTTCTTAATGTCCGCGGCTGGAACACCGCAGATCTGCTCGGCCCATTCAGGGGTCTTGGGCTCACCGTCATACTTGCCGAGAATGTAGTCCTTAAAATTCTCTTTGTCCTTGAGCCACTCC
>JADGBN010000151.1 GCA_015231435.1 Gammaproteobacteria bacterium
GTGAGTTGTGTAGCGAGGCTGAGCGTTACAGTGAAAAGGTTAAAGGGAAAAGAGGGCGTCAGATGGTGACCTCGGCGACAATCGCCCTTAATCAGCTCTCGATGCGGCTCTTTGACCCCTGGCTTGGCGGCACGCTGGTCGATAGTCAGCTTGCGGCAACCGGCCATTTCCTTCAGTCCGGCGATGCCCCGCCAAGCGCGGAGATCTTTTTGTCCAGCAGCAGTGGATTGCTGACGCCGCCCTTTGCCCTGGAGCCGTTGCCACTGGAGCCTGCGGCACTGAAGCTGTCGCTAGCGAGTGATCAGCTGAATGTGCAGTTAGCGGCAAAACTTCCATCGTTGGCGGGCGAGCTTGTGGCAGATCTGCAGGTCGCTAATCTGCTGGTAGCGGGGGGTGATCAAAAACTCTCGGGTCAGATAAGTGCAGATTTTGCCGATTTAACCATGGTCTCGCAGTTTGTCCCGGATATTCAGGGGATCGCGGCAGCGCTGAAACTTAACGCCAAACTGGCGGGCAGCTTAACGCAGCCGCGCATGGATGGCTTTGCCTCCCTCAAGGGGGGGCTTGAGGTCCCGGCGCTGGGACTCTTTCTTGACCCGTTGCAACTTACCCTGCGAAGTGATGCAGAGGCGATAGAGAAGCTGACTTTAACTGGCAGTGTCAGTTCAGGCGACGGCATTATTAACCTGGATGGTCATCTAGATTTGGCAACGATGATTGGGGGGTTGCAGTTACAGGGTGAAAACTTTGAGGCGATGAACAGCGAAATTAACCTTTTGGTTAATCCTGATCTGCAGTTGGCTGTCGATCAAGAGGCGATTCGCCTGCAGGGAAAGGTGGAAATTCCCTATGCTTATATCATTCCACCGAAAGAGATCGCCTCAGGTGCGCTAACCGCCTCGGAAGATGTCGTCTTTGTCGGCAGCGATACGGCACAAGCGAAGCAGCGGGGATTGCCATTTTTGAGTGACATTGAGTTACTGCTGGGTGATAAGGTTGAAGTACACGCTTTGGGGCTTTCGGCAAGACTATTGGGCAGTATGAAGATAAGTAGTGACGGACACTCGGCAACGCGTGCATCAGGTTCTATCTCGGTGGCAAGCGGTGATTACCGGCTCTTTGGCCAGGATCTTTCAATAAATCGCGGCAGTATTATCTACACTGGGGGGCCACTCGATTCGCCATCGCTAGATCTGCGGGTGAGTCGAATGATTGATGATGTCGAGGCGGGGGCGCGGGTTTATGGCTCGGTGAACGCACCGCAAACGACGCTTTACTCGATACCGGCGATGCCTGACAGTGCCGTGATGTCCTACCTGTTACTGGGACGTGGTCCGGGTGAATCGAGCGGCAGTGAACAGGCGATGGTGATGCAGGCAACCATGGCGCTGGCTATGAGCGGCGGGAATAATATTGTCAGTGATTTTCGCGACAGCTTTGCCCTCGATGAGATCGGTTTTTCCGAGGATACCCAGGGTGAGTCCGCCTTCTTTATCGGCAAATATCTGACGCCGGATCTCTATATTCGCTATGGCATCAGTCTGCTGGAGGCGATGGAGGTGCTAACCTTAAGTTATCGCCTCTCACCGATGTGGCGACTGGAGTCACAAAGTAGCCGCGAGGGTAGCGGCGGCGATCTGCTCTTTACTCAGGAGTATTAGCTATTTGCGAGGGGTGGACGACACCCTCACGCTGCAGACGCCGCTTCTCCCGCCGCCGCCGCCAGGCGCTCACCAGATGCAGACGCCAGAGTCCGAGTATGGTGAAATAACCGATTAACGAAGAGAGAATGCCCATAATCAGGCAACCGAGCAGGAACGGTTTCCAGATTAATAGCATCCCCTCCATTAACCACTCCCAGCTCAGTTCAAAGGTGAAATCGTTGGCAGGAAGCTGTAACACCGCAGCGCCAATTAGATAGGCAAAGTAGAAGAGGGGTGGCATGGTTAGCGGATTGCTAAACCAGACGAGACCAACGGAGAGGGGCAAATTAACCCGCAGCAGAATCGCGACCATTGCCGCCAGCAGCATTTGCGAAGGGAGCGGAATCCAGGCGATAAAGAGCCCGACAGCAAAAGCACCCGCCGCCGAGCGCCGACTGATTAACCAAAGACGCGGATCGTGAAGCAGGGTGCCGAGCAGTCTCAGGTAGCGATCTTCCCTTAGCTTGGAATGATCGGGCATCATTTTCTTCAGAAATTTGCGTAGCATCGGTATCGCCAGAGGGGTTAGGAATCGCCGTGAATGAGGCGATTTGTGGTCTCTTATTATCCTCTTTTTTTAATTTTGGGAAAGTGATGTTTGCAGTTGCCGCCCTGCTTGGAAATCTCAGTTTACAACTTCTGTCAGCGCCGCTATTACAGTTGCTGTGGGCGTGGTCATCTGGGTGGTGGTGGCTGCTGCTTCCCCTGCTCATGTTGGGGCGATGGCGGGGTGGGCGGTTGCTGCTCACCTTTTTGCTGTTCTTTTTCTGGAGTGGCTGGAGTGCGCAGCAGCAGCTCAAAACATTAGATCCGGCGTTACAGGGGGTGGAGATTTTGCTCGTTGGGGCGATTAGTTCGCTGCCCGAGGAGCAGGGGCGCGGGCTGCGTCACCTCTTTAGCGTCGAGTCAGCTACCCTGGCGGGAGAGGCGGTGACGGTACCTGAATTGCTGCGTCTGAGTTGGTATGAGACACCGCCACAACCGTTGGCTGTCGCGCAGCGCTGGCAACTATTGGTTAAGTTAAAAGAGCCCTGGGGAATGCTTAATCCGGCTGGTTTTGACTATGAACAGTGGCTCTTTAGCGAAGGGATTGGCGCAACCGGTTATGTGCGTCGTCATGCTGCGCTTAATCAGCGCCTTGCCGAGGATGCCAAAATGCCGCTGCAACAGTTGCGGGGTGATCTGCAGCAGCGACTCTATGCAACGCTGGCAAATCCCCGCAGCGAAAGCGGTGCGCTGGCGGTGAGCGGTGAGGCGATGCGCGGTATTTTAGCAGCGCTGCTGCTGGGGGAGCGAGGCGATATTAGCGCCGGGCAGTGGCAGCTTTTCCTCCAGACGGGCACTAACCATCTAATGGCTATCTCCGGTCTTCATGTTGGGTTGGTGGCGACGCTGGTCTTCTTTTTAATGCGCTGGTTCTGGACGCTGCTGCCGGGGGCGGGGCGTTATCTCGCTGCACCACGGTTTGCCGCACTGATTGCGCTGCTTGCCGCCCTGTTTTATGCGGCTTTGGCGGGTTTTTCGGTACCGACGCAACGTGCGGTGATGATGGCTGCGGTGGCGTTGGGCGCGATTTTCTTCTGCCGCCCGGTGCAGCCGCTGCAGCTGTTGGCGGTGGCGCTGCTTGCGGTGTTGCTGGTGCAACCGCTGGCGACATTAACCCCGGGCTTCTGGCTCTCGTTTACCGCAGTTGCCGCGATCTTCTATCTGCTGCGCGGACGCAGTAACCGCGTCTTAGCGCAGTGGAGCGCGCAGCGCTGGTGGGGGGGCGTACTGCAGCGAAGCTGGCAACTGGTTCTCCTGCAACTGACACTCTTTTTAGCCCTCATGCCACTTACCGCCCATTTTTTTGGTCTGGTGTCGCTCGCTGCCCCCCTTGCTAATATTGTTGCCGTCCCCTGGGTGACGCTGGCCGTCGTGCCGCTGCTGTTACTGGGCGCGCTGCTGCTCTATCTACTGCCAGCGCTTGCGGCGTTGCTGCTGCAGCTTGCCGCCTTGGCAATGGTCTGGCTGCTTAATTTTCTTGGCTGGTTACAACCGCAACTTGCTGCTGTGACGCTGCAAAGCCCGACTCTTTTGGCAACCTGCATGGCGCTGCTGGGGGTGGCGTGGTTCGCCGCACCGGCTGCCTGGCCGGCGCGCTGGTTGGGATTGCTGGCGCTGTTGCCGTGGTGGCTCTCTTTGCCGGAGCGGCCAGAAGCGGGAACCGCAGCAGTAACGCTGCTAGATGTCGGTCAGGGGCTGGCGGTGGTGGTGGAGACGCAGCAGCATCTGCTGGTTTACGATAGCGGGCCGCGTTTTGGCGACGGTTTTGATGCCGGGCGCATGGTCGTTGCCCCGCTACTGCGTCAACATGGCTGGCAGGCGATTGATCTGTTAATGATTAGTCATGGTGATCTAGACCACATTGGTGGCGCACAAGCGCTTAGCGAACTCTTTACGGTAAATCAGATGGTGACTGCGGTGCCGCAACAGGTGAGTTGGCAGAGGGCAGCGCCCTGTGAGGCGGGGCAGCAGTGGCAGTGGGATGGCGTCACACTGACGCTATTACACCCAGCAGCAAGTGACAGTGCGTTAGGTGAAAATGATCGCTCCTGTGTGCTGCAGATAGAGGCCAACGGGCAGCGTCTGCTGCTGACCGGTGATATCGAAAAGGGCGGTGAACAGCAGTTGCTGCAGCGTCAAGCGGATCACCTCGCTGCGGACTACTTAATCGCGCCACACCACGGCAGCCGCAGCTCCTCAACGCTCCCTTTTGTTAAGGCCGTCGCACCTAAATGGGTTTTTTTTCCTGCCGGTTACCTTAACCGTTATCACTTTCCCGCAACTGAGGTGGTAGCGCGTTATCGGGAACAGGGGGCGCAACTGATAACGACCGGAACTGCAGGGGCGATCATCTTTACGTTGGGTGCCGCCAATCGTGAACCCCCGAAGCGTTACCGTTTTGACTCCCCGCCCTACTGGCGGCGGGGATTAGCAACTGACGACACGCTTTAACGATAAACAGACTCTTAATCTGAAGCGTTATAGCGCTGCTGCCAACAGGCGACTGCCTGCTGGTAATCTCCGGTGGCACCAATCCAGTGCCAGAATTTGGCAAAATCTTCGCTTGCATGCTCCAGTTGGAAGGGGAGTACATGGCTTTTATCGCGTAAAAAGAGGTGAATATTACTTTCGATGGTATCGAGGTAGTCTAACGCGATAGCGTGGTCACTCAGCCCCTCTGCACCGCCCAATAACAGCCCTTCACGATAGGCACGCATAATGCCAAAGTGGCTACGTTTGGCAAAACTGGCGGCACAGCTTTCGTTTTGGCGTTGCAGATGGACATAGTAGGCACGGTTGCCAAAATGGCGGTCAAGGCGGCCAAGTGACCAGCTCAGGCGGTTATCTGCCTCAATATGGTGGGGTGGAAAGGCGTAGCGCGCTTCGCCAATGAGATGGATGCGGGACTCATGGGCGGCACTAAAATTTTTAATCGCCTGGCAAGCAGCGATAAAAGTGGTCGAGCCGCAGCGGCCGCTATTAAGAATAAATATGTTCATTGTAGTTTGGGTATAGGTTTAGAGATCGTGAACCGGCGTGGCGGTGATGCGCGCTTTACCGAGTAGATCGGGAGCTTCGTTAAGCATGAACTGTTTGAAGGCTTGGGCGAAGCCGGAGAGGCGTTTTCCCTGACGGTGGACAATATACCAGTAGCGGCGAATCGGCAGGTGTTCTACCTGCAGGACAACCAGTTGATTTAGTTTGAGTTCTGTCTGTACCGCATCATAAGAGAGAAAACCGAGCCCCAAGCCGGCCTTAACGCTCTGTTTAATCGCTTCATCACTGCTTATCTCCATACCGGTGTTAATTTTTATCTGATGTTCCTTAAAAAAACGCTCCATGGCGCCACGCGTACCAGAACCGCTTTCACGAACAAGAAATATCTGTTGCGTGAGGGTGGTCAGGGCAATATTTTGCTGTTGTGCTAGGGGGTGCTCTGGGGGTGCGATAATGACCAGCGGGTTTTCCATAAAGGGGGAGGCTTCGAGATCACTCTCGGCGGGTGGTTTTCCCATAATGACCAGATCGACCTCATTATCCTGTAACTGTTGCAGCAGGGTTTTGCGGTTGGTGATGTTAAGGTTGACGTTAATATCGGGGAAACGCTGGTAGAAGATGCTAAGTAGTGTTGGGGCGAAGTAGTTGGCGGTGGTGGCGACGGAGATGCGCAGTTTGCCTTGGCGCAGCCCTTTAATCTCCTCGAGCACTGTTTTCATCTCATCGAGCTGATTAAGAATGGTGCGAGCGTAGTG
>JADGBN010000152.1 GCA_015231435.1 Gammaproteobacteria bacterium
CCATGTTGAGCCGCGTCACCTTGATTTACGACCGTTTATTCTCTCCGGTAAAGAGACCTTTGTCACCACCGGTGGCCTGACGCGGGTGGCGCTGAAAAAGGGATCAATGGTGGTTAACTCATCCCAGGGTGGTGGCAGTAAAGATACCTGGATTGTGGATATGGAGGCTTAACAGATGTTATCGCGTGTCGCAGAACATTTTTTCTGGATGGGGCGCTATCTGGAGCGCACCGAGAATACCGCCCGTTTGGTGAACGTCAACACCCACCTCTTGCTAGATCTGCCCAAGGGGGTGAGCCTCGGCTGGTGGCCGCTTATCGAGATCACCGGAAGTCAGAAGATCTTTAAAGAACAGTATGCAGAACCATCGGAAAAACTGGTGGTTAAGTTTCTTGTCGCCGATACAAAAAATACCGGTTCGCTAAGTAGCTCGCTCTTTTCCGCCCGTGAAAACGCGCGTGCCGTGCGTGACATTATTCCCAGTGAGGCATGGGAGGCGATTAATGAGTTATTCGACTATGTTAAGGATAGCCTGCCCTCCGCTATCTATCGGAAAAACCGCTTTATCTTCCTTCACGAAGTGATTAGCCGCAATCAGCAGATTTGCGGTCTGCTCTCCGGCACGATGATTCATAATACCGGTTATGACTTTTTACGCCTCGGACACGCGCTTGAGCGTGCCGATATGACCACCCGGAATGTTGATGTCCGCTCCGGAAGTCTGCTCACTTCGGTGAGTGAAGATCTGGCACCTTTTGAACAGTTTCAATGGCTCAGTATTCTGCAATCGATGTCCGCCTATCAGGCTTACCGTCAGGAGGTGCATGGCACCATAAGACGGGTTAGTGTGTTACGTTTTCTAATGCAAAACAAACGCTTTCCGCGCTCTTTTGCCTACTCTATTGTCGAGGCAAAAAACTGTCTTCAGGATCTGCCGCATAACAGTATGGCGATGGCGAAGGTGAGTGCGCTTCTTGACAAGGTAGATAGTCTCGAACTCGAAAAACTTCCGCAAAGCAGCCTCTATCTGACGTTAGATGAGCTTCAAGTTGAACTCGGCGAACTGAGCCAGATAATTACCGATGCCTACTTTTCCTTGGAACGAAGCCGCAAACCGGTGAAGGTGACACAAGCGCAGACGCAGTCAGCGGCATAAAAAGAGGCCGGGGTTATACCCAAACTACTTGGAAATGCAGGTAGGCGGCAAAGTCGCGAATCCCCATGAGCATAGATTAACTATGTGATTGGGGTGAGCGACTGCAGCGTGCGCAGCTTGGCCTTTGGTGCAACGACCCTGCAATTTCAAGTAGAAAGGGTATAACAGACCCCACTCACCTTGACCGCAGCACCCCGTTATCGCAAAGTACTGAAGCCGAGATGGTGAACACCGGTTAGCGAATCGCCCCAGCAATACGCTCCATCGCCTTCTCTAGGTTCTCCATGCCGGTGGCAAAGGAGATCCGCAGATAACCTGACTGACCAAAGGCACTCCCCGGTACCAGCGCGACATTCGCCACTTTCAAAAGGTAGTCTGCAAGTTCGGTATCGTTATCAATGTCAGGCATCCGTTTTATCACTTCACGAAAATCTGGGAAGGAGTAGAACGCCCCCTGTGAGGGGAGACAACTCACATCCGGCATTGCATTTAGCGCAGCAACCACATAGAGATGCCGCTGCCGGAAGGCGGCGATCATCTCGTTAAGACACGACTGATCGCCACGCAACGCTGCTTCTGCAGCGACCTGAGAGATTGAGCAGGGGTTGGAGGTGCTTTGTGACTGCACCTTTTTCATCGCCTTAATAATATGGGCAGGCCCCGCCGCATAACCGATACGCCAACCGGTCATCGAATAGACCTTGGAGACGCCATTAAGCACAATGGTGCGATCGGCAAGCTGCGGAGCGACATTAAGAATATGACAGAAAGGGGTGTCCGTCAGCTGGATATGTTCATAGATATCATCACTGGCAATCAGAATATTGGGGTGATTATCCAAAACCTTGGCCAGCGCCAACAGCTCTTCACGACGATAGGAAGCACCGGTTGGATTAGAGGGGCTGTTAAGAATAAACATCCGCGTTTGCGCGGTAATTGCGCTCTCTAACTGCTGCGGGGTGATCTTAAAAGATTGCTCTAAACCGGCACGCAAAAAAACCGGTACCGCATCCGCCAAAACCGCCATATCTGGGTAGGATACCCAGTAGGGAGCCGGAATAATAACCTCATCTTTAGGATTAAGTACAGCCTGCATCATATTGTAAATATTCTGCTTTCCGCCGTTTGCAACAATCACTTGGTCGGCATTGTAGTGAAGTTGGTTATCACGCTTGAACTTATCAATCACCGCCTCTTTAAGTGACGGAATACCATCAACGGCAGTATATTTGGTAAAACCATCCTGGATAGCTTTAATCGCAGCCGCTTTAATATGATCCGGGGTATCAAAATCGGGCTCACCTGCCCCCAAGCCAATCACATCGCGACCTTCAGCACGCATCTGTTTTGCCGCTGCTGAGATAGCAAGCGTTGCCGATGGCTTTACTTTTTGTATGCGGTTTGAAATATGAGGTTCCAACAAAAGCTCCTTGATGGTCGTTGCGTCGTGGTAGCGGTAATATACTGCAACCGACTCCCAAATGGATAGTAGAATTCCTGCGATTTGTGAGCTGCTGTTCTCTCTAAGTGGCTTGCTTGTGGGGTTTGAAGTTGCCGACCCTACCCCTCAGGAGATCGAGAATGCGTTGATGTTCCTGCCATAGTGGTGTGAACAGCTCCGGGTCGAGGGAAGGCAATGGCGCTGCATCCTTACTCTCCACACGTACTTTGTTAAGCAGCTCATGGGAGATCTCCCCGAGTTGACGAATGCCGAGATTGGCACAGATCCCTTTAAGGGAGTGCAGCAACGTGGCGATCTTCTGCCGCTGCTGCTGCTGTAGCAGCCCTTCAAGATCAGTTATAAGATTGCTGAAGCGCTCGACAAAGGTGTGCAGCAGCTGGAGGTAGAGCTCGCGGTTACCCCCAATGCGTAGCAAGACCTCAGAGCACTCGATCCCTTCCTGTTCGAGATATGCAAGGGTAGCGTGCATCTCCTGTTGACTATCGTCGGTTTCTGGCTTGACAACCGATTGCAGCGTGGAAAAGGGTATCCAACGCGCCAGCGTCTGTACCAGCCGTTGTGGATCGACCGGCTTAGAGAGGTAGTCATTCATACCCGCCTCAAGACAGCGCTTGCGATCATCGGAGGTGGCGTGGGCAGTTAGCGCAATAATCGGAGTATCACGATATTTTTCCATGGCGCGAATCGCATAAGTGGCCGCTACTCCATCCATCACCGGCATTTCGATATCCATCAGAATGGCATCGACTTTTAGCGTCTTAAGGCGCTCAAGGGCAATGGCACCATTATTTGCGATTTCAACACCAAGGTGCATCTCCTTCAGGGTCTCACCGGTCACCACCTGATTAATCCGATTATCCTCCACCACGAGAATGGTGATCTTCCTTTCCGAGCTCTCAAAGAGAAACGCCTCATTTTGCTCAGTAACCGCCAACACCTCGGCACTATCGGCGGCCAGCAAAGGCACTGCAAAACTAAAGATGCTGCCTGATCCCGGCTGTGATTCAACCTTAATAACGCCCCCCATCATCGTCACCAGTCGTGAACAGATGGTCAGCCCCAGCCCAGTGCCGCCATAACTGCGGGTGGTTGAACTCTCGGCCTGGGTAAAGGGCTGAAACAGCGCCTCGATGCGCTCGGGATGAATGCCAATCCCGGTATCACGCACAGTAAAACGGAGCCAGATCTGACCGTCTGCCAAAGGCGGTGACGGCGCAGGCTCCATGGTCAGCACCACCTCGCCCCGCTGGGTAAATTTAAGGGCGTTGGCAAGCAGATTATTTAACACCTGCAGCAGTCGCAGCTCATCCCCTATCAGTGCCGGTGGTAGCTGAGCGCTCTGCCACACCATTCTCACAACGACACCACCGTTGTGGTTTGCAAGATTGGCGGCATTAATCAACATACTCAATCGTTCCCTGAACGCTTCGAGCAAAAAGGACTCCGGCACCAGCTCTAACATATCCGCCTCAATTTTGGAGAGATCGAGAATATCATTTACCAGCGCCATGAGCAGTGACGAGGCGTGACCAATCTCCTGCAAAAACTGACTCTCTCGACTCGCACACGAACCCTCTTTTTCCCGCAGTAGTAAATTGACAAGACCGGTAATGGCGTTCAGCGGGGTGCGAATTTCGTGGCTCATATTGGCAAGAAAACGGCCTTTAGCCTGATTTGCCTGTTCGGCAAGCTGGCTGGCGATGCGATAATCAGCCACGGCACTCTCAATTCGCGACTCCAGTTCGAGGTTAAGACGCTGTAACTCCTCTTCACGGAAGAGAAGGTTGAGACGCATCTGTTCAAGATCAGTGGCCAACTGTAAAAACTCATCCTGCAAATCGAGCAACACCGGCTGATGCAGATCGCCAGCGGCAAGGGTGTGGGTGGCCTCGGTGATCTTCTGCAGCGGGGTTATAATGGCACTGCGCATAAACCACCAGAGCAGCAGCAGCAGCAGCAGGGAGATCACCATCATTTCGATCAGATACCGCGTAAAAAATTCGCGTCCGGCACTGGTGATCCCCTCCTCAAGAATAGCCAGCGGGATCTGATAGCGCTCCTTGGAAGAGATAAGAAAGAGGTTCCACCCCGGCACCTCGATATGGGCATGACTCATCCAGTAGTCCCGACCATCCATATCAATGGTGCGAACCTCTGAATGACGCCCAAGCGTCGCAATCTCCCGCATAACCACATGGCGGCTCTGCCCCAGCTGCTGCTGAATACTCGGCTTTGTCGCATCAAGCCCGACAAACTCAAGATCCCCTTGGTTGAGGGCGATCACCTCGCCACGCTGGTTACTAATGAAGGCGACATGCGCTTCAGGCGTGTCGCCCGGCAGGAAGCCGTTAAAAGAGACCGCCTGCGCCAGCAGATCCGTCAATTTAATATCCATTCCCACCGCTGCACGAAAAGCCCCTTGGCTGTCGTAAACGGGGGCGATGGCCGAGATCACCAACCCCTGCCCCACCGCATCAAGATAGGGAACGCCGAAGCGGACGACACGCTGCGGATTAAACTCCGGTGCCGCTACCGAGTAGGAGGGGTCATCCGCTGCATGGCGCAGATCCCACTGCGGCGCGGCTGGCAGCAGCTTCGCCACATTAATAAAAGGGTAATATTTGCCAATACCGGAACGACTAATAACCCAGGTGGCGGTAATAAGAGAACTCGACTCCTTCACCTGTGCCAGTAGCGTATCGAGATAGTTAAGATGCGCCACCTCCTGCAGTACCGCCTCACCAATTTGGCTGCCGCCGAAGTAGATGGTCTCCACGACGTTATTGTCAAGTGTGCGGAAGATACCGTTGTCATAAGGGATGGTAAAGGAGTCGGCAAAACCTTGACGATAGTGGGCGTAGGTATCGGGCAGATCGTAATAGGACGCCGCCTGCGCTGCCACTGTCGTAATCGTGTTCAGCAAATGCTGAAATTGCAGGCTCTCCTTCACTGCCAGCTCTTGAGTCAGGTTCTGAATCATCCCCTCAAAACTAGCCTGGGCGTGGCGTTTGGCGTGGCTAAGGGCGGTGGTTTCAAGGTTAAGCAAGGCGCTGCGGGAGGTGATATAGACCGCCACCGAAATCAGTACCAGCACGGGGATAATAATAAGCACAATTCTGCTGCTAACCCCACGGATATCAGGCATGAACGCTCACCAGACTCACCGGTTTACTCATTCGACCCATCGTGGCTACCCCATAACTTTGTTGATATATACCCAAACTACTTGGAAATGCAGGTAGGCGGCAAAGGCGCGAATCCCCATGAGCTTAGATTGACTAAGTGATTGGGGTGAGCGACTGCAGCCAACGACCCTGCAATTTCAAGTAGAAAGGGTATA
>JADGBN010000153.1 GCA_015231435.1 Gammaproteobacteria bacterium
GGTCGTGACCGCATTCTAGTAGGTTAATTAGGTAGCGGGGGCCTTTTACCTGTTTTAGGAGAGATTGGTAGGCGTATTGTGAAGTTAATTCGTCCTGTTCGCCGGTCATTGTGAGTAGGGGAATGGCGAGTGACTTGGCGCCAACACCGCCATAGCCGAAGAGTGATTCACCTAAATAGGGATTAATGAGGGCAATGGCTTTTATCCGGTCGTCATGATGAATGGCGGTCGTGTAGCCTTCGATATTTCTGATCACCTCGGCACCTGCCATTGAGAGCATAGTTGAACCGCCTAAGCTATTACCAAGACCTCCAATTTTGTTAAAGTCAATTAAATAGCGGTAACTGTCATGATTATTTAGAAAATCGATAGCCGCCGATATCGCCGCACCTCTAACATAAAATTGTGGCCAGGATTGGTAGTAGGTTGGCGGCGTTGCAAAGCGATTGTCACCATGAAAGAGCGCAAGCACAGCATAGCCATGCGTGGCAATGGTGAGTAAATTTTCAAAAAAACTGGGCTCTAACGGATCGCTGCCAAGGCCGTGTGAGTAGATAATCAGAGGATATTTTTGGATAGCTGTGCTGGATAAGGTAACCGATAAATCGAGTTGTGCAATATTGGGCGGGTAGAGAGTAGCTTGGGAAAAGGCAGATTGCACAAGATCAGGCTGCGGCAATAACAGGTAGCCGACATAGGGGAGCGTTGTGCCTGCCTCGCTGCCATAGAGCGTTGCGCTATCGGGTATTTTCAGATCAAAAGCGATGGTGTTACTATTTTTCTCCAGTAGAGTCTGAATGTATAGAGGGGCTTGATCTACACTCAGATCACCGCTTAGGTATGCTTCGATGGGGTAGGTGAAGGGTTGTGCAAGATCCCATTGGAGTGGGGAGGCGGTAACGGTTAGATCTGAAGATTGTGTAATGGGGGAGAGTTTTTTTGTCCGTTCAGTCGGTGTTGATGAGATGGTCGGTTGTGATGAGGGCGCTATTGATGAGTCAGTGGTGAGTTCTTGATCAGTTGGCGCTTGATGAGTTGTGTCACACGCGGCAAGAAGCATAAGCGAAGCCAAGATCAGTGGGCGCCATTGAATTTTTATTGTTATTCCCATTTTATTGGATGAAGAGAGAAAAGGTCCGCTCAATCAATAATTGAACGGACCCTCTCTTCCCCTTTCTAATCCATATTCGCTCTGTTTGACTTGGTTTACTTAGCGCGTTTAACCCGCAGGCCAGCATAGATGCTGCTATTTAGGGTGACGGCCTGTTCGCGATTGGCTGAGCGGGCGAGTTTGGGTTCACCGCTCCAAGATCCGCCGCGGATAATGCCGTTACTGCCACTGGCGGCACCGGTTGGATCGGTGGTTGCGGTGGTTGGGTAGGTGCCATAGGTGTCTGAGACCCATTCAAAAACGTTACCGTGCATATCATAGAGACCCCATGCGTTAGGAGTTTTGCCGGCGACGGTGTGGGTTATTTTGTTGGAGTTAGCTAGATACCAGCCAACTGTATTGAGATTACTATCGGTGCCGGTGGCGGTAAGAATCGTGCCATTACTGAAGGCGGTGGTGGTGCCAGCACGGGCAGCATACTCCCACTCGGCTTCGGTGGGTAGTGAATAGGTTCCTTTGCCTAAGGCGTTAAGTTTGGTGATAAAACTCTCCGCGGTGCTTCTGCTGATATTTTCTACCGGGCAGTTTAGGCCACAACTGGTGAAGTAGGCAGGGTTGGTTCCCATTAAGTATTGCCACTGCCCTTGTGTCACTTCAGTCACACCAAGATAGAAAGCTTTGGTGAGGGTGACATCATACTGAACCTCATCGCTATCCTGACCTATCTCACCGGTTGGACTACCCATTTTAAAGGTACCGGCGGGGATCTCCTTGAAGTACATATCATAGTCACCCAGGTCTAACATGTAATCACCCGTTAAGGTGGTGACATCATCACTGGTGATGGTGGCGATGGCACTGTAGTTGGTATCAGCCTCGGCATTGGTCCAGTTGCTGAGGGTTAATTGGAAGGTCTCATCACTCTCAACGGTCGTATCACCGTTAATGTTAGCCGTGATCGTGTGGGTGGTGGTACCGGCGGCAAGGGTGGCTGTGCCGCTAACGGCGGTATAGTCACTGCCTGCGGTAGCGGTGAGGTCGCTAGTGGCATACTTAAAGGTGACGGCTTGCGTGGAGGCAGCCGATAGGTTAACCGTGAAGGTGATAGTTGAGGTGCCACTATTGCCCTCGTTCAATGCGACATTGGCGATTGAGAGAGTGGGTAGATCGGTCACGGTGACATAGACGGTCTGGGTCTTGGTGGTGGTTTCGTTACTGGCCTGAATGGTGACCTCATAGACATTATCGCCATTGGCATCCTCTTTCTTTTCAAAATCGGGGGCGATGATAAAATCGAGTTCACCGGTTAAAGATTTGATTTGAAAGCGATTAACATCTGCCCCACCGGTCAGGGTAAAGCCTAAGACGTTTTTCTTATTAAAGCTGGCGGCTTGCGGCTTGAATAGCGTATTGGTAGTGGTCGTGGGGGTAGTCGTTTCGCTACACTTCACCTTTGCGGTGTAGCCGGTAGAGAGTTTACTCTCACTCATAGTAGCAGTGGTGCCACTCTCAAAGGTGATGGTATTGCCGATACAGGCGATCTCATTGGCGGCCAATGGTGCGGGTGTCGTCGTTGTTGTCGTGGTGGTAGAGGCCGTGCTGCTGGAGGTAATGGTGGTGGGGAACTCCTGAAAGTTGCTGGGGGTAGAGGGTGCCGGTGGGGTGGTCGTGGTGGTGGCCGTTGTTGTGGTGCTGCTACCAGTATAGATGGTGGTAGGGAACTCCTGAAAGCAGCTAGATGCCGTGGTGGTTGGCGTGGTTGTTGTGGTCGTGGCTGGCGGGGTATAGGTATAGTCAGGGGTGTAGCTATAGTCGGGTGCGGGGGTGATGGCGGTTGTGCTACCACTGGCACTGGGCGTAGAAGTCACAGGCGGTGCGGTGATTGCACCCGAGGTGCCGATAATCTCTGCTGTCGTGCCGATGGCGGCTAGGAGTTGGGTTGCTGCAGGGGCAGCTTGAATAGTACGGCTATTATTATCGAGATCACGCAGGGCAATATTATAGGAGTAGTCATTCACACCACCGACCATCTGTGAGACAAGGTAATAGAGTCGCGTCTGGTTAGGTTGGCCATTACGATTTAGCTGCATCTGCGAGAGGGCTGCCAATGCGGTACCATAGCGATCACTATCACTGCTGCCGGTAATCTTATCCAGCGTGGTGGGAATGGTCTGGCCGATGTCGATGCCATCGAGCCCTAACTCATCGGCTAGAACAGCGGCAATTTCTGCCATGGTAGCAGGGGAGGTATCACCGGCATTTTCTGCGCGACGGAAGCTTACTTCGGTATAGGGTGTGACTGCGAGGGCGCTATCGTTCACTGTGGCCGCATTAACGGTGAGGCTACGGGTGGTAAAGGTATTATCCAAAGTGACGGTGGTACCGGTGGCCTCATCAATAAAACTGCCGCCACTACACTGAGCATAGATTACACCGTTGTAATCCGTCTCGGGGAAGCGCACGACCCCTTGAGCGCTTCTAACCACCTCACTAATCGCGGTCGCGTCACTGCGAAAAAGCTGACAACTTGCCCCCTCTACCGGCCCTTTGCTATAGAAGAGGGTGATCGCACCGTTTTTTACCAACTGCTGCGTTGTGGTTGCGTTATTTTGATTGCTATCTGAACAGCTGGCAAGCAGTGGCACGAAGAGAGCAAGCAGCCGCCAAGGGTGATTACTCGCCATTCGCTTATGGGTTGAGCTGTGAGCCAGTGAAGATAGCATGATAACTCCTTGAAATTATGAAAATACTTATTTAACGTGACTAGGTATAAGCCCGATTGTGATCACTGATTACGATGGAGATTAACATAACAGAATGGGGGGGGTATTTCCAGCAAAGTTTATCCGTGGTAATGAGGGTAGTCGGCAAGGTTGCGAATCCCCATGCGCACTTCTAGATTCCCGCCTTCGCGGGAATGACGACCGGTGGGGTGAGCCTTTGGGGGGTTTTATTCTGCTAGTTTTGTTTCTAGCTCGGCCTTTTTCTCTGTTATCCAAGCGTTAAGCTGCTCTTTATCAAGCCAAAGCCCTTCACGGCTACGAATTTTTGCAAAATACTCCTCCTTACGAATTTGACGGTACTCTGCCTCTAGCGTAGCGATAATAGATGATTTTACCTCATCGAAGGGACGGATCCCTGCTGCTTGCTTGCCTAGCAGCTGGATGAGATGGATGCCATGGGTCGTTTCCACCGGTTCACTAATGGCACCCACCTCCGTTAAAGCAAAGGCGGCCTCGGCGAAGGTTTTTATCCCTTTTTTGGGTAACCCAACCTAAATCTCCATGGTTATCTTTAACAGAGGGGTCTTGTGAATAGCTATCAGCGAGGGTGGCGAAGGATTCACCCGCTTGCAAGCGCGCTTTTATCTGATTAAATAACGTCAGTGCCGCTTCCCTGTTTTGTGACTCATTGATTTTGAGCAGAATATGTTGCACCTGAACTCTGGCGTCGGTTCGGTATTGCTCGCTATTAACACGATAACGCTCGAGTGCGGCCGCGCTCATGTCGGGTATGGGCGCTTGCATGATCTCATCAAGGCGCAGGGCGGCATGGGTGCGATTGACAAAGTCATCGATTTTTGCTTGTTGCAGGGGGTGATTGGCAATTAGATTGGCAGTCACCGCCTCGGATGCCAGTACCTTGCCCAAAAAGACATTATTGGCGAGCTGCTCGATCCGTTCGGGTTGGCGCAATAGGGAGAGCAGTGCTTTGGGATCGCTATCGCCACGGTCAATATAGGCAACCAGATCGGCGACGGTGACTTTTACCTGGCCATCGCTGACCAGCGGGGTAGTTAACTCTGCGCCATGAAGCGAGAGTGAAGCAAAAAGAAGAAGAGATAATAGCTTGCGCATCGGTGATTCCAGCAATAGTCGGTAGCGGTAAGAGGGTCCTATCTTATTCATAAAAAAAGCGGGCACGAGGCCCGCTTTTTAAGCAACAAAACGTAAGCGTTAAAGCTTACTGTGCCTTGTTGTTAATGCTGACATAACGGTGGGGAATGGTCTCACCGAAGGCACCGGTGGTGGCATCACCACGAATGGCGGCAAAGCCGATAACGGGAACACCGGTGAAGGTGATAAGATCAACTGCATCAGTACATGCAAGATCAGCGCCCGCGTCAGCACAGGCACCACCAGATGCCGTGATAGCAACCTCGGTAGCAGCTACCCCAGATGCACCGCTCTCACCTTCGGTGATTGTGCCCACAGTGGTTTCACTTACTAGGGTCTGAAGAGCAGAAGCTCCATAAGCAGCACCACCGAGCCAGTTTGCCAACAGGTCAGCAGTACGTGTTTTAAAGAACACACTTGTTCCATCGGTTATACCCGCCATGGTTGAACCGACAATCCCTGACTCAGACAAACTATTACCTGAGTTAAAGGTCAGATTAACCCAACCGCTGGTGAAGCTGGTGGTACCGGTATCCACTGTTTTCGGATCCGATGCACCCAATACTGACGCTGCGCCTTTGGTGAACTGAAGGACATTCACTTCCTTGGTTAAGGTATCGGTGGTTGAGAAGGTAGGTGAAGTACCAAATACTGCCTGTTTGGCGGCCTCTTCACGGTCATAAATATTAGCGGTGTATCTGATGCCGCTATTTTTCCAGCAGGTATCGGCGTTGTTATAGACCATTGCCGAAGTACTTTTTGCTGTAACAGCCGTGCCGGCAGCCAGTGCACTATTTACAACCTTA
>JADGBN010000154.1 GCA_015231435.1 Gammaproteobacteria bacterium
CAACGGTGTGCCGCAACAGCAGTTAACCCTGTTGCGCCAGCCGATTGCCGACCTCGGGCTGACGATGCAGGATGTCGCACAAGCGATTCAAATCGCCATTGCCGGCAGCGGCAGCGGCGAGTTCTCCAGCGGTGGCGAGCGTTACCGCATCTTGCTGCAACTCGCCGATGCCGAAAAACGGACGCTGGATGAGCTGCTGAATCTGAGCGTCCAGACCCCCGACGGCGAGGCGATAGCGTTACGCCAGCTGGTTGCGACTGAGCGCAACCTTGGCGCGGTGACGATTGTTCGCAAAGATCAGCAGCGGCTGATTATCGTCACCGCGAACATTAGCGACCGTGACAGCGGTACGGTGGCAGCGGATCTGCAACAGCAGCTTAACACCATCGCCCATCCCGCCAGCTATGAGTTACGTCTGGGTGGCAGCTATGCCGCACAACAGCAGGCCTTTGCCGAAATGATGATCGCCATGGTGCTGGCGCTGCTGCTTGTCTATATGGTGCTGGCGTCACAGTATGAGTCGTTTCGCGATCCGCTCATTGTCATGCTCACCGTCCCGCTGGCGGCTATCGGGGTGTTATTAACCCTGCACTTTACCGCGACCACCTTTAACCTGCAGTCGGGGATCGGTACCATTATGCTGGTCGGTATTGTTGTCAATAACGCCATCTTACTGGTTGATCAGGCGCGCCTGTTACAGCAGCGGGGAATGAGTAGCCTCGCGGCGGTGAGTGAGGCGGGACGCCGCCGTCTGCGACCGGTGCTAATGACCAGTCTGACCACCATTCTCGCACTGCTGCCCCTCGCCCTTGGTATGGGTGAGGGAGCCGAGACACAGGCACCGATGGCACGGGTGGTAATTGGCGGCCTCGCCTCCTCCACCCTAATTACCCTCATCATTATTCCGGTGGTCTACTCTCTGGTCCACGCCAAGGATGGCGGCTACCGGCACGATCCACAGCACACCGAGTAAACGTGCAGATCCCTCTTTACTCTAATGCTAACCCTCGTCTTACTCGTCTTTTAGCGTAACTGCGGCGTGCGCCCTGCATCGAGCCGCCAGCAGCGGTCGGCAAGCGCCGCCACGGTCGCTAGGCTATGCTCCGTAAGACGCTGAAAATGTTGAATAAAACGCTGAAGCTCGACGTCACTCATTAAACCGCGCTGCGACTGCGGCGTTTGCAGCTGCGCCCGCAGCCGCTCCTCCTGCTGCTGGCGCCAGCGAAAAACAGTTGCAAAATTAGGTGCCTGCAACATAAACAGCCGATCCAGTCGGTGAAAGAGTGGTTGATAGGCGGCAAGCTGTAGATTGACATAGTGACGCCACACTGCCTTAGGGTCTGCCTCCGCCTCCAGGGCATTAACCGGCGTGGCAAGCGCTGCCGCATCTTGTGGCGGGGTGGCGACACACCACCCCTCGAAAATAACGATCTTCACCCCGCTAACCAACGGCCATTGTGACCTTGGTAACGGATCATCGCTCGCCTTGTTAAAGCGTGGCAGCGCCAGAGAGTCACCGTTAGCCAGCCGTTGCAGTGTCGTGGTTAACAGGGCCAGATCGTGGGTGCCGGGCACACCACGGGTTTGCAACAGCGGATGCACAGTGACTGCAAGCTGCTGCCGCGCCGCGTGGCTAAGATAAAAATCATCCAGCGACAGCGTTGCCGCAGGGCAGTCGTACGCCTGTTGCAGAAGATCTACCCAGAGCGCCGCGAGGGTGCTCTTGCCACTCCCCTGACAACCATGCAGACCGACCAACAGCGGACGCTGCAACTGCTGTTGCTGCGCTAACAGCGGCGGCAACAGCGTTAAATAGTGGCGCTTTACCGTTTCGCGAAACAGCGGTGGCAGGGCGTGGCGACGGCAAAAACTATCCAGCAGAAGATCCAGCGAGGCCATCTCCTACACCTGCCGCTGCATACGGGCGATCTCCTCCTCAAAGGCGTGCACATCCTGAAAACTGCGATAGACCGAGGCGAAACGCACGTAGGCGACCGCATCGAGTTTACGCAGCTCCTGCATCACCCACTCCCCCAGCTGACGCGAGCTCACCTCACGATCACCGGTGGCACGCAGCTGATGCTTAATGCGATGAATGGCGCTGTCAATGGCATCCACCTCCACCGGACGCTTCTCCATCGCCCGCATAATGCCGCTGCGCAGCTTCTGCTCATCAAAGGGGACACGCACGCCACTATTTTTAATAATGCGCGGCATCACCAGTTCAGCGACCTCAAAGGTGGTAAAACGCTCACCGCACTCGGTGCAGTGACGCCGCCGCCGCACGCTGTCACCCTCATCCGCAAGGCGCGTATCGAGCACCTTGCTGTCCGGCTGGCCGCAAAAGGGACAACGCACCGGCTTTCGCTACGCCTGATAGACCGGCAGACGCTGACAGAGTGTCGCCACCGCCGCAGTGACTGTCGCCAATACCGCACTATCGCCACGGCTATCGATAATATCGCACATCCACCCTGCTAAATCTTGACACGCCTCTTCGGTAAAGCCGCGCGTGGTAATCGCCGGGGTACCGACGCGAATACCGGAGGTGACAAAGGGTGACTGCGGGTCATTCGGTACCGCATTTTTATTCACCGTAATGTGCGCCGCGCCCAGCCACGCATCGACGGCTTTACCGGTGAGACCTTGGCGAATAAAGCTCACTAAAAACAGGTGGTTATCAGTGCCGCCGGAGATTACATCATAACCGCGCTCGATAAAGGTGGCGGCCATCACTCGGGCATTGGCGATCACCTGCTGCTGATAGTCACGATAGGCCGGCTCCAGCGCCTCCTGAAAAGCGACCGCTTTGGCGGCAATGACATGCATTAGCGGCCCGCCCTGAATCCTGGGGAAGATAGCCGAGTTAAGCCTCTTCTCAATGTCAGGATTTGCCTTGGCGAGAATAATGCCACCGCGCGGGCCGCGCAGCGTTTTATGGGTGGTCGAGGTGGTGACATCGGCAATCGCCACTGGACTTGGATAGAGTCCCGCCGCCACCAGCCCCGAGACGTGCGCCATATCGACCATCAGATAGGCACCGACACTATCGGCAATTTCACGAAAACGCTGCCAGTCAACCACCCGTGAATAGGCGGAGAAACCGGCGACAATCATCTTCGGCAAATGCGTTTTAGCCAGTTCAGCCACCTTCTCATAATCGATCGTGCCACTCTCCGGGAGCAGACCATACTGAATAGCGTTGTAGGTTTTACCGCTAAAGTTGACTTTGGTGCCATGAGTGAGATGTCCCCCCTCGGCAAGACTCATGCCGAGAATGGTGTCGCCGGGCTGTAACAGCGCAAGATAGACGGCGGCATTGGCCTGTGAGCCGGAGTGCGGCTGAACATTAACGTAATCCGCGCCAAAAAGCTGCTTGCAGCGGTCAGTCGCCAGCTGCTCGGCGATATCGACATACTCACAACCCCCGTAATAGCGCTTACCGGGATAACCTTCCGCATATTTATTGGTCAGCTGCGAACCCTGCGCCTGCATCACCCGTGGACTGGCGTAGTTTTCTGAAGCAATCCGTTCGATATGATCCTCCTGACGCTGCACCTCGTTGCACATCGCCTGCCATAACTCGTTATCAAACCCGGCAATCGTCATTGATTTATCGAACATTCTTACTCTCCACAAAAGATAAAAGACCAGAACTGCCGCTCGTTAACGGAGCGGCTGCGTAAAAAAGGCGCTTAGAGTAGCGCATCTGCGCCGCTTTTTCAGTCGCTATCCACCATTTCTTGCACCGCAGATAGGTTAAAGTCATCATATAACCCGCTTTAGCCACCCTGAATCGCGTATAATCGCCGCTTTTTCTGCCCATACCTCCAGACAACCTGCCAAGCCGCCAATGAGTGAAGATATCTACTTCTCTAACTTTCATGACCGCCATCTCTATGATGGAATGCAGGAGGATCACTGTAACGGTCAGGAGCTGCTAATTCCCGGGCCTGCAGGTGCCATCGAGACCCTCTCCTCCTGCCCCGAATGTTTTAACGGCAGTATGCCAATCGCCGTCATCTGTCACCCCCACCCGCTGCACGGTGGCACCATGCGTAATAAGGTGGTTCATGTGCTGGCGGAGACCTTTGTCCAGATGGGGCTGTTAAGTGTCACCTTTAACTTTCGCGGGGTTGGCAAAAGTCAAGGGCGCTTTGATAAGGGGATCGGTGAACAACGCGATCTCATTGCGGTGGTGCGCCACTTCAAAAAACGCTACCCCCACGCGCCGATCTGGCTTGCTGGCTTCTCGTTTGGATCTTATGTCAGCCTCTGCGCCAACCATGAGTGCGGTGCTGAACAGCTGCTGCTGGTGGCACCGCCGGTTGAACTTTTCGATTTTACCGCAGCGCCGCAAGTGACTATTCCCTGGATGGTGATTCAGGGCGGCAAGGATGAGATCACCCCCCCCGAAGCGGTCGCCGCGTGGTTAAAGAGCCGCAGTCAACGCGACAGCAGCGCCCCTGCCCCGATAGTGCGCTGGATGTCCGATGCCGATCACTTCTTTCACGGCCGCCTCAGCCGCATTCGCGACACCCTGAAATATGTCTGGCAACCCCTACTCAAGGCAGCCCCTTAACACGCCAACCCACCCCCGTTACCGAGGAACTATCATGATTGACCCGAAACTTATTCGCAATGATCTCGCCGCAACCGCGGCTGCCCTAGCGCGTCGTGGCTATACGCTGGATACGGCACAGTTTGAGGCACTGGAGAGTGAGCGCAAAGTGCTGCAGATAGAGGCGCAGCGCCTTCAGAGTGAGCGCAACCAGCAGGCAAAGGCGGTGGGACAGGCGAAGGGGCGCGGTGAAGATATTGCCCCGCTGCTCGCTGCGGCGGAGGCCTCTACCGCCGCCCTGAAGGATGCTGAAGCGCAACTTGCCACTGTTCTGAACAACCTTGACGAACTGCTGCTGGGCGTTCCCAATCTGCTTGATGCCTCGGTTCCCGAGGGCAGAAGTGAGGCGGATAATCTCGAACTGCGGCGTGTCGGCACCCCGCGTCACTTCGACTTTCCGGTTAAAGATCACGTTGATCTTGGCAACCAGCTAAATCAGCTCGATTTTGAGCTCGCCGCCAAACTGACCGGCGCCCGCTTTACGGTGCTGCGCGGCGCCCTCGCACGGCTGCAACGGGCACTGACGCAGTTTATGCTTAATCTGCACAGTGAAACCCATGGCTATCGTGAGTGCTATGTCCCCTTTATGGTCAATGCCGAGAGTCTGCGCGGCACCGGACAGCTGCCAAAGTTTGAAGAAGATCTCTTCAGCCTGAAAAGTGGCGGCAACTTTCCCTACTATTTAATTCCTACCGCCGAAGTGCCGGTGACCAATTTTGTCCGCGACACCATTGTCAACGATAGCGATCTGCCGCTGCGCTTTGTCGCCCACACCCCCTGCTTTCGCAGCGAAGCGGGGGCCTACGGCAAAGATACCCGTGGCATGATTCGCCAGCATCAGTTTGAAAAGGTCGAACTCGTCCAGATGGTACGCCCAGAAGAGTCAATGGCGGCGCTGGAGAGCCTCACCGGTCATGCGGAAGCGGTGTTACAACAGCTTCAGCTCCCCTATCGGGTTATCGCCCTCTGCGCCGGCGATGTAGGTTTCTCCAGCTGTAAAACCTATGATCTTGAGGTCTGGCTGCCCGGCCAGCAGACCTACCGCGAAATCTCCTCCTGCTCTAA
>JADGBN010000155.1 GCA_015231435.1 Gammaproteobacteria bacterium
CACACCCAATTGATCCGTTATCGATCTTAAACTGACACCATCCGCTCGGTTCTGTGAGGGGCGTGGCAACAACGGATAAGATAAGGGTATGAGTAGTCATCACATAGTAGCTGCGTGCAGCGAGGTGTTCCAGAAAAGTATTAACTACGCAGTTCCCGTGTTATATCTGGAGAAGCCCGTCTACTCGACGAAGCATGAAACATGAAAATTCAGTGAGGAGCGTTTCTCGAAAACGACATCCACGAGGATGTTGTGAACAGATCAATGGTAGAAATAGCTACAACAATTAAGTATTATCGTCCTTAGGTCGGCGTTCACTACGGCGGCGTTCTGCTGATCAGGCGTTTAATTTGAGGGGTGATCAACCATGATTAGAAAGGTTCTCATAGCCAATCGTGGCGAAATCGCCGTGCGCATTATTCGTGCCTGCTACGAGATGGGTATTCGTTCTGTAGCCATTTACGCCGAGGCTGATCGCTTCTCGTTGCACGTCAAGAAAGCGGATGAGTCCTACAGCCTAGGTAGTGATCCTTTAGCGGGTTACCTCAACGTTCATCGCATTGTCAATCTGGCAGTCTCGACTGGCTGCGATGCCATTCATCCTGGCTACGGATTTCTGTCGGAAAACCCACAGTTAGCTGAGGCCTGTGCGCGGCGCGGTATCACCTTTATCGGCCCCTCGGCCAAGGTAATCCACCGTATGGGGGACAAAACCCAGGCACGGGATGCGATGCGCCGCGCCGGCCTGCCGGTCACCCCCGGTTCGGAAGGCAACCTCGCAAACGTCGAAGAGGCGATCGAATTGGCGGAAAGCTTTGGCTATCCAGTGATGCTCAAGGCGACCAATGGCGGAGGTGGGCGCGGTATCCGCCGCTGCGAAAATCGGCAGGATCTGCGCAGCAACTACGACCGCGTCATCTCCGAGGCGACCAAGGCCTTTGGCCGAGCGGAGATCTTTCTCGAAAAGTGCATCGTCAATCCACACCATATTGAGGTGCAGGTGCTGGCCGATTCGCACGGTAACGCCATTCACCTCTACGAGCGTGACTGCTCGATACAGCGGCGCAATCAGAAGCTGATTGAGATTGCCCCCTCGCCGCAACTTGATGAGGCGCAGCGCCAGTATATCGGTGGACTGGCGGTGATGGCGACCAAGGCGGTGGGTTATACCAATGCCGGTACGGTGGAGTTTCTCCTTGACCAGGATGGTCGCTTCTATTTTATGGAGATGAATACCCGCGTGCAGGTGGAGCACACCATCACCGAGGCGATCACCGGGGTCGATATCGTTGAGGAGCAGATCCGCATCGCCGCTGGTTTGCCGCTGCGCTTTCGACAGGAGGAGATTGTCCGCCGCGGCTACGCTATTCAGTTTCGCGTTAACGCCGAGGATCCGCAGAACGGTTTTCTCCCAAGCTTTGGTCGCATCTCGCGCTACTATGCTCCGGGCGGCCCCGGGGTACGCACCGATACTGCCATCTACACTGGTTACGAAGTTCCTCCTTACTATGACTCCATGCTCGCCAAGGTGATTGTCTGGGCACTGGGATGGGAAGATGCCATCATGCGCGGTGAACGTGCACTGCGCGACATGGGGCTCTACGGCATTAAGACCACCATCCCCTACTATCTGCAGATTCTGCGCCACCCGCAGTTCCGATCAGGTCACTTCGATACCAGCTTTGTCGAAGCTCACCCGGAGCTGACTCGCTTTCACCACAAGCTGAGCAATGATGATCTCGCTCTGGTTTTAGCTGCGGCGACGGTTGCCCACACAGGTTTTTGATACGAGGTTTGCCGATGAATAATAGAGTCCACGTCACTGATGTCATTCTGCGCGATGCGCACCAGTCGCTTATTGCCACTCGCATGCGTACCGAGGATATGATCCCTATCTGCGGCAAGCTGAACGCCATCGGCTACTGGTCGCTGGAGTGCTGGGGCGGTGCGACATTCGACGCCTGTCTGCGTTTTCTCAAGGAAGACCCGTGGGAGCGTCTGCGGCAACTAAAGGCGGTACTGCCGGACACCCGGTTACAGATGCTACTGCGCGGTCAGAATCTGCTGGGCTACCGCCACTACAGCGATGATGTGGTGCGCGCCTTTATCCACAAGGCGGCGGCAAACGGCATGGATGTCTTTCGCATCTTCGACGCCTTGAATGATTTGCGCAACCTGCGCACTGCCATTGAGGCAACACGCGAGGCGGGCAAACACGCGCAGGGGACCATTAGCTACACAGTCAGTCCGGTGCATAATCTGAGCGGTTATGTCGCCATGGCGAGAGAGTTGGCGGCGATGGGAAGTGACTCCATCTGTATTAAAGATATGGCTGGGCTGCTCACCCCCTATATTACTGCAGAGCTGGTAAAGGCGCTGCGCGATGCGGTGGATCTGCCGCTGCATCTTCATTGCCATGCTACCGCTGGACTGGCAGAGATGTGTCACTTGAAGGCGATTGAGAACGGCTGTACCCATATCGATACGGCCATCTCGTCATTTGCCGGAGGCACCTCTCACCCACCTACCGAGAGCATGGTGGCGGCGCTGCGCGAGACCCCGTACGACACTGGGCTTGATCTGGAGGCGATTCAGGAGATTGGCCTCTATTTCTGCAGTGTACGCAAGAAGTACCACCAGTTCGAAAGCGACTATACCGGCATCGATACCCGCGTACAGGTGAGTCAGGTGCCGGGCGGCATGATCTCCAACCTTGCCAACCAGCTACGGGAGCAGAACGCCCTCGGCCGCATGAGCGAGGTGCTGGCTGAAATCCCCAAAGTGCGCAAGGATCTGGGATACCCGCCGCTGGTCACCCCGACCTCACAGATTGTCGGTACTCAGGCAGTGATGAACGTCTTGACCGGTAAACGCTACCAGAGCATTACCAACGAGGTGAAGCGCTACCTGCAGGGGGGCTACGGCAAGGCACCGGCAGCGGTAGATCATACTCTGCAACAGCAGGCGATTGGCAACCAGGAGTTGATAGAGTGTCGTCCTGCGGATCTTCTTAAGCCAGAGATGGATCGGTTGCGCAGTGAAGTGGGCGATCTGGCGAAGTGTGAAGAGGATGTGTTATCGGTGGCAATGTTCCCCGAGGTGGGTCGTCAGTTTCTTGAGCAGCGCGCTGCTGGCACCCTCATCCCAGAACCATTGGAGCCGATTAGCGCTGGCGATGCTGCCCCAGTTTGCGGACCGACACCGACCGAGTTTAACATCACCCTGCACGGTGAGTCCTATCATGTCAAGATGACCGGTGCCGGTCACAAGGGAGCACGGGAGCGTAATTTCTACTTCACAGTGGATGGCATTCCTCAGGAATTATTGGTGGAGACCCTTGATGAGGTGATGCTTGGCGGTGGCGCCGAGGGGGGAGTGAAGGCATCGATACAGGGCAAGCGTCCACGGCCGACGGCGGTGGGGCATATCTCCACCGACATGCCCGGTAATATCGTCGATGTTCTGGTTAAAGAGGGCGACCACGTCGATGCGGGGCAGGCGATTCTTATTACAGAAGCGATGAAGATGGAGACCGAAATTCAGTCCCATATTAGTGGCGTGGTGAAGGCGATATATGTGAAGAAAGGGGATGTGGTTAGTCCCGACGAAACTCTGGTCGAGATAGTACCGGAAGGCTAGGGTGGTCATCATACTTTCGTTCACCATCCACCATGCCCAGTGTCGCAGACAAGCTGAGGGATACCAGGTCAAGTGGATTAAGGTGTAGGACAAACGTTAGCATCTCGCTTTGCAAGCTGTGGAGCGAGGTAAAAGCTTTAGCGTAACCAATGCCATCTTCGGTGTAGTTAACTATACCCAAACTACTTGGAAGTGCAGGTAGGCGGCAAAGTCGCGAATCCCCATGAGCATAGATTAACTATGTGATTGGGGTGAGCGACTGCGGCCAACAACCCTGCAATTTCAAGTAGAAAGGGTATATACCTATACTTCGTATTATTCGAATAGTTCACTAAGGATAAACGACTTTTCCTTGTATTCAAATAGGCTTAATCTCTCTCGATACCGCATTGCCGTAACATTGGATAGCGGGTCGTTATTGGCGATTAAGTTGCCGTTTCAGCGACTGTGCTGAATAGCCGCAATTAATCATGTTGTTAGAAAATGCATCCGCAAAAATGAGCAATTCGCACGGAGATCGCACGGTTAACTGGTGAGCAATAGAGTGACGACATGATGGATATTCATAAGCAAGAGGTGGCTGATCATAGACCTCGGCCAATGGTTGATCTACTGATAAGTATTCTTATCCCCTCAGTCATCCTGATGAAGTTAAGTGGTGATGATGCCCTAGGTGCAACCAATTCCCTGATACTGGCGCTGGCACTCCCATTGGGTTGGGGGCTGTTTGAGTTATTTAAGTATAAAAAATTCAATATGATTGCACTACTCGGATTGATTAGTGTGCTATTGACCGGTGGGATTGGTTTGCTGCAACTTGATCTACAGTGGTTGGCGATTAAGGAGGCGGCAATCCCTGGGCTAATCGGCCTAGCAGTCCTAGCATCCACCTTTACCCGCTATCCATTGATTAGAACTATGCTCTATAACCCGTCAGTGATGGATGTAGAAAAGATTCAACAAAAACTGGAAGATTTTGGCAATAGCGCGGCATTTGAAGCTCGCCTGTTGCGTGCCACCTATCTATTAAGTGGCACATTTTTCTTTTCATCGCTAATGAATTACGTTTTGGCCAAATTGATTGTGACCAGTCCAACCGGTAGTGCTGCATTTAACGAAGAACTCGGACAAATGACCCTTTTAAGTTATCCGGTGATTGCCATTCCCTCGATGATAATGATGATGCTCATCTTCTATTATTTATGGCGTACGATCCATGCTATGACAGGACTGAAATTAGCCAATATACTGATTTCACGTCATCAGGATGAACGGGGTTGATGTCAACAAGCGATACCAGATTGCAGGCATTTATAGAGCATCCTCACGTACAGAGAGGAATTATCGTACTGATTTTAATCAATGCGGTAACACTTGGACTGGAGACATCGCCTGCTGTGATGAATCAGGCGGGCTCGATTATCCAGGCTATTGATACGCTGATCCTTATGCTCTTCGTGGTGGAGATTACGCTTCGTATCATTGCTTATCGATATAATTTCTGGAAAGATCCCTGGAGCCTGTTTGATTTTACCGTAGTCGCAATTGCACTTATTCCAGCAACCGGGCCATTTGCAGTCCTAAGAGCCTTGCGGGTTCTGCGCGTCTTACGGTTGCTAACTATGGTGCCGTCCATGAGACGGGTAGTGGGAGCTCTTTTGGCAGCGATTCCCGGACTAGGTTCTATCGGAGTGATGCTATTAATCTTCTATTACGTTTTCGCAGTGATCGCCACCAATCTCTTTGCTGCGACTCATCCAGAATGGTTCGGCACGCTGGGAGACTCACTCTATACCCTGTTTCAGATCATGACTCTCGAGAGTTGGTCTATGGGTATCGTTCGGCCAGTGATGGAGACCTTTCCCTATGCCTGGGTCTTTTTTATCCCCTTCATTCTGGTCGCCACATTCACCATGCTTAACCTATTTGTTGCAATCATCGTCAGTGCGATGCAGAGTTACAG
>JADGBN010000156.1 GCA_015231435.1 Gammaproteobacteria bacterium
TTCGAGTGTGGGTAACGCTGCGGACGACTCCTCCTGCGGATCAGCTACTTTGTCAGAAATGTGGCGTAACACTTCGGGGAGATGATGCGGCTCCAGAGTGTGCCCCTCTGCCAGCGCAACTCCCCGTTCAATAATATTGGCCAGTTCACGCACGTTGCCGGGATAGTGGTATTGCGTCAGTAATGCCATCGTCTCAGGTGAAATCAGATCAACCAATCTCCCCAGATGGGCGCTCTGACGATGCAGAAGATAGTTTGCCAGCAGGGGAATATCATCGCGGCGTTCTGTCAGTGGAGGAATATGGAGTTCAACGACATTTAAACGATAGTAGAGATCTCGTCGAAAGCGTCCCTCCTCTACCCCTATGGCAAGGTTGCGGTTGGTAGCAGCGAGAAAACGGACATCTATCTTTACCGTCTGATTTCCGCCTACCCTAAGCAGCTCCTGTTGATCTATCACGCGCAGTAGCTTAATTTGCATCGCCATTGAGGTTTCGCCAATCTCATCAAGAAAGAGTGTTCCACCACTGGCTATCTCGATTAATCCTTTGCGTTGGGTGTGAGCTCCGGTAAAAGCCCCTTTTTCATGGCCAAAAAGCTCATTAGCGAGAAGATCGTCCTGTAGCGCGCCACAATTAATCGCGACAAAAGGGGCCTGCTGACGTAGGCTCTGTTGATGAATATAGCGGGTTAAAAGCTCTTTGCCTGTCCCACTCTCCCCGGTGATCAGAACACTACAGGGCGTGGCGGCAATTCGCCGCGCGGTATCAAGAATCGCCAAGAGAGTGGGGTTTTGCGTCATAAATTTAACGCTGGATTGCAAGGTCTCCACCTGTTTTCGCAAACGGTGATTTTCGCGTTCCAGCCGCTGCACGGCCAGGGCTCGACTCACTAACTCTCGCACCTCATCCAAACGAAAAGGCTTGGCTAAATAGTGATAGGCCCCGGCCTTCATGGCTGCCACCGCGCTATCAAGCGTGGCAAATCCGGTGAGCATGATCACCCGTGTCTCTGGCCAATCACGCTGACAGCTCTCCAGCAAGGCCATGCCATCAATGCCTGGCATTCGTAGATCGGTAAGCAGTAGGTCATAAGATCGTTGCTGCAACTTTTTCAGCGCGGTTGCGCCATCGTGACAAAGGGTTATCTCATATCCCTCCTTACGAAAGGCATGCGCCAGATTGTGACAGGCGATCTCTTCATCATCGACAACCAGCAGGGAGGGTTGCCCGTTCATGCTTCCACCTCGCGTGCACAGGGAAGGATTAGATGGAATGAGGTGCCTTTGCCGGGTTCACTCTCGACGACAATCCCCCCCGCAAGCTCCCGAATAATCTCTTGAACAATATAGAGGCCAAGTCCCATCCCCTGTCCGACCGCACGCGTGGTGAAAAAGGGATCAAAAATATGCGGCAAGGTTTCAGGATTAATACCCTCTCCATTATCCGCTACCGTTATCTGGGCATAACGTCGCTGTTGGCCATTCGTCTCATTGAGGGAGAATCGCAGCGGTGAGTCAACGATATTTTCCACCGCTCTGGCACTCAGGGTAATGGTGACCTCAGGGCCTCCCGCATCGACGGCATTTTTTAAAAGATTGATAAAGACCTGTTGCAGGCGTTGACTGTCCGCCTTAATCGTCAAACCTTCGGGTAACATCTGTTCCAATGTGACTTGCCGCCCCAGCTCTTTACGGATCAATAACAGGGTTGTCTTTAGCAAAGGAATGATCTCTACCGCTTCCAATGTTAAGGGACGCCGTCTTGCGTAGTCGCTAAGCGCTAACAGGATATGGTGGGCGCGCTGTGTCTGGGTATCAATCTGCTGCAACCACTGTGTGAGATTTTGATACTCCTGACTGGCTAAATCCTCTAGGCCAAGCTGACAAGCCGTTGAGATATTGGAGAGCGGATTATTTAACTCATGCGCCACACCCGCGACCAGGATACCCAGAGAAGCCAGCTTTTCAGAGTGTAAAAGCTGACGCCGCCGCTCATCCAGCTCGGCCAACATTCGATTAAACGCCGCAGCCAGTGCCACCATCTCCTGATCATTGGAGGGCGGGGGAAGCTGACGGAAATGCCCTGCCGCGATAGGCTCTAAATCGTGCTCAAGTTGTCGCAGGGGACGAACCACACTACGAGCAATCACCGTGCCTAGTAACGCCCCCACCAGACCTACCCCCAACAGGGTAAGCAGCAACCAGTTACGGCTCTGTTCAATCGCTTTGGTCAGGGTTGTGCGTTCTAACTCGGAAAAGAGCTGCGCATCCTCGGTTAATTGATGCCCCACCAGCCGTACCGCGGCAATCAACTTCCTTTGTGCTTCAGTATCTCACCCCTCCACGTCCAGGCGGGGTTGCAGTTGCGTTAATATCATCCGGTATTCACCCACCTTTTTATAAAGTTGATCATAGGCAAGCTCACCTACCAGCGTCAAAAAAAGTGACCTGTTGCGTTTCAGTAGCTGCTCAATCGCATTTGTCTGTTGCATCGCCATGGTTAATTCGCTTTTTTGCTGGTAAAGCAGATAGTTTTTCTCTTGACGACGCATCTCCATTACCTGTTCAACCAACGTGGAAACAATGGATCCCTGTTGTGTATGTTCGGTTAAGTAACGCAAATCGCTCAAGGTAAAGGCGGCCAGAATGAGTAGCAGAAAGGCTAAGGCATAAAAGCCCATGGTGATTCGCCGAGAGATACTATGAAACATCTGTTTCACCTTCAGAGTAAAGTGTTGCATTATGCATCATACCTGAATCAGCAATCTGTTCACATATTTCGTTGAATTGCCCTGTTCACCCCCCGTAAGGTTGATGCAATTTGCAACAACGAAAGAGGGGTGCTCATAAACACCCCCAATTATCAAAATTTAACTATATGATTTAATTATATTATATAAGTTGGCTTGTTAATTGCTATATGTGCGGGTTTCATCACAAGGTAATATCATGGTTTTTAGTGAACAGATAAAACAGGCCTGGCGTGCGTTGTGCAGTGGTTATGAGTATGCAGAGTTTCTGCCGCATACGGAGCGTTGTCGAATTATCGTAGGCGAGACAACTCCCCCTCACACGCCCTGTTACGTCGTACTGAGGACTAATAATCAGCTACCAATTTTAGTCCTGAATCATGCTATTGAGACGGCCGTTCGTTTGAAAGCTGATCTGGTATTACTTTTTCACCCTAATTTTATTGAAAAGCCGCGTTTAGAAACCATCCGTCAATGGATTAAAAACTCATCTGTTCCTTGTCATGAATATCCCTATCACGGGAAATGGCAAGAGGGTATAAGCCGTTTTCTCAGCGAAAATAGCAATACATTCTGCTTGGTATTAGGAACTGAATCGACGCATGAGCAACCGGCGGCACTTTTTGCTGACTCAGCGGGAGAGCCTCACCTTGAAAATCTTTTATCTGTCCAACCGGGTTAGTTAGCACGGCACTCTCTTTTTTCGCTATCCCTTTCACACACAAGCGCGGTGGAATTTTCGCATGTGGCTCGCGTATTTCTGGATTTGGGCCCTGCCCAGCTACGTTTGAAACCGGGCAACAGTTACCAGAGGGATCTTAACAACCCCCACGCGGATTCCTCAAATATGTCACTACAACAACGATGGGAGTTTATCCATGATTAGTTCTTCCGATAAAACAAGCAGCCCGACTGTAATGCCCTGGATCTCAAAGAAGCAGCTCATTGCTGCGGTTATCTTTGCGATCATCGCGATCTTGGTTGCCACTGCCGTACCCACTATTGAGATTGCCTGGGTGAGTGCAATCCTCACGTTGACCATCTATCTTTTTGCCTTTGAGCTGGTCGGTGTTGACGTAGCAGCGGCTACCGTATTGGTTTTGCTGGGACTGACCACTCTGCTGGCTCCGGTCATGGGACTGGATCAGGGGCTGGTGGATAACAAACACCTGTTTGACGGTTTCTCGTCCAATGCAGTGATTTCGATCATTGCAGTGATGATTATTGGTGCCGGACTGGATAAAACCGGCATCATGAGTCAGGTGGCCGGGTTTATTCTGAAGATTGGCGGTACCACCGAGAAGCGAATCATTCCAATCATCTCTGCCACTGTGGGTTTCATCTCTTCATTCATGCAGAATGTGGGGGCGGCAGCGCTGTTTTTGCCGGTAGTTGCTCGTATCTCTGCCCGCTCGGGATTGCCCATGTCGCGTCTATTGATGCCAATGGGTTTTACCGCGATCCTCGGTGGCACCATGACCATGGTTGGCTCAAGCCCACTCATTCTACTAAACGACCTGATTCTTACCTCCAACCAGGCGCTACCTGCTGATCAGCAGATGGATACCTGGGGTCTCTTTTCTGTCACCCCGGTCGGTGCAGCCCTAGTTGTGACCGGTATTCTCTATTTCGTCCTAGCCGGTCCTTATGTACTGCCCAAGACAAAAAGTGAAAGCAGTACGACTGGTGCTGATCCGATGGATTATTTTCAGGATGTATATGGGGTAAGTTACTCGGTGACCGAACTGGTGGTAACCACCGGTAGTGAGCTGATTGGGAAAAAACTGGATGATGTGGAGACCACGTACAGGATTCGCGTTATTGCCAGTAAACAGACCGGTGCCGAGACCCGATTTGGTCCTGGCACAATTGCCAGAGATACCGAGTTTCAGGAGGGCATGGTACTGGGTGTGGTTGCCGACCCGCGCGATCTTGCGCATTTTGTTGAAAAATATGCGCTGAAACAGCGTGATGAATTACGTACCTTTAGCGATGCGCTTTCGCCGACCAAATCAGGTATTGCCGAGCTTGTCATTCCGCCCAGCTCCAACCTGGTGGGCAAGAGCGCCCGTGATATATGGATGCGCAAGACCTACGGACTGGCGATGATCGGGCTCTACCGAAATGGCAAGACCTTGCGTGAAGGGGATGATATCCGCAATCTTCCCTTTGTTCCAGGTGACACGCTGGTGGTACATACCACATGGCAGACGCTAGAGAGAACCGAAAAGGATCGTGACTTCGTTGTGGTGACGACAGAGTATCCGCGCGCAGAGGAGATGCGTCCGCACAAGATTGTACCTGCGTTGATCTTCTTTGGCATCGCTCTTTTCATGGTGCTGTTTACCGATATCCGGCTCTCTGTGGCACTGTTCACCGGTGCCATGGGTATGGTGTTATCTGGCGTGTTGAAGATTGAAGAGGCCTACAATGCGGTCAGCTGGAAGACCGTGTTTCTGCTGGCATCCTTGATCCCGCTCGGCTTAGCCGTGGAGACTACTGGTACGGCAAAGTGGATTGCGGAACAGGTGCTGGTGCTGGTTGGAGAGATGCCGATCTGGGTTATCCAGGCATCTGTGGCAGTGTTGGCTACCTTCTTTACTTTGGTGATGTCGAATGTGGGCGCTACGGTGCTCCTCGTCCCTCTGGCAGTAAACATCGCCATTGGCGCAGGCGCCAATCCAGCTGTTTTTGCCCTGACGGTGGCCCTCGCCACTTCCAATTCATTCCTGATTCCTACCCATCAGGTCAATTCACTGATCATGGGACCT
>JADGBN010000157.1 GCA_015231435.1 Gammaproteobacteria bacterium
TTTTTCTGTTTATAGGGGGTAAAACCGGTGGCACCATCGAGTGCTTTAGCTGTCCGCTTTTTGCTGACCTTGGCGCTCTTTACAACACTTTCAACCTGATCTTGGTCACCACTATTTTGCTTACTCAATTTAGCTGTTTAAACGCTTCGCTCATCTCGACGCGAAACCCCTCCCCATCACGAATAATCAGATAAACCGCGATATTTTCTCTATTAGCCAAAGTCAGCGCTGACGCTGGCGACATCACCATTAATGCCGTCGCAAGCGCATCCGCACTCATGCAATCAGCGGCAACCACCGTCACCGAGGCTGTTTGACTATCCGCAGGATAGCCGGTTGCGGGGTCAATCACATGGCTGTAGCGCCTACCCTCAAACTCAAAGTAGTTGAGATAATCCCCTGAGGTAGCAACCGCACGATCGCGCAGATAGATTACCGTCTGAGGTTGACTGGAAGAGGTTAACGGGTCACTATCCTCGGTTGCGCCGACCGCATGATGGTTAATCACCTGTTGTACCAACGCCGGATTTACCACCCCTACCCGCCATGGATTACTATCTTTGCGCTTCCCCCTTGCTCTAACCTCCCCGCCAATATCAACAATATGGTTTTGATAACCCTCAGCGATCAGAAGCTCGCTTACGGCATCAACGGCATACCCTTTGGCAATCGCTGAGAGATCTAAATGAACGCCAGCCTGTGATTTTTTTAGCTTGTCACCCACCAGGGTTAATTGCTGATAGCCAACCACTGAATGCGCCGCTGCCAGCGCTTCGGCGGGGGGTACAGTGCTACTGCTGCGCGGTACCGGGCCAAATCCCCAGAGTGTCACCAAGGGCATTACGGTTGGATCAAAGGCTCCTTGAGTTAGCTTGCTAATCTCCAGCGCCCGCTGCATGACGCGCAGAAAATCAACGCCGAGGGTGTACTCCGTAGCCGCTGTTAGGGCATTAAACTGGCTTATCTGACTGTCGGGCCGCCAGGTTGACATCTGCAAAGAGATGCTCGCAAGACGTGTGTTAATCTGTTTTTCCAGCGCCTCGCTCGGTGCTTTCTGGGTTGCCAGAGTAATACTGTAGTAGGTTCCCATGGTACTGCCGGAGAGATTATAATGGGCTGTACCCCAGCGCTGGCAGGCCGTTAGCAGTAACGTAACAGCAGTTAGCGTAACCCATCCTGTTAACCGCATCGGTTAAACCACGCATTAACGGCGTCAAAGGGCCGTAACATTAAGTTAAGCCTAAGAAGGGGTAGCTACCGCCCGTCTGCCACAACTTCACGACTTAAGCAGATCTTTAAGTGCGGCAAAGGGGTTATGGGTTGCATTGCCAGCCCCTTTGCTATCACAACTACTGTAGCCATCACCATCAAGATAACGTGAGTGCTCATTGTCGTGACAGTAGACACAGAGTAACTCCCAGTTACTGCCATCTCCCGGATTATCATCATGATTATGGTTGCGATGATGCACCGTCAGTTCGGTAAGATTGGTGCGGTTAAACTCACGACTGCAACGACCACAGATCCAGGGATAGAGTTTTAACGCCTGCTCCCGGTAACCACGTTCGCGCTCACTACGGTTTTTATGGGCAGAAGCGACAATCTGATCTAACTTGGCACTCATCATCTATTTCACTCCGAAACGATAGGGAAGGCTATAAAAGGTCAACCAGCTTGCCGCTGGTTTGGCGTAAGCGGTTACTGATAATTTGCGAAATTTTTATCACTACCTCAAGGGCGACACGGGGATGTTGGCGTGCCAGCCGATTGAGTGAGCCTCTGCTTAATAAAATAACCGTACATTGAGTTAGCGTGGTGACCGATGCAGAGTGGGGCTGACCATCAATTAGCGACATCTCGCCGATGGTCTTGCCTGGCAAAATGGTGGCTAGGGTACTGATGTTCTGATTCTCTCCCTTTTTACTGACCTCCAGTTTGCCTTTTATCAGAAGGAACATATGCGCATCAAACTTGCCCTCATCCATAATTATAATGCCGGGCTCCACATCATAGGCCATGCAGTAATCACTGAGGATCTGTACATATTTGGACTGCAAACGCTTAAACATCTGCGTTGACTCGAGCATACGACAGAGCTGATCTTTAAAAGCGGTACCATAGCCGCTGAGAACAAAACCTCGCGGTATATCACTGGCATCCTCAGCTTCACTGTCATTACTTTCAAACACTCTGCTCACCTTTAGCATCAATGGATCATTAATGGCATACGACAAAGATCGTTCACCTGAAAGCTATCATAAATCAGTTGTCGGGTTTGGGGAATCTTTCGTAATTGCCAATTTGCAACTCCCCAGCGCCAGAGTGCATTGAGATCGCCATCAAGCAACTCAACAGGGGGCTGTTGCCCGAGTATCTGCAAAATTTGCCACAGTGTCGGTACGGCACAAGCTGGATTAAGCGCATCGGCTCGGCTCATTTTACTTAACTTTTCGCCAAGCTGATTGGTTAACAGTGGCAGATGGGCAAAGTGCGGTGGCGGCTGTTGCGGCATAAGCTGGTGGCGCAGATAGATTTGTGCGGCAGTGGTGGGTAATAGATCCGCACCGCGCACCACTTCGGTTATCCCCTGCTCCAGATCATCCACCACGACCACCAGTTGATAAGCATAATAACCGTCACGGCGACGCAGAATAAAGTCACCGTACTGCTCCTGAAGTCGATGACGATGAGATCCCTGAATCAAATCAGCGAAGTCGATAGAGACATCACCACACCGCAGCCGCAGTGCTGCATCCTTCACCTGCAGTGAGGTGAGTGGTTGCTGACGGCAATAACCTGGATAGGGGTTCTCCTGCAAGAGGGGGGAAGCATGCTGCTGTCGCCGGAGTTTCAGCGTTTTACGCGAACAGCGACAGGGATAGAGCTGATTTTTCTGCTGCAACGTCTGCAAGGCATCAAGATAGAGGGCGTGGCGGCGGCTCTGATAGGTGACTTCACCCTGCCACTCAAAACCAAACGCCTCCAGCGCCGTCAGGATCTCCCTGTCGGCTCCCTTAACTGTGCGTGGGGAATCGATATCCTCTATTCGCAGCAACCACTCACCGCCAGCCTGTCGTATATTCAGATAGCTGGCAGTTGCCGTTAACAGAGAACCGGCATGCAGCGCCCCTGTGGGTGACGGGGCAAAACGCCCCCGTAACGGAACTTGCGGTGACAAACTAGCCTATCTGTTTCTCACGGATCTCGTCAAAGGTTTTGCAGTCAATACAGAGTGTTGCCGTCGGTCGCGCCTCAAGACGGCGAATGCCGATCTCAATGCCGCAACTCTCGCAATAGCCATACTCTTTATCACCAATGGCGCCAAGGGCTTCATCAATCTTCTTAATCATTTTGCGCTCACGGTCACGGGTACGCAGCTCCATTGTGAACTCAGACTCCTGCGTCGCCCGATCCGTCGGATCTGGAAAGTTAGCAGCCTCATCCTGCATATGATGTACCGTGCGATCAACCTCCTCCATCAGCTCCTGCTTCCAGTGGGTAAGAATACCGGTAAAGTGCTGACTCATCTCGTGGCTCATGTACTCCTCCCCCTTTTTCTGTTTATAGGGGGTAAAACCGGTGGCACCATCGAGTGCTTTAGCTGTCCGCTTTTTGCTGACCTTGGCGCTCTTTACAACACTTTCAACCTGATCTTGGTCACCACTATTTTGCTTACTCATTTCACTCATCCGATACACTCCTGGAAGCGGAAAATTCTGCGGAAAATTTCGAGCGCGAACATATATCAAAAACCCTCTGATAAGGCAAGAATTTGAAAAAAAAGATAATCACCATCAATTTAACATAACCCTTACAAACTATTCACAACAAATTGATTTATTTAACTATCTGTTAAATCGTTCAACGGTAACCCGCCGATTAAAGGCATGGTTGAGGGTGGTCGGATCGATAAACTCAAGTTCCCCCCCCATGGGAATACCATGGGCAATGCGGGTCACCTTAAGTGCGTGCTGATGCACCATTTCACTAATATAGTGGGCAGTCGCCTCCCCCTCTGCAGTAGGGTTGGTGGCAATAATCACCTCCTCAACCTCGCCCTCCTGCAGCCGTTGCTGCAAGCGATCCAGACCAATCGCCTCCGGGCCAACGCCATCCAGCGGTGAAAGCCGCCCCAACAACACAAAGTAGTAGCCGCGAAACCCCGTCACCTGCTCCAGAGCAATCTGATCCGCTGGCGTTTCAACAATACAGAGCCGCGTCACATCACGCCCCTGATCACAACAGATGGCACAACGCTCAACCTCGCTGTAGGTGCGACAGCGATCGCAATATTTTATCTGCTGCATCGCCTCGACTAAAGCATCCGCCAGCTGAATGGCACCGTGACGGTTGCGATCAAGCAGATAATAGGCGATACGCTGCGCAGATTTTGGCCCGATCCCGGGCATAATACGCAGGCGTTCGATAAGACGTTCGATAATCACGTTACCGATTCTCTCTTCATAAAATTAGAAGGGAAGTTTCATTCCGGGAGGAAGATTCAGACCTGCCGTCATCCCTGCCATGCTCTCTTTTGAGGCTGCCTCAACCTGACGTACCGCATCATTCACGGCGGCGGCAATTAAATCCTCCAGCATCTCCTTGTCATCACTCATCAAGCTATTGTCAATCATCACCCGTTTCACATCGTGACGACCGTTCATTAACACACTCACCAAACCACCACCCGCCTTGCCGGTCACCTCCATGTTGGCAACCTGATCCTGCGCCTTCTGCATCTCTTCCTGCATCTTCTGCGCCTGCTTCATTAAATTTCCAATCGCGCCTTTCATTTTCACCTCGCTAGCTGTTAAAAGTAGATCGCATTTTCATTAACCTGTACCTATTACCCAAACTACTTGGAAATGCAGGTAGGCGGCAAAGTCGCGAATCCCCATGAGCATAGATTAACTATGTGATTGGGGTGAGCGACTGCGGCCAACAACCCTGCAATTTCAAGTAGAAAGGGTATATTCGCATCATGGTTCCATTTAGGAACTTTGTGATCTATTATAGATCCATTTAAAGGAGGTTCCTAATGGCTATCAATGTCAAACTGTCAGAAGTCTTGGTTGAAACCGCCAAGCACTACGGTACCATCGAGCACCGCTCGGTGCCTAAGCAAATCGAATACTGGTCTCAAATCGGCAAGATTGCTGCAGAAAACCCTGATCTGCCATTCAGCGTTATCCGCGACATTTTGTTCGCTGATCAGGAAGAGCCTGTGGGTGAGTATCAGTTCGACTGATGCGTTTACTTGTCACCCCGACTTTTGATCGCGCCGTTAAAAAACTGCATCGGCAGCAAAAGAGCGCGCTTGATGAGGCTGTACGAACCATTGTCAGCCAGCCGGAAGCCGGTGAACCCAAAGTTGGCGATCTATCTGGCGTACAGGTTTACAAATTCCGCATGGTTAGCCTGCTGTGTCTACTCGCATACCGTATGTTAGATGAGAACAC
>JADGBN010000158.1 GCA_015231435.1 Gammaproteobacteria bacterium
CTACCACGAAGCGGGCCCGCAACTGCTGCTGCAAGCCTTTTTACAGCGGATCATCAATGGCGGTGGTCGGTCGGTGAATGTTCCAAACAACACCGACACTTCCGCCGTCCATGGCGGTCGGATCAACCGCGAATACGCCCTTGGCCGCCGCCGCACCGATCTCTTCATCGAGTGGCCGGTAGATGAGGTGGTGGGACTCTATGGTGAAGTGCAGCGCATTGTCATTGAGCTAAAAATCCTGCGCGGCACACTGAAGAGCACCCTCGAACAGGGCATAGAACAGAGCCGCGCCTATGGCGACAGCTGTGGCGCCCAAGAGGTGCACCTAATGATTTTCAACCGCGACCCCAAGGTCAGTTGGGAAGAGAAGCTCTGGTACCAAGCCCCCGAAGCGGAGAACGCCGTGCACTGCTGGGGTTGCTAATAATGGAGGGGAATTACCCAATTCCCCTGACAAGGGGGATCGGGCGCTCTATGAGGCAAAGCGGCTGGGACGCAATCGTGTTGAGCTGCTGTTGTCATTTTGAGGTGGTGTCGCGTTAATCACCACCGCCACCACAGCCACCCCCTCCACAGCCACTATCACCACTACTGTCACCACCACAGCCACTACCGCTACTACTGTCACCGGTACAGCCACTGCCGCAACCAATATGGGAGGCGCAGTAGCTGCCATCATGCCGACGTTGCGGCGTGCCACAATCCATCACATAGTAAAAGCCACCAGGGATCGCGAGTTCACGGTCAATCGCAAAGAGTTTAGGAATGCGGTGCGGCGTTTGGGGGTTAATCTCTTCGCGCTGGCAGATGAGCGTCCACGCCCGTTTGATTCCCTGCTGCGCTTTTTGTGGTGCCATCATTGCTTGTGCAGGGGTATGGTGCAAAAAGCGGCCAAAGACATCATGGCAAAACTTGTCGTAGGCGCGGGTATGGAGAATGAATGCGTGCCACGCATCATCGACGACCTGAGAGGGCATGGCGATCATCCGGCGGCCATTGACCAGATGACAGAGATGAAAATAGTCACGCAGGGTGTTAAATACCATCTCCTCCTGTTCAGGTTTAAGATTAGGCCGTACTTCACGGAATTTATTAATAATGGCAGGGTGAAAGCGATAGCTGTCAATTACCCGAGACTGGCGTTGCCGCCGCGCACGACGGTACCAGTAGTAGAGCGCAATCAGCGTAACGGTAACAATTAGCAGCGTGGTCATGGTAAAGATGGCTAAAGCGGAATACCTGAAATTTTAACTGATTTTTATCTTTATCTTCTCGATCTCTTTAAGCGCGTTGTCGTAATCGTAGGCGTTAATATAGAGATTGAGCTGTGCAAATTTTTGCCAATGATCCGTACCCTGAACCTCGGTTTTAAGCTGCTTCATGGTGTTGTCGGCATCGGCGTCATAGCGTTGTAACTGCTCTGCAAGCGTGCTTAACAACTGCGTGACCGATGCCGCATTAAATACGGTTACCACTGTTGGCTGACGCTGCTTTTGGTAGCTTTCAAGCAGCGGATCAAGCGTGGCAAAGAGCCTGTTTAGCGCCTCTTCCAAGGGCGGTAGTTGCGGTTGAATCTTAACTGCCTCCTGCCCCTGACGAATCGCCGTCTCTATCTTCTCTGCAAGTTGCTGAATATCTTCAACCCCCAGGGTTCCTGCGACCCCTTTTAAGGTATGCGCTAGGCGTTCGGCTTTTTTGTGGTCACCTGCGCTGAGGGCGGTATGCAGATCGACGATAACATTTGCCTGATTGTGACGAAACTTCGCCAGTACCTCATAATAGACTTCGAGATTCCCACCCATCTGGCGTACCCCTTTGGCGACGTTAACGCCGGGAATTTGCGGCAGTAATTCACTCGCAGCGGCTGCCTCCTTGGCAGTGGTGAGCGGCCGTTGTGGTGGAGTTGCCGGAACGATCCATTTTGCTAGGGTCATTAACATTTTGTCAGGATCTATCGGTTTGGAGATGTAGTCATTCATGCCCACGGCAAGGCAGCGCTCTTTATCGCTGCTCATGGCATTGGCAGTCATCGCAATAATCGGTATAAAGCGCAAGCTCTCTATTTTACGAATGGCGATGGTTGCGCTTATGCCATCCATGATGGGCATTTGCATATCCATTAAGACGCCGTCAAAGTGCTCCTGCTGCATTAACTCAATCGCATCTTTGCCATTGTCAGCGACCATGACACTAATGCCGATGCGCTCCAGCAGCTCTCTTGCTACCTGCTGATTGATCTCATTATCCTCGACTAGTAACAGGTACGCGCCGCGAAGCTTGGTGCTTGTTGTGCTAGCAAAACGGCTAACTGCATTCCCATCGCCTATCGTGAAAGTCTTAAGAGCGGGTGTCGAAAGAGAATCGCTTGTGACAGATGAAGGGGCTTTGCCGAAGCGGACGGTAAAGATAAATTTCGAACCTCTACCCGCCTCACTTTCAACCCATATTTTACCCCCCATCATCTCGACCAACTGTTTGCTAATCGCCAGTCCCAGTCCGGTCCCCCCAAATTTTCGGGTGATTGAGGCATCGCTTTGTGTAAACGATTGAAATAGTTTCTTAATCTCATTCGCGCTCATCCCGATGCCTGAATCGGTGATAGTAACGCGTAATTCAATCTGGTTGTCGCTTTCTTCTGCCACTTCAATTTTTACATCAATTTCGCCGGCTTCGGTGAATTTAATGGCATTGCCGACTAGGTTTAGCAAGATCTGCCCGAGACGCAGCGGGTCGCCGATAAGATGGGACGGCACATCCAGTGCTCTCTCAATGAGAAACTCAAGATGCTTCTCTGCAGCACGAACAGCGGTCATGGTGGTCAGATTATCAATCACCTCATCTAGATCGAACTCAATCGTGTCGATCTCCAACTTACCTGCCTCGACTTTAGAGAAGTCAAGAATATCGTTAAGAATGCCTAGCAGGGAGTTTGCTGATTTATGAATTTTTTCAAGATATGCCTGCTGCTTTGCATCTAGGCTGGTCTGCATGCAGAGGTAGCTTAAGCCGATAATGGCATTCATCGGGGTGCGGATTTCGTGCGACATATTGGCGAGAAAGCTGCTTTTTGCCTGACTGGCATCCTCTGCCGCCAGCTTTGCCTCCTGCAGCGCTGCTTCGATCTGTTTGCGTTTGCTGATATTTTTGAAGTAGCCAAAATGGCAGCTTCTGCCCTTATAGTTGACCGCTTTTATGGAGATTTGGACGGGGATTAGTTCGCCCCCTTTGATGCGATGGGTGGTCTCAATAATCGTATTATAGATTTTTCTAATCTCTGTTACGTGTTCGCCAAGACGATCGTAGGTGAAGTTGGGGTCCCAATCGGGAATATGCCAAGTGAGTATCTCCTCGCGAGGGGCGCCGAAGTGCTTAATTGCTGCCTCATTGACATAGGCCATACGGCAATTATCGTCATTATCAATTAAAAAGATGGGGTCACCGCTCTTTTCAATCATTAAGCGGTAAAGTTCAAGTTCATCCTCGGTTTTCTTGAGTTCAGTAATATCTTCGTAGGTACCGAGCAGACCAATCACACGCTGTTCAGCATCAATAAGGGGGACTTTGCTGGTTCTTAACCAAATTTTGTCGCCATCGGGGGTGGTTTGCATTTCGCGGTAGTTGAGTTTGGCAAGTCCACTCATTAGCACATGGCGATCATCTTTTTGGTAGAGAGGGGCTTGATCCTGCCAACCCATATCAAAATCATTTTTACCGATAACCTCCTGTGGTGAGGCGTAGCCGGCATCTTCAGCAAACGACTGATTGCATCCGAGGAAGTTAAGTTTAAGACTCTTCCAGAAGACGCGCACCGGAATATTGTCGATAACCGTCCGCAGCATCCTCTCGGCATTGCGAACCTGCTGTTCAATGATCTTTTGTTCTGCGGATTGCCGCTCAAGTTGCTGGGTGCGCTCGCGCACCTTCTCTTCAAGTGATTCATTGGTGTGAAGCAGCTCCAGACGCTGATTTTTTAGCATGGTGAGCATATTTTGTAACGAGCGGGCAAGGAGCGCCCGCTCATCGCTGCCTGTGGGCGCGGTAATTGCCATATTAAGGTTACCGTGACTGATTTTGTCAGCGATCTCGACAATATCATGAATAGGGCGTGTCAGGCGGCCAACCCAAAACCATGTCATAAGACCAAACAGCAGGGAGATGAAGAGACCGGTGACTATCGTGATGAGCTTTAGCTGCACAGCAGCCGCATAGGAGAGGGCTGTTTTTTGCCGAATGACCACCTGCCACCCTAATCCTGGGTAGTTGGCGTAACCAAGGCTTTTGGCATAGCCATAAAGATACTCTTCGCCTGCATCATGGTCTATAAAGTGGCTATCCGCATCGGTTGCAGCGGTGATGCTGGGCGGTAGTCTGCTTGCTTGTTGCGTGGTTAGCAGATTTTCTGGCCCTAAAATAAGCGAACCCCGGTTATTAAACATGAGTACGTCAACATCACCTAATAGCGGCGCAATGGGCTTTAAGAGATTATCACGAATGGTAAATGCCCAATCCCAATTCATATGTGCGATCAAAATACCCTGAAACGCATGATCATCCAGATTAAACAGGGGGTGTGCAATATCAACAAAACGTAAAGGCAATGGGTCATTTTTAGGAAGGGGCAATTTTTGTGCTAGTAAGGTCGCATCATGAATATCCCCGATGAATACCCCTTGGCTGCCGTGGATAAAAAAATCACGATCTGACACATCCATCCCTTCAAGCAGTCCGCCGGAGCCCGCGAGTACCACACCTTGACTGTTGGTGATCCCCAACCATGCGTAGGGGTGGTGGTTATTGATGATTTTATTTAAAAATTCACGTTTTTGCGTTGTGGTTTGACGCGCATCAGTTACCTGAATCAGTCCTGAGAGAAATGTGATCTCTTGCATGCGGCTGAACATATCTTTATCCAGCTCCCGCGCCATACTCCGAGCCATCTCGACAAAGAGCATTCCACGGTTTTCCCGTAACTGTGCAGCACTTTTTAGCTCGATAAAATAGCCTGATACGGCCGAGATGATTAATGCAATCAGCCAGATGCCAAGGCTTAATTTTGTTTGCAGTGATTTGGCAGAGAAGAGACGGGCTAATAAATTGCCGCTGGTCATCAAACGAATCCTTATACTTTTGAGCAAAAAACTAAAGAGGGGCGTTTTCGTTTAACGGGCAGTCAAGTGGCAGAGACGGTTTTCAGAAGTCGCCCCCTTAACCCATATCTGACGTGAGATAGGGGCGTGCCAGACCTCTGAAAAAGTTTCAGTTTGACAGTTAATCGCTGCACTCTTTTTTAGTAAACGTTCAGACATCCTGCTTTTTTTACCCTCACCCCAACCCTCTTCCCGAGGGGAGAGGGGGCAAAAGT
>JADGBN010000159.1 GCA_015231435.1 Gammaproteobacteria bacterium
AAGCAAACCGCAACTGCGGCAAAAGAGGCGACCCCAGTGGAGAAGCCATTGCCAGATGTAGCGGCCAAACCAACCGTGGCAACAGCAGCAACAGCAACAGATAGCTCGCAGGCCGCCGCCGTGCCAACTTCGTCGTTAGGGGAAGAGAGGAGAGCAAATGCAGCAAAAGTAGAGGTCAAAACGGAGTCTGTCGTGGTTAATCCGCAGGGTGAGAGCGCAGCAGCTGTAAAGATCGCAATGGACGCCGCCGATCAAGAGGATTTACCGCAGGATGCCACGGTAACGGTTAATCGTGAGACGCTGGCCAAACCCGCAGCGGTTAATGGCGTTGCCGATGATCTCGCCAAGGCAACGCTGCGTCAAAGTGGTGGTGAGGCGGCTTCCGTCGGACGTACCTCGACCTTAACCCAGGGGGGTGCTGCCCAGAGCGGTGGCAGCGGGCAGGAGAGTAGCGGACAATCAGGTAAAGGGAGTGAAGCGCAACAAGCCTTTATTGAGGGGATGCAGTCACTTAATCAGAAGCAGGGGCGAGAGGCGGCGATGAGTGATATTTCGCAGCGTAACCCCCTCTTCGCTGCGACGCTGAATGCGATGAGTCAGGGTGAGGCGGTAAACAGCCAGCCAGTGGCCGCGACTGCGGTGACGACGGCAGCGGCAGCGCCGTTGGCAACGCTCACGCCGATCACCGCTGCGGTGAGTGCCGCAGGGTTGGCCGCAGCGTCAGCGCCTGCCAGCAGCACCTTAATGAGTCTCGATATTCCGCTGCGTCAGCAGGGTTGGGACAGGGCGCTGGGTGAACGGATGATTTGGATGATGCGTAACACCGTGCAGGAGGCGAAGCTGCAACTGAATCCCCGAGAGTTGGGGCCGGTTGAGGTCAAATTGAGTGTGTCACCCGATCAGCAGGCGAGTGTCTCTTTTGTCGCCAATAATGCCGTGGCGCGTGAGGCGCTGGAGGCGGCGATGCCGCGTCTGCGTGAGATGTTTAACCAAGCAGGTCTTAATTTGAGTCAAAGCGATGTCTCTGAGCGTCAGTCGGGGGATCAGCGTGCCGCCGAAGGGGGGCAGCAGCAGGGCAGTGGGCGTGGTGGCCGTGGCTCGAAAGATGCAGCGGAGCATGGCGAAAGTGGCGAAGTGCGGCAGCACCAATATTATGGTGGTACGACGGCGCGCGGGGTTGATTTCTTTGCCTAAGGCAGGCTAAAGTCTAAGATCCTACATAAACCGTAAAAATATGCACTCCATGGCCAGAAGTTTGCCTCCAAAGCCTCCATCGGCTTTGTTAAATCGCCAGTTTTGCGGTACATTAGGCGCCCAGTTTCTACAGATGTATGGGAAAGAACATTTGGAAAATAGTTACGGCGCTTACGAACCCCTCGATCAGGATGCCCTTGTCAGAAGACATGCACCGCTGGTTAAAAAGATCGCCTACCATTTGGTGAGCCGTCTGCCTGCGAGCGTGCAGGTGGATGATCTGATCCAGGCGGGGATGCTTGGTCTGCTGGATGCTGCGACGCAGTATAAGGCGAGTCAGGGGGCGAGCTTTGAAACCTACGCCACCATTCGTATTCGCGGCTCAATGCTCGATGAGTTAAGACGTAACGACTGGGCACCCAAATCGGTGCATAAACGTTCGCGTGATGTGAACGCCGCGATGAAAGCCGTGGAGATGCGTACCGGTCGTGATGCGAGTGATCGTGAGGTGGCTGAGGAGATGGGGATCCCCATCGATGAGTATCACTCGATTATCTATGAGATTAGTACGCGCCGGATGTCGAGTTTTGAGGATGTCAACACCTCAGAGGATGATGACCGCGAACAGATAGCGGACGACGCCCAAACCCCCAGTGAGCATCTGGTTGACGAGCAGTTTCGTGTTGGTCTGGCGGCAGCGATTGACGGCCTGCCGGAGCGCGAGAAGCTAATTGTCGCCCTCTACTACGATGAAGAGCTTAACCTTAAAGAGATTGGCATGGTGCTTGAGGTGAGCGAATCGCGGGTCAGTCAGCTTTTAAGCCAGGCACATGCCCGTCTGCGACTGCGTATGCGTGAGCATACCCAGGGTTAGTCTGTTACCGGTGCAGTTGTCGCTGCAATGAAGCGCATAGGGTGGCAGCAGCTGGCTGTTTATGCCCGACTGGTGCGCCTGCATCGCCCGATTGGTATCTATCTGGTACTCTGGCCAACGCTCTGGGCGCTCTGGCTGGCAAGTGGCGGAGTCCCCGACTCTCTCATCTTAACTGTTTTTATTGCCGGTGTAGTCCTGATGCGTTCGGCGGGGTGTGCGATTAATGATTATGCCGACCGCCACATTGATGGCCATGTCAGCCGTACCCGAGATCGTCCTCTGGCCGCAGGAGAGGCAACACCCGCAGAGGCGATCGCCCTCTTTTTGTTACTTTCGTTTATCGCCTTTCTGCTGGTCTTGCAGCTGAACCGGCTGACCATTCTGCTGTCGGTTCCGGCGCTGCTGCTGGCAGCAAGCTACCCCTTTAGTAAACGCTACACGCATCTGCCGCAGGCCTATCTCGGCATCGCCTTTGCCTCTGCCATTCCGATGGCGTTTGCCGCTGTCCTTAATGAAGTACCGGCGGCCTCCTGGCTGGTTTTTTTGGTGGCGGTTCTTTGGGCGATAGCCTATGACACGATGTATGCCATGGCGGATCGTCAGGAAGATCTAAAAATCGGGGTTAAATCGTCGGCCATTCTCTTTGCCGCCTATGACCGTTTGGCGATAGGGATCTGTCAGCTGCTGCTGCTGGCGCTGCTCTGGTGGATTGGTCAGATCTATGGTTTGGGCTGGATCTATCAACTTGGGCTGGCGCTGGCTGCACTTTTCTTCATCTATCAGCAGTGGCTGATTCGTCAACGCGAAGCCACCGCCTGTTTTAACGCCTTCTTAAATAATCACTATTTCGGCATGGTGGTTTTTCTGGCGATGGCGGTTGATTATGGCTGGTGATCTTACCCCATCAATTGCGAGGTGCGCTTGCATGCGCTGCAACTGCGTATCGTGAATAGTGTTGAACTGACCCTTTTTGCCAGCCGTGTTGCCGCAGTTTGTGAAGAGATGGGTGCGGTACTGCAGCGTGCCGCCTTTTCACCCAATATTCGTGACCGTCTTGACTACTCCTGTGCGCTCTTTAGTGCCGATGGCGGGCTGCTGGCGCAGGCTGCCCATATACCGGTGCATTTGGGCAGCATGGCCTACGCGATGGCGGGGCTGGTGCAGCAGCGCTCGTGGCAGCCAATGGAGATGGTCGTTGTGAATGATCCCTTTTTAGGGGGGACGCACCTTCCTGATGTGACACTTATTGCGCCGCTCTTTATGGATGATCGCCTACTCGCCTTCGTCGTCAATCGCGCCCACCACGCCCATATCGGCGCCGCGGCTCCGGGCTCGATGCCGTTATCACGCAGCCTGGCTGACGAGGGTGTGGTGATCCCCCCGACACTGGTCGCTACCGCTGACGGTCTGTTGCACGAGGTGGTTAATCATCTGGTTGATGCGGTAGGGAGTGATGATTTTGCTGGTGATTTCGCTGCACAGCGCAGTGCCAATCTCGCCGGCTTGGCGCGTCTGCAGCCGCTGCTGCGAAGCATGGGCGAGGCGGCATTTGCGGCGGCGGTCACGGCGCTGAACAGCTATAGCGAGACCATTGCCCGCAGAGCGCTTGGCGTCATTCCGCCCGGTCGCTATGGCGGCGAGGACTTTCTTGATGATGATGGTGCCGGAACTTCACCTCTTGCCATTCGGGTGACTCTGGAGGTTGCTGCAGACGGGGGAGTCACGGTCGATTTTGCCGGTACGGCACGCCAGTGTGCGGGGAATGTTAACTGTCCGCTGGCGGTGACTGCAGCGGCAGTTTACTATCTGCTGCGTACCCTGATGCCGGAGACGATTCCAGTCTGTGCCGGTACTTTCGCAGCGATAACGCTTCAGGCAACCTTGGGTTCGCTGGTAAATGCCAACCCCGGCGCGGCGGTGGTGGCGGGCAATGTGGAGACCAGTAGTCGTATTGTTGATGCTTTAATGGCGGCGCTGGCACCGGTGCTGCCGCAGCTGATTCCGGCGGCAAGTCACGGTTCGATGAATAATGTTGCGATGGGTGGCAGAGAGCTTGGGCGCTTCTGGGACTATTACGAGACGATAGGTGGTGGCATGGGTGCTGGCAGTGAGGGGGGCGGGCTGAGTGGTGTGCAGACGCACATGACCAACACCCTCAATACCCCGATAGAGGTGGTTGAGAGTCGCTTTCCGTTACGCATTCGCCGTTACGCTTTGCGCCGTGGCAGCGGTGGTGCGGGGCAACGTCGTGGGGGTGATGGCATGGTGCGTGAGTATGAGTTTCTCTCCCCGGCAAGCGTTACCCTAATTAGCGAAAGGCGTCAGCTTGCCCCTTGGGGGTTAGCGGGTGGTGCGGCGGCGCTGGTGGGGGAGAATCGCCTGAATGGTGAACTGCTACCTGCCAAGGTGGCTTTGCAGGTGCAGGCGGGCGATCGTCTGACGGTGGCGACCGCTGGTGGCGGTGGCTGGGGTCACAGCCATTAAGTTAATCCTGAGTGTGTCCACCACCCACTTGCTGGGACGCCGTAAACCCATCCTTGGGGGCTTGACGGCGGCGGCCCTGCCGCCGACACCCAGCAATTGGGTAGTGGACACCCTTAACTTAATGGCATTGGGTCACAGGGAGGAGGTGTAGCGATGTGCGGGATTTGTGGTGAGTTGCGTTTTGATGGCACAACGGTGATGTCCGCCGTCCTTCCAGCGATGCTGGCGACACTGGAGCGGCGTGGCCCCGATAATCAGGGAGTGTATAGTGCCGCGATAGAGGGGGGGGCTGCGGTGGCGCTTGGGCATCGGCGTCTGGCGATTATTGATCTCTCCTCCCGTGCCGATCAGCCGCTATATGATGCGGCAACAGGGCTGGTGCTGGTCTTTAACGGCACGATTTACAACTATCCGCAGCTGCGTAAAGAGTTGCAGGCATTAGGTCACCACTTTACCAGCAGTGGTGATAGTGAAGTGATTATAAAAGCCTACGCCGCCTGGGGTGAGCAGGCGGTCAGCCGTCTGCAGGGGATGTTTGCCTTTGCGATATGGGATATAGCCAAACAGCAGCTCTTTCTTGCGCGCCCGCTAAATTAATCCACAACATTAGATCCTCCTCGCCGCTGCCGCCACGCTATCCACGCTCTGCTGTAACCACAACTCCAGTAGCGCCAGATGCCATAATTTGCTCCCCTGCAACCTTGTGA
>JADGBN010000015.1 GCA_015231435.1 Gammaproteobacteria bacterium
GCTGGCCTCTTTTAGATAAGCGTCAAAGAGCATACAGATATTGCGAATAAGCAGCTTTCCCTTGGGAGTGACACGAATGGCATCACTGGAGAGTTCGACCAAACCATCTTCAGCCATTCCCTCAAGTATTCGTCTTCCTGGGCGGACAATCAACCTTCAGGGGGAGCCCGTTGAGGTGATTACCGAAGGACGTCATGATCCCTGTGTCGGTATTCGCGCTACGCCGATTGCCGAGGCGATGATGGCGATTGTTATTATGGATCACTACCTGCGCCAACGCGGCCAGCAGGGTGATACATGGCCTCTTTCCTGAATAACCGGGAGGATCTTTGTCTGCGTTAAGAAACCTCAAGACGTATCGGCGCGTTTCAGTTACAATGCCCGCCTTTTACCCCCACTGATCTCAACCCCTGATTCTGTTTAAGTAGTGAAAATATGTTAACTGTAACTCTCCCCGATGGTGCCACGCGTAGCTACTCAGCACCTTTAACGGTTATGCAGGTTGCCGCCGATATTGGCGCCGGTCTTGCCAAGGCGACGCTGGCCGGGTATGTGAATGGCAAACTGGTGGATGCCAGTTATCTTATCGACAGCGACAGTGATCTGGCGATTTTGACCCAGCGTGATGAAGATGCCCTGACGATTATTCGCCATGATGCGGCACATGTGATGGCGCAGGCGGTACAGGAGCTCTATCCCGGCACCCAGGTCACCATTGGCCCAGCGATTGAGGATGGTTTTTACTATGATTTTGTCCGCGAAGAGCCTTTTACGCCCGAAGATTTAGTTAAAATTGAGGCGCGCATGGCAGCGATTGTCGATCGCAAACTGCCGATTGTGCGTGAGGTGATTGATCGTGAGGCAGCCATTGCCCGTTTTGCAGCGCTTGGTGAGACCTATAAGGTCGAGATTATTCGTGACATTATTCCTGAAGGGGAGGCCGTTTCGATCTACCGTCAGGGGGAGTGGTTTGATCTCTGTCGTGGTCCGCATCTGCCCAATACCGTAAATCTTGGCAAAGGGTTTAAGCTCATGAAGCTTGCCGGCGCCTATTGGCGCGGCAACTCTGATAATAAGATGTTGCAGCGAATTTACGGCACTGCCTGGCGTGATAAAAAAGAGCTGGATGCTTATCTGCACCGTCTTGCCGAGGCGGAGAAGCGCGACCATCGCAAACTTGGGCGCCAGCTTGATCTGTTTCACAGTCAGGAAGAGGCGCCGGGAATGATCTTCTGGCACGATAATGGCTGGATTATCTATCAACAAGTAGAGCAGTATATACGTCAACTCCTGCGGCAGAATGGCTATCAGGAGGTCAGAACACCGCAAATAGTCGATCGCACACTTTGGGAGCGTTCAGGTCATTGGGATAAGTTTGGTGACATGATGTTTACCACCGAGTCAGAGAATCGTGACTATGCGGTCAAACCGATGAACTGTCCCTGTCATATCCAGATTTTTAATGTCGGCATCAAAAGTTACCGTGACCTGCCACTGCGCATGGCCGAGTTTGGCTCCTGTCACCGTAATGAACCCTCCGGTACGCTGCATGGACTCATGCGGGTACGCAACTTCGTTCAGGATGATGCTCATATCTTCTGCAGTGAAGCGCAGATTCAGAGTGAAGTGGCGACCTTTAACCAGCTGCTTTTTAAGGTTTATGCAGACTTCGGCTTTCATGACATTGTGATTAAGCTCTCTACCCGTCCGCTACAACGTGTTGGCAGCGATGAGGTATGGGATAAGGCAGAGAAGGCGCTGAAAGATGCGCTAAATGCCACCGATCTGGCGTGGGAGTTACAACCGGGAGAGGGTGCTTTCTATGGCCCCAAACTTGAATTTTCTCTGCGTGACTCAATTGGACGTGTCTGGCAGTGCGGCACCATTCAGGTCGATTTTTCAATGCCCGGCCGTTTGGATGCCTCATATATTGATGAGCAGGGTGAGAAACGGACTCCGGTGATGTTGCATCGTGCTATTCTTGGCTCTCTGGAGCGTTTTATCGGTATTTTAATCGAAAACTATGCAGGTGCCTTTCCGCTTTGGCTGGCACCGGTGCAGGTCGTTATTCTGACAATTACCGATCGTCAGCATGAATTTGCTCATGAGGTGCTTGCTGACCTATTAAAACAAGGGATTAGAGCTAAATCGGACTTGAGAAATGAGAAGATCGGCTTTAAAATCCGCGAACGAACACTGCAGCGCATTCCCTATCTTTTGGTTATCGGGGATCGTGAGGTAGAAGAGCGTACTGTCACAGTGCGTACTCGGGGAGGGGTCGATCTCGGTTCAATGGCAACCGTAGATGTCATCAAGATGTTAAATAGAGAGATCGCCAGTCGTGGCGCTCCTGCAGCGGAGGAATAGAATATCACTGCAAAAGAGAAGGATGTGCGGATTAATGAAGAGATCACAGCACCTCAGGTTCGCCTAGTCACTGATGATGCCGAACCGGTAGTCGTCAGCAGACAAGATGCGCTTATCGCCGCTGAAGCGGCGGGATTAGATTTAGTTGAGATCGCAGCAAATGCCGAACCACCTGTCTGTCGGATTATGGACTATGGTAAATATCAGTTTGAGCAGAACAAAAAACTGCATGCTGCAAGGAAGAAGCAGAAGCAGGTTCAGCTTAAAGAGATAAAGTTTCGTCCAGGGACGGAAGAGGGAGACTATCAGGTAAAACTACGCAGCCTGACTCGTTTCCTTGAAGAAGGGGATCGCGTGAAAGTGACCCTGCGCTATCGTGGTCGTGAGATGGCTCATCAAGAGCTCGGACGCGACCTTCTCAAACGGATTGAAGATGATCTGTCTGAGTTTGGTACGGTAGATCAGTTTCCGCGCATGGAGGGTCGCCAGATGGTGATGCTCATCGCCCCGAAAAGAAAGAAGTAACAACACCCTGCATAATTCTTACGACAGGAGGTCGCGTAAGAGCAGGTTAATGTCACTTACTTAATAACAGGCACGCTACCTTGACTCCTTATCAGGAGTCGGGTCGTAAAGGTGTGCCATTTCATTGATAGCTACCTTCAATCAGTATGAGTAGCAAAATAGCGGAGTTGTAAAATGCCCAAAATGAAGACCAACCGTGGTGCGGCCAAGCGTTTCCGACGCACCGCCTCCGGGGAATTTAAACGGAGCCAGTCGTTCCGTCGTCATATTCTCACCAAGAAGAGTACCAAGCGTAAGCGTCATCTGCGTTCACCGGAGATGGTGGCTGCAGTCGATGTGCGCATGGTAAAACGTATGTTACCGTACAGCTGAGTTGGGGAGAATATTAGATGCCAAGAGTTAAACGAGGGGTCACTGCCCACGCCAAGCACAAGAAAATTATTGAGCAGGCAAAAGGGTATCGTGGACGCCGTAATAATGTATTTCGTGTTGCCAAACAAGCGGTTATTAAAGCAGGTCAGTATGCTTACCGTGACCGTCGTCAACGTAAGCGTCAGTTCCGCGCCTTGTGGATTGCCCGAATTAACGCCGCAGCGCGTGAGTTCGGTCTCTCTTATAGCCGCCTGATGGATGGCTTGCATAAAGCGGGTGTTGAGATTGATCGTAAAATGCTTTCAGACATTGCCATTACTGATCGTGATGCCTTTGCACTGCTGGCGGATCAGGCTCGCGCCGCTTTAACCGCTGCCTAGTTATCAGGTTGTCGGGGAGTAAGACCAGCTCTCGGTCGCTGGGGAGAGACCCCGATTAACAGCGAGCGCATCAGATAGGGCGCTGCTGGCTAATCAATAATATCAGGGGAAGGCAGACTGTCTTCCCCTTTTTATTTACTCTAGTCAGTCAGGCGATAGTCGGCAAGCGACTGTTTGCTTGCGTTTTATCTGAATCTTCTGTTGCCCTACAGCAGTGATGATTAGTAATATTTTATTCCTACGATGAAACTTTGGAGAGTGTGTCCGCGTGGAAGATCTAAATAGCATCGCGATGGCAGCTGAGCGTGAAATTTCAGCAGTAACTGATCTGAAAGCGCTCGAACAGTTACGGGTGAATTACCTAGGTAAAAAAGGAATTTTTACCGAGCAGATGAAAGGGCTGGGTGCCCTCTCTGCAACGGAGCGCCCCGCCGCTGGTCAGTTAATTAACGATAGTAAAAAACGGGTGCAGGGTGCGCTGGAAGCGCGTAAAGCCGCTTTGCAACAGCTTGAATTAGATAACCGTTTAGCCAATGAGTCGGTTGATATTACGCTGCCGGGACGGCGGCAGGAGCCAGGTCGTTTGCATCCTGTCACCCGAACCCTAGAGCGCATTGAGTCGCTTTTTGCCCAGCTTGGTTTCGTGGTTGCCGAGGGGCCGGAAATTGAGGATGACTTTCATAATTTTACCGCACTCAATATACCCGAAACCCATCCGGCACGGGCAATGCATGATACCTTCTATTTTGATGCGCATACACTGCTGCGCACCCATACCTCCCCTGTACAGGTTAGGGTGATGCAGTCAACGCCGCCACCGCTGCGGATTATTGCGCCGGGGCGCGTCTATCGCTGTGATTCAGATTTAACCCATACACCGATGTTTCATCAGGTCGAGGGTCTTTATGTTGATGAGGATGTGACTTTTCCAGATCTGAAGGGGATTCTTGCCGATTTTTTGCAGAACTTCTTTGAACAGGATGATCTTCAGGTGCGCTTTCGTCCCTCCTACTTTCCCTTTACCGAGCCTTCGGCTGAGGCCGATATCGCCTGTGTTATCTGCGCCGGTAAGGGGTGTCGTGTCTGTAGCCAAACCGGATGGCTTGAGGTTCTGGGCTGCGGCATGGTCCACCCTGCGGTTTTTCAACAGGTCAATATTGATAGTGAGCGCTATCGCGGTTTTGCTTTTGGCATGGGCGTCGAGCGTTTAGCGATGTTGCGTTATGGGGTGAATGATCTGCGTCTCTTTTTTGAGAGTGATTTACGCTTTTTACGCCAGTTTAATTAAGCTTGTTATTGGACAGGATCCGCGGCTATTGACCGCGCCTGTTGTAAAGGAGTTTTGAGTTCATGAAGTTAAGTGAAAGCTGGTTAAGAAGTTGGTGCAATCCCGACATTAGCCGCGCGCAGTTATTAGAACAGCTGACGATGTCAGGCCATGAGGTCGAATCGGTGACAGCGGTAGCAGGTCTCTTTTCTGGGGTAGTCGTGGGTGAAATTAGTGCCATTACGCCACACCCTGATGCAGATAAATTACGGATCTGTACGGTAAGTGCGGGTGGTGACACAGCGCTTACCATCGTTTGTGGTGCCGCCAATGCCGCGGTGGGCATGCGGGTTCCGACCGCACTGGTGGGCGCTGAGTTGCCCAACCTTAAAATCAAGCAGAGCAAGCTGCGTGGCGTGACCTCCATGGGAATGCTCTGTTCAGCGTCGGAATTAGGGTTGGCAGAGAGTGCGTCGGGTCTCATGGCGTTACCCGATGACGCCCCCATCGGTATGGATGTGCGAGAGCTGTTGCAGCTGGACGATGTCACCATTGAGCTCGGACTGACCCCCAATCGTGGCGACTGTTTAAGTGTTTGCGGCGTTGCCCGTGAAGTGGCGGCAGTGACCTCGGCACCGCTGCAGCGGGAGGCGATTACCACGATTCCAGCAACCGTTGCGACCACTTTCCCGGTGAGCATCAACGAATCTGCTGCCTGTCCACGTTATCTTGGTCGTGTAATTAATAATATCAACAGTCAGGCAGCCACCCCGTTATGGATGCAGGAGCGGTTGCGGCGCAGCGGCATTCGCGCGCTGGGCCCTTTGGTGGATGTGACAAACTATGTGATGCTGGAGTTGGGGCAGCCAATGCACGCCTTTGATTTAGATCGCCTAGAGGGGGGGATCACGGTTCGTTCGGCCTCTGCTGGAGAGAAGCTGGCGCTGCTGAATGAGAGCGAAATAACCCTAAAGGAGGGTTCGCTGGTGATTGCTGATGCCGCAGGGCCCTTGGCGCTGGCGGGGATAATGGGGGGGGAACGCAGCGGGATTAGTGCGGCGACGGCACATCTCTTTTTAGAGTGTGCCACCTTCTCACCGGACGCGCTGGCGGGCGAAGCTCGCTATTACGGTCTCTCTACCGACGCATCACACCGTTATGAGCGTGGCGTTGCCCCTAATCTGCCGCCATTGGCGATGGAGCGGGCAACGGCGCTGTTATTGGCTATTTGTGGGGGTCAGGCGGGGCCGGTGGTGACGGTCGGGGAGGCGGCACCACAACCTGCGGCGATAGCGTTACGCCAGCAGCGTCTTGAGCAGATCCTCGGGGTTAGCTTTGCTCCTGAGTGGGTCACGGCGGTGCTTGCCAGATTAGAGCTGCAGGTGGTCTATGCCCACGGGATCTGGCAGGCGACGCCACCGGCGCACCGTTTTGATTTAGCCATTGAAGAGGATCTGATTGAAGAGGTTGCCCGTATTTACGGCTACCAAAAGATCCCGGTTCGTCCGCTACGCTCAGCCCAAAAGATGGTTGCAACGCCAGAAGCAAAACTCTCCCGCAGTACGCTGCGTCAACATCTGATTAATCAGGGATATCAGGAGATTATCAGTTACAGTTTTGTTGATCCCCTGCTGCAACAGCAGATCGACAAGGTTAACCAGCCTGTGGCATTGGCCAATCCTATCTCGGCGGATCTCTCGGTGATGCGAACCACGCTGTGGTGCGGATTAATTCAGGCTGCGCAATACAATCTTAATCGTCAGCAACAGCGCATTCGTCTTTTTGAGACGGGTTTACGGTTTATTCGTGATCCAGCTGGCTCACTGTTGCAGGAGGAGATGCTGGCGGGCCTAATATGCGGCAGCGTGCGCCCCGAGCAGTGGGGCGAGACGCTGCAACAGGCCGACTTTTTTGCCCTTAAAGGCGATGTTGAACTGCTGCTTGCGCACCTCGGCCGCCAGACAAAGGTGCGTTTTCAACCGGCAACGCTGGCATCTCTGCACCCCGGACAATCCGCCGTGATCATGGCGGAGGATCATCTGCTGGGTTATCTTGGTGCGCTGCATCCGCAACTGGCTCAGGCGCTTGACCTGCCTGAAAACAGCTATCTTTTTGAATTAAAGATACAACCGCTGCTGTTAGGTGTGGTGCCTCGGTTTGCCGAGATATCTCGGTTTCCGGCACTGCGCCGCGACATTGCTTTAGTCCTGGATAGCGCAATTAGTTCAGAAACGGTGGTTAATTGTATTCAAGAGGCGGTTAACGCGTTAGCGGTAGATTTTCAGGTGACGCAAAACCTGTTTGATCTTTATCAAGGTGAACACATGGCGCATGGTCGAAAAAGTATTGCCTTGGGCTTGACCTTGCAATCACAATCACGCACTCTAACGGAAGAGGAGATTGAGCATGCAGTCACCCAAATCATCACCTATGCATCCAGAGAGCTGGGTGCGGCATTAAGAGGGGAGTAGTCAGAGCGTGGCACTAACAAAAGCAAGTTTGGCAGAGAAACTTTTTAACGAGGTTGGACTTAATAAACGTGAGGCAAAAGAGCTCGTTGCGCTCTTTTTTGATGAAATAGGTAATGTTTTAGAGAGTGGCGAGGCGGTGCGTCTTTCAGGCTTTGGCAATTTCGAGCTTCGTGATAAGCGCGGACGACCGGGACGGAATCCCAAAACGGGGGAAGATATTCCGATTAGTCCGCGTCGGGTGGTTACTTTTAAGCCGGGTCAAAAATTGAGATCACGAGTAGAAGAAAATGCTGGAACCGAGTAATAACAACGAACTGCCACCGATTCCCGGTAAAAGATATTTTACCATTGGTGAGGTGAGCGAGCTGTGTGAGGTGAAACCGCATGTGCTGCGCTATTGGGAGCAGGAGTTCCCGCAGCTAAGTCCGGTAAAGCGGCGGGGTAATCGTCGCTACTATCAGCGTCAGGATGTGCTTATAATTCGTCAGATTCGTTCGCTACTCTATGAACATGGCTATACCATCGGTGGTGCACGGCAGCAGATGCAAAGTGGTGATGATAAGTCTGATCAGCATCAACAGCTTGAATTGATTCGTCAATTGCGCTTGGAGCTAGAAGAGGTTTTAGCTGCCTTAAGTTAAGGCTTTGCATGGTGTTTGCGAGTTAACTTGTTGTATTTTTTGAATTTGATTGCTTGACAAGAATATTCAGGTGTTTTAACACCATAACGAGGAGGTTAGCAAGGTGATGATGGAACGAGCTCGCGGCTTTTCAGGAGCAGCAGTGATCTTCATATTCGGTATGATGATCCTACAGCCAGCATGGTCAGCAGATGATAAGCATGGCGATATTATTACCGTTGAGTCTGTCAACTACCAGAGCCAGGCCGTTCTCGGTGGCACCGTGGTTCCCGCTCGTCAGGTGATGATTGCGGCGCAAATGCCAGGACGGGTTGATTTTATTGCCGGTACTGAAGGGGATAGTTTTGTCAATCAGACGGCACTGGTCTCCCTAGATGATGAAGAACTGCTGGCAAAGCGCCAGGCAGCGATTGCGGCGATGGCCAATGCCGATGCCGCACTGCGTAACGCCGGAGTACAGTTCAATCGTGAGTTAATTAACCCGCAAACCGAAAACAGTATGTCGGGCATGGGTGTACCGGGGATGTTTGATCAGATGTTTACCCGCAACTTCTCGGACATGATGGGATTTAATAATCCTGGAACTGACCGCCGTGCCGATCTCTACTCGCGTCAGGTGGGTATTGAACAGGCTCGCAGTGCCTACACCACGGCACAGGCTCAGTTGCGCCAAATCGATACCAAACTTCGCGATGCGATAGGCTATGCCCCTTTTGATGGCGTTATTTCTGAAAAGATGGTGGAGGTCGGTGATACGGTTCAGCCGGGGACCCCGCTATTGAAATTTGCCGATACCAAAACGCTGCATATTCAGGTAGAGATCCCTGCCCGACTGATGCCGGGTGTTGAACTTGGTCAGGTGATGAAGGCTAAACTTGATGTCGGAAATGTGGAAGTGAATGCCAAGGTCGTGCAAATTTTCCCGATGGCTGATCCGGTACGACATACGGTGACGGTCAAATTGGAGTTGCCACTGGATGCGCCTGCGGCGCCAGGTATGTATGCCGAACTTCAGGTGGTTGATGTCAATTCACAGGCTCAGGAGGTTCCGGTCATCCCTTTAACCGCACTGGTGCACCGGGGTAGTCTCCCGGCGGTTTACGTGCTTAATGCCCAGGGTAACCGTGAGATGCGCGCGGTTCGTAAAGGGGGGCAGGTGGATAGCCAACGTATTATCATTCTTTCTGGACTGCATGCAGGTGAGCGGATTATCAATAACCCGCGAGCAGGGATTACCTCCAGAAGTAAATAGTTTACAACTCATTACAGCTAATGGGTATTTCTAAAAATCTTAAAATAAAGAAGAGCATGTTATGGCAGATCGTGACGATAGATTAAGGGGCGTCTCTCCCTCCCATGTTGAGGACGATTTAGGTCTGGCAGGGAAGATGGCAAAGGTCTTTGTCCACTCACCTCTTTCACCACTTCTCTTCTTTGCCTTTTTAGCCATGGGTGTTCTCGGGCTCATGTTTACGCCGCGTCAGGAAGATCCGCAAATATCGGTTCCAATGATCGATATTATGCTGAGTTATCCGGGAGCTACCTCCCAGGATGTGGCGGGTCTGGCGATTGAACCGCTTGAACGGATTATGAGCGAGATCCCCGGCGTTAAGCATGTCTACTCGGTGGCGATGCGTGGCGAAGGGATGGTCACGGTTCAGTTTGACGTTGGCGAGGAGCTTGGGCCTTCGATTGTCAAGGTTCATGACAAGATACAGTCCAACATGAATAAAATTCCACCAGGGGTACAGCCACCGCTGGTGGTGCCCAAGGGACCGGACGATGTTCCTGTCGTCACCCTGACGCTCTGGTCTGATGAACTCGATGACGGAATTATGCGCACCGTTGCTCAGGATCTACTGCAGAGTATTAAGCAGATCCCCAATACCGGTCAGGGCTTTATTGTTGGGGGACGCAGCGAACAGGTGCGTATTGAGGTTCTTCCCGAACGCATCTCCGGCTATAAGTTAAGTCTTGATCAGGTCGCTAGTACGATTCGTGCCGCCAATAGTGAACTTCAGGCGGGTACCATGGAGAGTGGTGGCACCAATTTTACGGTCCACACTGGCTCTTTCCTCTCCAGCGCTAATGATATCTCACGCCTGGTGGTCAGTACGCTAAATGGCGCCCCAATTTATGTACGCGATATTGCCAATGTGACTCAGGGACCTGAGGAGACCAAGGAGATCGTGACCTACTACACCGGGCGCGCCTATGGTGATAGCAAATTTGCCGAGGCAGCTCAGGCGGTCACTGTTGCTGTTTCGAAAAAGGTGGGGGCTAATGGCGTCTCTGTCGCCAATGATATTCTTGATAAGGTCGAGAGTCTGAAGGGGCGGCTGATCCCGGATAATATTCATGTTGAGGTCACCCGTAACTACGGCAAGACGGCCAACGACAAGGTGAACTCGCTCCTCTTTAAACTCTTTATTGCAACCGGTGCAGTGGTTCTTCTCATCTGGTATGCGCTGGGAGTCAAGCCGGCGGTAGTCGTGCTGCTGGTTATTCCTGTCGTTCTGCTCATGACGGTCTTCGCCGCTTGGATTTTTGGTTTTACCATCGACCGGGTTAGTCTCTTTGCGTTAATTTTTTCCATTGGTATTCTTGTTGATGATGCCATTGTGGTTGTCGAGAATATCTACCGTCGCTGGTTGGAAAAGGGTGAAATGGATACCGAGACCGCGATTGATGCGGTGCGTGAGGTGGGTAACCCAACTATTCTCGCCACCTTTACAGTTATCGCTGCGCTCTTACCAATGGGTGCAGTGAGCGGGATGATGGGGCCTTATATGGCGCCAATCCCAGCGTTGGGTTCGGTGGCCATGCTGGTTTCGCTAGTGGCTGCTTTTGTTTTTACCCCTTGGCTGGCGATGCGTATCCGCCCGTCAATGGAGAAGTTGCAAGCCGCCGAGGTGAAAGAGCATGCGGCTAATGAGCGTCTTGAGCGCTTTTTTCGGCGTATATTGGTGCCGATCATTAACAGCAGGACTATCGGTTATCTAACGCTTGGCACGATTGTCGTCGCCTTTTTCGCCTCCTGTTTTATGTTCTATACCACGGCGGTCGCAGTAAAAATGTTACCGCTGGATAATAAGGGGACCTATAGCGTTACCATTGATATGCCTGAAGGGACATCGTTACCGACAACCGCTAATCTGACCTCGCGGCTGGCTGAAGTCGTGCTGCAGCAACCAGAGGTTTATGCGGTGCAAACCTATGTCGGTACGGCACAGCCTTTTGACTTTAATGGTATGGTGCGTCACTACTATTTACGCAAAAAACCGTGGCAGGCTGAAATCCATGTGCAACTGGTGGACAAGGGTGACCGTCAACGTACAAGTCACGATATCGCCGTTGCCGTGCGTCAGGAGATCACGCCAATTGCGCGACAGCACGGGGCACGGGTCACGGTAGTGGAGATGCCTCCAGGGCCTCCGGTGATGCAGGCGGTGGTGGCTGAGGTTTATGGTCCTGATGATCAGACTCGCCGGCAGGTAGCGCGACACTTAACGGATGTTTTTGATTCGGTTGAAGGGTTGAGCGATGTCGATAACTATATGCAGGAGCCCTATAAAGAGTGGCATTTTCAGGTCGATGCAGAGAAGGCCGTGCGTAATGGTATTTCGGTAGATACGATCAACCGCAACCTCGCGATGGCGATGGGGGGCTTTGTTCTTGGTGATATCAAGCAGGGTAATGTGCTGGAGCCAACCTTTATTGTTATTGAGACACCGCTGTCGCTGCGTTCTGATATCGCCCGCCTCGGCGATCTGCCTATTCCTACCCAGCAAGGTAACACCATTCCCCTGGCGGAACTTGGCAAGTTTGTCGAGAAAGATACTGAGCAGGTGATCTATCACAAGGATTTACGTCCGGTGGAGTTTGTCGTCGGTGAGGCGACGGGTCGTCTTGCGGCGCCAATTTACGCGATGAGTGATGTCGAAAGGGCGTTGGCTGACTATGTGACGCCTGATGGGGTCCATTTAGAGAGTTACTATCTGGGCCCTCCGGACGATAATGGTGTCTCAGGTTTTGAGTGGACCGGCGAGTGGACAGTCACCTACGAAACTTTCCGTGACATGGGGGCGGCTTTTGGGGTGGCACTTATTCTCATCTATATTCTTGTCGTATGGGAGTTTGGGAATTTCGTTGTTCCTGCTGTTATCATGGCGCCTATTCCGTTAACCCTTATTGGAATAGTCCCCGGTCATTGGCTGCTTAATGCCGAGTTTACCGCTACCTCAATGATCGGTTTTATTGCACTTGCCGGGATTATCGTGCGTAACTCTATACTGTTAGTGGATTTCTCGATTCATCAAATTAGGGCGGGAAGTGCGGTAACGGATGCGGTTATTCTCGCCTGTAAAACCCGGACACGGCCAATTGTCATTACGGCGCTGGCGTTGGTTGGGGGGTCAAGTGTTATTCTGAGTGACTACATCTTCCAGGGCATGGCTATTTCACTACTCTTTGGGGTACTGGTTTCGACGCTTCTGACACTGGTCGTTATTCCGTTGGGATGTATTAGCGCCCGCGCTTCTCTCTGTGGTCCCAGTGATGACTCTGACTCTGATTGTGTAAAAAGTGTGGTTCACAGCAATCCGGTTAGTCACTCATCAGGGTTTGCCTTTAGTGATCTGCTGGTTGGTTTATGGCGTTTGATGTTAATGGCGCTGCAGGGCGTTTTCTTTAAGCTATACCAACTGTTGATTACGGCTGTTTTTGCGCTAATCGCCCTTTTCCAGTCCCGCAAACCGCCGCAGCCAACCCCTGCACCGGTGGTTAAGCGCGTGACACCTGAAGCAGAAGCACCATTATCAACTGCGGAGGCATTAGCTGCGGTAACCCCTGCACCGGAGGCACCTGCAGTAGCGACGGTGACGGCAAAGGAGAGTGCGGCTGCTACTACGGTAACGCCTGAGAGAGTTGCTGCCACAGCGGAGGTAACTGCATCACCCTCATCACCCATCGTGACTGCCGCGACAACCACGCAAACGGACGCAGTGACCACTCCCGCAACAGCTGCTGCGGTCACACCGCCTCCTGCTGTGGAGAGCGTGACAACCAATCCGGTGATTGCTACGCCAACGGTTTCGGTAAAGCGTGTGGTGAAGAAAAAGGTGGTCAAGAAGGTGGCTATCTCAGCGACCCCGATACGCAGTCAACAGGAAGAGGAGGCGGATGCTGAGAGTGGTCAGGGGAAGCGACGCGGCATTCGTCTTAAAAAGAGTGTCGATGATTTTGACATCTAATTTACAACGGTTGTTTATCGTGAATTGTCAGCGGTTTTACAGATAGGCTATGGCCGGTCTCAAGCGTGCTGAAAAGAGTGTAATCGAGGCAAGATGGCATTTGCTCTGTTGCGGGTAGTGCGATGGTTCTATTTAAATATGACAGTTGGTTGTTGGTGACAATGATGCTATTGGCCAGCACAACGCTATTTGCCGGACGTCCTTGGGGTGACTATACGCCCCCCCCGCAGCCGCTGGTCGATCCTCAAACTGGCTATATGGGGCAGTACAATCCATGGCGACCCCTGCAAGGGGAGGGACGTACGAACACTTTTCCTGAAAAGCCGACACTGCAACAACGGACCTTCACTGATATGAGTGATCGCTCTCCCTGGTCCAGTGACCGCTCGATCACCACGCAGCAACCCGCTGCTCCTGGGCGTTTACGCCCTGCGGAGAAAGGTTCACCCACTTTGCCGCCCGCTACGCCAGATCCAAATCAGCCGTTGCCCCTTAGGCAGCAGCCGTTACCTGCAATTCCGTCTTATCAAAACCGTACTTTTGGGCATTAGAAGAACGGTTGGGTTTATCAATTATTCAGTTTGAGTCTTAATTTTTTAACGTCGGTACTACTATTTTAGGTGTAATGAGCATGATAACAGTGGTGGGAAATCTTAAGGGTGGTTCAGGAAAAAGTACGGTGGCATTTAATCTGGCCGTTTGGCTTGCCCGACATAACCATCAAGTCACTGTATTCGATCTTGACCCGCAACAGACCTTAACGGATGTGGCTGAAGTACGGGTGGAGGAGGGGATCACACCACAGTTTCTCCTGCACCACGGTGGTGAGGCGCAGCTTGAGGTGATTCAGGCAACCGAAGGTGAGGTGGTGGTTGATATCGGCACGGCTGATATGAAGGCGATGCGTGGAGCGCTGGCGCTGGCGCAACGGATTGTTATTCCGGTGGCACCGAGCCAGGCTGATGTTTGGTCAACACAACGTTTTCTGAGTATTATTGCAAAAATCTTCGCTGATAGTGACTATCCTGAGGTGTTGGCCTTTGTGAATCGCGCCGATACACATCAGGCTATTCGCGAATCCGATGAGGCAGAGGCTGCTTTAGAGTCTCTCGAGGGTGTTCAAGTGATTAAATCTCGCCTGCATCAGCGTACCGCCTACCGACGTTCCTTTAGTGAAGGGCATGGTGTTTTTGAGGTGGATAGTGGCTCTAAAGCGGCTTCTGAGTTTCGCGCTTTTGTCGCCCATCTTTACCCGCAGTTTGCTGAAAATACCTGAACAACATTGAAAATATAGTCAACCAACCAGCGTTATTACGAATGACGGGTAGCGTCACTCGTCGTGCTGGTTAGGTGGTTGGTGATGGTTAATAAGCGTCATTGCAAATGCCGATGACAGGAGATAGTTTTGCCAGAAGCAGTCAATAGCAGTGCAGCAGTCGATAGTGCTGTTGCGCAGAGTGTCGCGGAAACGCCCTTAAGACGTCATAATATCTTTGATGAAAGCGGTCGCCACATGGAGCGTATCGCTAGCGTCTTTGAGAGTAGTGCAAAGCGTTGGGAACTCATGGTCTACCCCTCGCTGCTCGCCTTTGTTATTTTGGCAAGTTACGGTTTTTTTCTTGTTTATAGCCTCTCCCATGATATGGCGACGATGGCGAGAAACATTAGCGAGATGACGAAAAGTATTGAGCTAATGGTGGATGATATGGGTGATATGAGCGGCAATGTCAATAAGATGTCAGCCAATCTCAGCAGCATGACCCAGAACATTAACCGTATGACAACCCATATTGAAGGGATGCATACAGAGATGCAGCACCTCGAATATATTCGTCAATCGATGACAACGATGGGGCAGGATACCCATCTAATGGTGAATAGTGTTGAAGGGATGCGTCGTGAAATGGCTTCGATGAACTATAATATCGGTAGACCTATGCATAATATGAGCTCACTCTTCCCTTTTATTAATTAACCCAACTTTGTAGCGAGAATACTCTATGTCAAAGCCCGATCCGTTAATTGTTCAACGTCTCTCCAGCCTTGAGTCTCACCTTCAGGATGAGAATCCCGTTCTGTTAGAGGTGGTTAAAGGATTCCGTGATCTGGATGCGGTTGCTTATAAAATGGGTGTGCTCTCGACGCGGCAGTCATTTGCGACGATGATTCCCTGGTGGCCACTGATATCGGTGCTTGGGACATTTTCCGCAGGTAAATCGAGCTTTATTAATCACTATCTCGGCTACGAACTTCAGAGCTCGGGTAATCAGGCGGTTGATGATCGCTTTACAGTGATCTGTCACAGCAAGGATGGCAAGGTTCATACCCTGCCCGGTTTGGCGCTCGACGCAGATCCGCGTTTTCCCTTTTATCAAATCAGTAATGAGATAGATAAGGTCGCGCAGGGGGAGGGTAAACGTATAGACACCTACCTGCAGTTAAAGACCTGTCCGAGCGATCTGTTGCTTGGCAAGATAATGATCGACTCCCCCGGATTTGATGCCGATGCGCAGCGTACCTCAACGCTGCGTCTCACCGAACATATTGTTGATCTCTCGGATTTGGTATTAGTCTTCTTTGATGCACGCCATCCCGAGCCTGGCGCGATGCGCGATACCTTAAAGCATCTTGTCAGGGAGAGTCTTGAGCGTGCTGACTCAAGTAAGTTCCTCTATATTCTTAATCAGATCGATGCGGCAGCCCGTGAGGATAATCCCGAAGAGGTCTTTGGTGCATGGCAACGTGCGCTCGCTCAGGAGGGGTTAACCGCAGGACGCTTTTATACCATTTACAATCCCAAATTTGCCCTGCAAATTGAGGATAATAGTCTGCGTGAGCGTTTTGAACGTAAACGGGATATTGATCTTTCTGAAATTCACTCTCGTATTCAACAGGTTAAAATTGAGCGTGCCTATCGCATTGTCGGTGCACTGGAGGCGGCGGCAGGTGATTTTTCTGCCCGTATTGTGCCGGTGGTAACCGAGGCGCTGGCGCGTTGGCGTAAGCGGGTGTTAATCACCGACGCCGTTCTGTTAGCGATCTTTTTGGTCACCGCACTACTGTTCTCTGTGCAAAATGGCTGGTGGGTCGGCTTTAGTTTTGTCGCCCCGTGGTTTATTGCCTTGCAACAGATGAGCCCGATTGTTGGTATGTTGATGACTGCTCTTGTTTTTGGCGCAGGCGCACTGATCCATTTTAAGGTACGCGACTGGGTGGCGCTGGGGGTTGCACGCTGGGTTGAGGCGCAGGGCAACAGTGATGAAGAGAGCCAGCGTTTACTGGGGGCCTTTACCCGTAGTAGTTCGGTGTGGCGCTCACTTTTCAACACCGCACCTACAGGCTGGGGTCGTCGTACACAAAAGCGTCTTGATCGAATTATCGCCACCACGGACAGTTTTGTGCAGAAACTTAACGATAGTTTTGCCAACCCATCAGGGCATCAGGCAACGGACTTTACTGACGCCAACGTGACTCAGGAGAAGCTTTAAGCTTACCTATCCCCGTAATAATATTGGGTAGATAATCCCCCCTCGACACTGCTGTAGAGGGGGCTTTACTTGCCCTTTAACAGCCGCTATTAATCAAGCGAATCTTTCCAGGCGCGAACCACGGCGAACTGTTCAGCGTCACCATTTATTGGATGATTGCAAAAAATTTCAGCACGGCGGCGCAGGGTAATATCACTATTATGGAGAAAGGGGTTCACTGCTAACTCGGTAGCAACGGTCGTGGGCAGGCTGGGGATCTGCTCAGCGATTAATTTCTCAACATTGTTGCGGTAGTTATTAATAGCGTGGTTGTTTGGCTCAGCGATGGCGGCAAACTTTAGATTAGCCAGCGTATATTCATGGGTCGGATAGAGTTTTGTGGTTGCCGGAAGTGCGGCAATACGGGTTAATGATTGATAAAGGGTGAGGGCGCTGCCATCAAAGATGCGGCCACATCCTGCGCTAAAGAGGGTGTCGCCACAAAATAGCAGGCCATCTTGGTGATCGCTGTAGTAACTGAGGTGATCGCAGGTATGTCCCGGCGTTGACCAAACCGTTATGGTGAGATCAACTTCATTAAAGGTGATTGTTTCTCCTTCATTTACCGGATGTGAAACAGCGGCAATGCGATTTTTGTGACCATAAACCCGGGCGTTATGTTGTGCCGCAAGTTCTTCAGCGCCCTGCGTGTGGTCACCATGATGATGGGTTAGCAGTATTGCCAGTAGCCGTCTCTTTTGTTGAAAGAGGTAGTGGTTCACCACATCGGCATCACCGGGGTCAACAATAACGACTGCATTACTTTGCTGCGAAGTGATGACCCAAATATAGTTATCTTCAAATGCGAGCAGGGGGGTGATCTGCATGATTAACTCCTGCGTATAATTAAGATGGTTAGTCAGAATGGGTTTCTTATCTTTCTTTGTACACTCTCAGGTACTTTCATGCAACATCTTCGATCATGAACTATAGTGAAAGCGAACTTATCTTTCCTCCTGCCACCCTTGAGGATGATGTGATGGCGCATGAGTTATCGCTTATGCGTACCCTTATTCCAGATCTTTTTGGCTATCACCTGTTGCAGGTGGGGGGAGATCGGGATTTAGGCCTACTTGCAGGAAGTCGTATCGGTCATCGGCTTGGCGTTGTTCTGCCGCACAGTGATGGTGGTCGAGAGTTGCCGCTTGCCAATGGCTTTTATGCTGAGGCCTCTGCACTGCCACTGCAAGCAGAGTCAGTTGATGTTGTGCTCCTGCCGCATACCCTAGAGCAGGTGGCTGATCCACATGGCTTGTTACGGGAGGTCGAGCGGGTGTTAATCCCTGAGGGGCGTCTGTTAATAACGGCCTTTAACCCCCTTAGCAGTTGGGGTGTGCGTCATTTTTGGCAGCAGCGCCAGCGGCAAGCGCCAGCGCGTCGGCGGCTCATCTCAACCGTGCGGCTGGGTGACTGGATGAATCTCCTAGGAATGGAGACGCTGCAGATAAATCCCTATCTTTTTCTTCCCCCGCTGCGGCGCGTGATGGCTGCATCACGATTGCGCCGTGTTGAGCAGTTGGGACAACGCTATCTTCCCTATTTGTGTGGTGGCTATCTGCTGTTGGCGAAAAAGCGGCTCTCTACGTTGACGCCGATTGGTCCGCGCTGGCGGCAACAGCGGCAACTGATTGGCTTGAAGGTCTCTGACGTGGCGACACGGCAGGGGGAGATTTCCTATCGTTATGGCGACAAGCGACGGACATGATGCAACACGTTGAGATTTTTACAGATGGCGCCTGTCGCGGCAATCCGGGGCCGGGGGGCTGGGGGGTGATTCTTAAAATGGGCGACAATCGCCGTGAGCTTTTTGGTGGTGAGGCGACGACAACGAATAACCGTATGGAGTTAACTGCCGCGATTCAGGGCTTGGCGCAACTAAAACGCCCCTGTCAGGTGACGCTGACTACCGACTCACGTTATGTGATGGACGGGATAACCAAATGGCTTGCAGGATGGAAACGTAACGGCTGGAAAACAGCGGCAAAACAGCCGGTGAAAAATATCGATCTTTGGCAACAGCTGGAGACGCTCTGTCAACAGCATTTAGTGAACTGGCAGTGGGTTAAGGGGCACACCGGTCATGATGAGAACGAGTGTGCGGATCGGTTGGCGAATCAGGGTATTGATAATTTATGAGTGGTTTGCGGCAAATTGTTCTCGATACCGAGACCACCGGTCTTGAGCCCAAAGAGGGGCATCGTCTGATTGAGATTGGTTGTGTTGAGCTCATTGATCGCAAACTCACCGGCAATAACTTTCATCAATATCTGCAGCCAGACCGTGAGGTCCCTTTGGGAGCGATTAATGTTCACGGGATCACCAATGAGTTTTTAGTTGATAAACCGCGTTTTTCTGATGTCGTTGCTGATTTTATTGACTATGTTCGTGGTGCCGAGCTAATAATTCATAACGCGCCTTTCGATAAGGGGTTTATTAATCATGAGTTGCGGCTTCATGATAAAGAGGCGCCGTTACTTGAGAGCTTTACGCAAATTACTGATAGCTTGGCTGAGGCGCGTCAGCGCCATCCCGGTCAACGTAATACCCTTGATGCACTTTGCAAACGCTATAAAATAGATAGCAGCGAACGTCAGTTACACGGCGCGCTACTTGATGCCGAGTTATTGGCGGATGTCTATCTGGCGATGACCGGCGGGCAGATTGCCCTTAATCTTGAATCACATCAGCCAGGGAGTGAGAGGCATCATGGTATTCAGCGCTTATCCGCGAGTCGACCACCCCTGATGCTGGTGGAGCCGACGGCGGATGAGCTGATTGCGCATCAGGAGCAACTGGTAAAAATTGATAAAGCGAGTGGCGGTGGTTGTCTCTGGTTGGTGCTCTCCAAGTGATTATTTTACTAAAATCAAAATTGACAGAAATCGGTGATTTTGTTAAAAGGTCGCATCTCCATCACGGGTGGTCAGGTTCTCCCCCTGACACTCAATTTAATAGGCACACGGATAAATAAAATGACAGAGTTAGGAACTTTCCACTAATGGGGCTCTATTCTGTTGAAAAACTCATTGAAGAGACGCGCCGTTTGGCAATGGAGTATCGTCTTGCCACAGGTAAACCGTTGCCGGTTACCGCTGAAATTGCCAATTATGATGCTGCAAACCTACTTGGATTAGATGTGGTTAAACAGACGGATGGGGTAGGTTATGACTGTGTTGGTATTGAAGGCAAACGCAAGGGTATTCGTTATCAGGTGAAAGGACGTGCTATTTTTGATGAACTCAAAGGTGGCCAGCGCATGGGGCAACTTAAAACCGAACAGGAGTGGGATGCGATTCTCCTGGTATTAATGGATGACTCCTTTCATACCTACGAAATTTATGAGGCCAGTCGCGAGAAGGTGATGGCGTCGCTTAATGAGGTAAAAAACAGTAATCGTAATAAGCGTGGTGCCTTTTCAGTCGCCCGTTTTCGCGCCTTCGCAGATCTGGTCTGGTGTAAAGAGGAGGGTGCTGTCGATGATGATGGGGTTTGGGAAAACCACCCGGGTAGCTAATCTGTTTCCCCTAAATTTCTGGCGTTCGGGAGAAAACCTTTATCATGCAGTCAGCCGCTGAAATACTGGGTAGCGGCGGCCCTTTTGCAAAAAACATCAAGGGGTATGCACCACGCCAACAACAGCAGGAGATGGCGGAAGCTATCGCTGCAACCATTGCGGCAAAGCGTATCCTGATAGCCGAGGCCGGTACTGGAACCGGAAAAACCTTCGCCTATTTAGTACCCGCCATCCTTTCGGGTAGTAAGGTGATTATCTCTACCGGTACCCGTAATCTTCAGGATCAGCTCTACCATAAAGATCTGCCGATGGTGCGCAAGGCGCTCAAGGTTCCTCTGGAGACGGCGCTACTAAAGGGACGAGCCAACTACCTCTGCCTGCATCGTATGCAACTTGCCTTAGCTGATGGGCGCTTTGCAGATCGGCAGGAGGCGCTGCAACTGCAGGCGATACGCGCTTGGTCAGGCGCGACATTAAGTGGAGATATTGCTGAATGCAGTGCGATTCCTGAAGCATCCCCAAGCTGGAGTCGTGCGGTCTCGACCGCAGATAACTGTCTGGGCGGTGATTGTGAATATAGTCAGGAGTGTTTCTTAAATAAAGCGCGGCGCCGGGCACAGGAGGCGGAACTGGTGGTGATTAATCATCACCTCTTTTTTGCGGATCTGGCCTTACGCGATAGCGGTATGGGCGAGTTGCTGCCGACCGCGGAAACCTTTATTTTTGACGAAGCGCACCAAATGCCTGAGGTCGCTGCCAATTTTTTTGGTCAGAGTGTGACAGGTAATCAACTACTGGAGTTGGCTGGTGATGTCGGCAACGAGGATTTGCAAGCACCAGGAGGCGACCGGCGGTTGCATCTACATGCAGAGAAGCTCGAAAAGGTGGTGCGCAATCTTCGCCAGACCTTTGGCGAGTCGATACGGCGGGGTAGTTGGAGTGAAGTCGCGGGATTACCCGATGTGGTAAACGGTCTTGCTGAATTAACTGAACAGTTGCACACCCTGCATAAGGCGCTGGAGTCGCAGGCGGAGCGGGGTAAAGGGTTGGCCGCCTGTTGTGATCGTAGCGAACAGTTTATTGAACGCCTGAAGCAACTGACGACACCGACACCACCGGATAACTATGTGCAGTGGTTTGAGACTCACAAACGCAGCTTTTCACTTAACCTGACACCCCTGCATGTGGGCAAACTATTTCGCCAGCAGATGTTGGCTTATGGTGAAGCAGGCTGGATATTTACCTCCGCGACAATCGCTGTTAATGGCAAGTTTGACCATTTTACCAACCAGTTGGGACTTCAGTGTGCCCCTGCTGAAGGAGATGCTGAAGGAGAGATGACCCTTGAAACCTGTTGCTGGGAGAGTCCTTTTGACTATCCGCGTCAGGCGCTGCTCTATGTTCCCGAAGGGATGCCGCAACCCCATAGCGAAAACTATGTGGCGACGATTATTGAAAAAGTGTTACCGATCATCCGCACCCTTCGCGGTGGCTCCTTTATCCTTTTTACCAGTTACCGTGCGCTGCATGAGGCGAAAGCACTGCTGCTGGCGGCTAATCTACCGATGCCTCTGCTGGTACAGGATGAAGCGCCGCGCAATCTTCTTCTTGAACAGTTTCGTGAGCATGGTAATGCCTTGCTGTTGGGCACCGGCAGTTTTTGGGAGGGGGTCGATGTGCGTGGCGAAGCACTCTCCTGCGTGGTCATTGATAAATTGCCGTTTGCCTCACCCGGCGACCCTTTAATGCAGGCACGCATTGATGCTATTCGCAAAGCGGGGGGCAATCCGTTTAATGAGTATCAGATCCCGCAAGCGGTTATCTCGCTGAAACAGGGTGTAGGGCGGCTAATACGGGATTTTCAGGATTTTGGACTATTAATTCTTTGTGACCCACGCTTAACCGAGAAGAGTTATGGCAGACAGTTTATTGAAGCACTGCCCCCGATGACCCGAAGTCGTAAAGTGGCTGTGGTGGAGCGCTTTTTTAATTATCACTACAATAAATAGCGTAGTGACAAAGGGTGATGAGTGAGGATAATTGGTCGGGGCGAGAGGATTTGAACCTCCGACCACCACAACCCCATTGTGGTGCGCTACCAGGCTGCGCTACGCCCCGATTGAAGGGAGCGGATCATACACCAGAAAGCGCGTAAACGGTAGCGCTTTGGTATAAATCTCGGTGAGCGCCCGATTCTGCTGGCTTAAGCAATAAGCGCATCTACCGTTGTTTTGAGTTTTTCATACTGGCGTGCGGTGCGTAGCTGCTGGCAGTGAAAGATAGCCTCAAGATCTGCTAGCGCGGTCGTAAAGTTATCATTAATAATCAGATAGTTAAAAAGCGTGTAGTGACGCATCTCATAGACTGCTTCACTAAGTCGACGCTGGATGACAGCCTCACTATCACTCTGCCGTCCCCGCAGACGGCTTTCAAGCACCGTGAGTGAAGGGGGCAGAATAAAAATGCTTTTAGCCTCTGGGCAGCTCTGCTGGATCTGGGCGGCGCCCTGCCAGTCGATTTCAAGAATAACATCGACACCTGCGGCAAGACGTTGATTAATGGAGGCGTGGGCGGTGCCGTAAAAGTTGCCAAAGACCTCGGCATGCTCGAGAAAAGCGTGTTGTTCAACCATGGTGAGAAACTGTTGGCTATCGATAAAGTGGTAGTCGCTACCATTCTGCTCACCGGGACGGGGTTGACGGGTGGTGTGTGAAACAGAGAGTTCAATTCTCGGGTTCTGTTGTAGCAGTGCCTTTACCAGGCTGGTTTTTCCTGCGCCGGAAGGGGCCGAGACGGTATAGAGAACCCCCTCGCCATGATTGGTTTGGCGACTCATAGAGGCTCCTTGGTTGTCGTGCGGTGATGGTTGAGAGACGGGGATGGCGCGTTGCTAAGGTGAATGGCCAGTTTAAGCCCTTCACGATAGTAGTCGCTTGCTTTATCGTGATCATTGAGTTGCTCAAGCAGTTTGGCCAGTTCGTAATAGGTTTCGCTGCGTGGCTCAAATCCGAGGCTTGCCTCAAGGTAGTGGCGCGCCTTGCCCCAGAGTTCACAGCGGTTACAGATGCGCCCAAGTGCCAGCAGCAGCTCGGGATGGCGCTGATACTCCTCAAGCCACTGCTCGGCAAGGAGGCGTTGTTGTGCTGGTTCTGTCACTGTGATGCTGCCATAAAGACGCATTAATTGCGGTTGCCACCCCTTTTTAAGCGTGCTACCAAGAATATCTGCGGCTGCTTGTGAATCACCCGCCTGAAGGAGAAGTTGTGCGTAGAGTTCAACAATTTTATGTTGCTGTTGCAGTGTGTTAGGTAGTTTGGCGTAGCTGTTTTTAAGTGAATCGCTATTTTTTTCGCTGGCAAGCAGTCCTGCGTAGTGTGCCTCAAGCTCGAGATCTGCCATCTGGAGATCATTAATCAGTTTCTGTTTACGCAGTGTCGGTAACAGCGTTAGCAGATCATGCCAACAGCCGAGCTTGAGATAGAGTTTGCTTAAGAGTTTGAGAATCGCAGGATGTTTCGGAGCTAGCGTCTGTAGATGGCGTAGTGTCGCCAGCGCCTTCTCCCGTTGCCCTTGGGAGAGTTGTACCCGTGCCTGGGTAAGGCCTACAGCGAGTTCGGCGTCGGGGGTGGTGTGATAGGCTTTGGCGAGATACTCATCACGCGCAGCTTCACGGTTAAGCTCTTGGGCGGCATGAGCAGCACCGAGATAGTTAATTAGGGGGGTGACACTAATGTCGGCGTGCTGCGTCAGCAGGCGTTCGGCGCGGCGCCATTTCCCTTCAGCCAGGGCGATAAGTCCTGCGGTGGTTGCCCGCGCTGCCTGTTGTGCGCGCAGGCGCTGATACCATTTAAGGCCATCACCCGGTAGTTGACAACTGCGGCAGAAGAGACGCAACAGCAGATAAAAAAGAGCAAAGAGGGTGAGAAGAAGAATAAGAAAGAGGGTGAGACTGCTCTCAAAGTGCCACTCGCCGAAACGGATAAAGAGGTAACCTCCATCACCCTGCAGCAGATAGAGCAGGGTAAGCAGTAGGGTGCTACCAAGTAACAGAAAGCTGTAGAGTCCCATGCGGCGCTACTCGGGAAGCGTGCCGCGAGTGGCAGGAGGGAGTACCGCACTATCTAGCGCCGCGAGCAGGGCAGCGGTGTCAACCGCCGGGGGGCTTGCTTGCTGCAGCTGCCGCAGTGTGGCTGCATAGGCGCTACCCGCATCACTCTGGTGATCAAAGTGGTCGGTAAACCAGGCTACCGCCTCATCCATTATCTGGTAAAAGGGTGCCTCCTGACCCGCCAGGAGGGCAATGCGTGCACTCTCCAATTTCAGACGCAGTGATTCTCTTAAAAAATAACCCTGCTCTGCGGTGAGCGCTGGAATTGCTTGATCTTGTCGCCGGTAGAGGCGAAAGAGGTTTTTTATATCAGCCCAAAGCTGTCGGCTAAACTCGCTAAAGTTGGAAAATTGGGTGGTGGTAGCTGCGGCTGTTTGACTGTCGCTCTGCATCTTTGCCGGGGGTAGGGGTGCTTGACTACTCGCAGCAATCACGCTGTCAAGCTGCTGCTGTTGTGCTTGCTGATGGGTGATACGGCTCTGCAGTTGTGCCATGGTGTTTTGCAGTTGCTGGCGAAACGGTGTCAGATCGGTGCCGCTTTCCGGGTTATTTTGTAGTTGTTGCAGCTGTTGCCGCCCCTCTTGCAGCAGCTGCAGGGCAGTTGTCGGTTGTTGCAGGCGTTGTGCGCGATCTGCCGCCTGTGCCAGGCTGCGCAGGGCAAGCAGTTGTGTCGCTGGGTGACTTGCGCCAAATTGCAGGGCGCTGAGCTGCTGCTCCAGCCACGCTTGGGTCTGCTGTTGTGGCGAGTTGTAGGTGAGTTCGCTTGCGGTGGCTTGTTGCTGTTGCTGCAGGGTGGTGATCATTTGTGCTGCGGCATGTTGCTCTTTTTGCAGCTCGCTCACCTGCTGTTGCAGTGTGGTCAGCGCATGGTGCGCTGATTGCTGCTGCGTTCTCTGAAGTTGCCAGAGGGTGTAGAGACCGTAGAGGGCGACAGCCAGCGCTGTTGTGGCTAACAGCAGGTTGAATAGCGCGAGAAACGGACGCTGCCTGACTGGTTTGGCGATCGCCTGATCCGCAGTGGTAGCGGGCTGTTTACGCAGACTCATCGGTTTTCTGCTCTCCAGTGGTTTAGGGTGGTGATGATACTCGGATTATCGGCGCCGGGGGCGATAATGGCCGGATGTTGAAAGTGGTACTGTGCGGCGAGTACCGCAGCACGCTGGCTAACCACCAGCAGGGGGATTTTTTTAAGCAGCGCGAGGTCATCACTGCGGGTGAGTGCCACAAGGTTGTCGAGAATGGTGTTACTGGTGGTGGTGATGATATCGACAGTGTGCCAGTTAATCTCGGGCAGGGGCAACTCAGGGGGGGCACGATGGTAGAGTTCAACAATGGTCACCTCGGCGCCACGCTGGCGCAGGGTGGTTGCGAGCAGCTCGCGCCCTCCGACGCCGCGCAGAATAAGCAGATTTTTACCCGCCACCTGTTGTAGCGCCGGCAGTGCCAGCAGTGCTTCACTATCAGCCCCAGCGTCGGGAAGTAGATCAATGCGACGGCCACTAACCGCCTCCCATGCAGTGGCGGTAGCACTGCCTACGGCTGCGATTGCCGGCAAGGGGGTTAAGGTGTTAAACCGAGGCAGCTGTGTAACCAGCTCTTTAACCGCATTGGCGCTGACAAAGATGGCAATCGCCGCGCGGCGCAGGGCGGCGGCGAGGCGATCCGCATCGCATGGCTGCGATTTTATCTGCAATAGCGGTAGTTTTAGCGCCTCTGCGCCCTCGGCAATTAGCGCGTCACAGAGTGACTGCGCCTGTTCAACGGGGCGGGTAACGACAATTTTCAACCCGGCAAGCGGGCGTCGTGGCGAAGCAGTCATGGGCGGCAGCGAGGATTTAGTTCTGGTAGAGGCGTTGCAGAATAGCGGCCGCTCCCTGTTGCAATAACTGTTCAGCGACGGCTATTCCAAGCGCCTCACTGTCATGGCAACTCCCCCGCAGTTGTGCGGTAATTATCCGACTACCATCGGGTTCACCAACCAGACCACGCAGCCAGATCTCCTCACCCTCCAGTATTGCGTAGCCGCCGATAGGGACTTGACAGCCGCCCTGCAGATGGCTGTTCATCGCCCGTTCGGCAGTCACACGCAGGGCGGTTGCTGCGTGGTTTAGGGGGGAGAGCAGGGCACTCATCTGGAGATCATCGCTGCGGCTCTCAATACCGACCGCACCCTGTCCGACCGCAGGAAGGATCGTCTCGGTTGCGATAAAGCTGCGAATACGCGCGGCCTCCTTAAGGCGAATCAGTCCGGCGCTGGCAAGAATGATCGCATCGTACTGACCGTCATCGAGTTTTTTAAGACGCGTCTGAACATTGCCCCGCAGAAATTTAATCTCAAGATCGGGGCGGTGCATCAACAATTGGCACTGCCGTCGCAGGCTTGAGGTGCCGACGATGGCGCCCTTGGGGAGGGTGTCAAGGTCGCTATAAGCGTTGGAGACAAAGGCATCGCGGGGATCTTCACGCTGACAGATGGTGGTAAGTTGCAGCCCCGGCGGAAAGGCCATCGGGACATCCTTCATCGAGTGAACCGCAATATCGGCCTCACCACGCAATATGCCCTCTTCGAGCTCCTTAATAAACAACCCCTTGCCGCCAATTTTAGCAAGGGGGAGATCAAGGATCTTGTCGCCTTGAGATTTCATTTTTATGAGTTCGACCGCAAGCCCCGGATGCGTCTGTTGCAGCGTATTGGCAACATAGTTTGCCTGCCACAAGGCAAGCAGGCTGTCACGGGTGGCGATGCGTACTGTTTTAATCATAGTGGTTAGTCTCGTTATTCAGCTCTTATGAAGTGGCGTACAATAGCCCGTTGGCAACGCTGTCACGTCGCTCTTTACCAAACAGCAGGGTGATGAGCGTTAAGGCAAACTCCATGGCAGTGGCGGGGCCGCGCGAGGTGACAATGTTACCATCACAGACAACGCTGTCGCTACGCAAAGTGGTTGCGGTATTTGCGTTCAGCGCCTCCAGTACCCCGGGGTAGGCGGTCGCCTGGCGACCAGCGAGTAACCCCAGATGGTGTAGCACTTTGGGTGCTGCACAGATCGCCGCAATCAGTTTGCCCTGCTGCTGCTGGCGTTGCAGCAGGGTATGAATGCGTTGATCGCTGTTCAGGTTATCCGCGCCCGGTAGCCCGCCCGGCAGGACAATGAGGTCAAATGTTTGTTCCATGACGGCATCAAGGGTCGTGGTCGGGAGAATGACGACGCCGCGTGATGCGGTCACTGGCCCAGGCTGTAATCCGGCACTGGTCACTTTTGCACCGGCGCGGGTGAGTAGATCAATAAGGGTTACTGCTTCAAGCTCTTCGAATCCTGTTGCAAGGGGGATAAGGACGCTTGCCATAGGGGGATCTCCTGATAGTAGGGAATTAGCGGTTCTGCTTCCTGTTTAATAAGGGTTGAGACGGGAACCACCTCAATGTGATGTTGTGCTAGCGTGGGCAGCAGTGCTTTTAGAACCGCAATGGTTTCGTGATAGGGGTGGCCAATGGCAATGGCGCTGCCGTATTGCCGCGCATGGTTAATTAGCAGCTGAAACTGCTGGCTAATTTCGCTGTTGCTAAGGTTGTTATCAAGAAATATCTGGCGTTGCAGGGTGGCAATTCCGTATTGTCTGGCACTCTTGAGGGCGATACTGGCACCACTGGTGCGGCTGTCAATAAAGTAGTAGTCACCCTGAAGGCGTAGCACGCGCATTAGCCACCCCATCTTTTCACTATCTTGGGTGAGCAGACTCCCCATGTGATTATTAATGCCCATCGCATGGGGGATTTGTGCGAGGTTTTGCCGCAGGGTCTGCTCCATCTCCAGCAGGCTCATATCGCGCATTAACATACCGCGATCTCTTTTCGCGCTATCGAGCGGCTGCATCGGCTGATGTAGCATCACCTCCTTACCACTCTGATAGGCGAGCTTCGCAAGATATTCATTGTGGGTGGTATAGGGGAGCACTGCAAAGGTGAGCGGTGCCGGAAGGGCAATCAGGCTCTTTGCGGCACTTATGTTTTCGCCAATATCATCAATAATGATCGCTACCCGAGGTGGTTTGGGGTAGCTGTCGTTAATTTCACGAACCCCCTCGGCAACCAGTGGCTCTGCTGCAACCAGAAGCAGCAGCAGAGCGATTAGGGGGGTGAGTGGCCGCATCGAAGGTAGCCGACAGGGGGAGGTTAGTAGATCTCGCGTCCGGAGAGAATATTGAGTCCTTTAAGCAGCGTGAGTGCCTCATTTAGCACATAATCTTTCTCGGCAAGGGTCGGTTTTTTCTCTTTGCCATCTTCAGTAGCGGTGCCATCCGGCAGTTCATTTTCCAGCGGATCAGCCTCTTCATCTGCTTTTGGCGCGACTGTTGTGCCGTTGCCCTGCTCATCTTTTTGTTGGCGTTCACTCTCGCCCTGCAGATGGCCGGTGAGGTTTGCTTCAGTAATGCGCTGGAAACCACTCTGCTGTGAGAGCTTGAGCTTTAAGGGTTCAACGGCAATATCAGGAACAATTCCTTCAGCCTGAATCGAGCGCCCCGACGGGGTGTAGTAGCGCGCCGTGGTGAATTTTACTGCGGTGTTGCTGGACATCGGGAAAATGGTCTGAACCGAACCTTTACCGAAGCTCTTGCTGCCCATGATTAATGCACGCTTCTGATCCTGCAGGGCGCCAGCGACAATCTCCGAGGCAGAGGCGGAGCCACCATTAATCAGTACCACCAGCGGCGCACCATCAAGAATATCATCAGGTTTGGCATTAAATTTTAGTTCGCTGTCCTCAGCACGCCCCTGAGTATAGACAATCAGGCCTTTGTTAATGAAGGCGTCAGAGACACCGACTGCTGCGCCGAGCACGCCACCCGGGTTATTACGCAGGTCGAGTACCATGCCCTTTAGCTTCTCATTGCCATGCTCCTCCTTCAGGGCGGCGACGGCTTCATAGACCTGCTCTTTGGTGCGGTTCTGGAAGCTGGTAATGCGTAAATAGGCAAAACCGGGTTCGAGCATCTCTTTTTTCACGCTTTTGGTTTTAATCACATCACGAACGACGGTAATCGTTAGGGGCAGTGATTCACCTTTGCGAATAATCGTGAGTTTAAGCGGTTCACCGACCTTGCCGCGCATAATGGCAACCGCAGCGGTGAGGGTCATCCCCTTAACGGGTGTCTCATCAAGGCGGATAATCAGGTCGCCGGCAACAACGCCTGCACGCATCGCGGGGGTGTCATCAATCGGGGAGACCACTTTAACAAAGCCATCCTCCATGGTGACCTCAATGCCAAGACCGCCAAATTCACCACTGGTGCCGACCTGAAGATCGGAGAACTCATCGACATTGAGATAGGCAGAGTGGGGGTCAAGACCCGAGAGCATGCCGCGAATCGCGTTTTCGAGAATGACTTTGTCATCGACAGGCTCGACATAATCTTCTTTAATTTTATTAAAAATTTCGCTAAAGGCGCGAAGATCTTCAAGGGGGAGTGGATGCGGGTCAAGCGGGGTGGCTGCTTTTTCAGCAAAGACGCTGCCGCCAACGCTAATGGCAACACCAACGGCGATGCCAAGAGTAAGAAGTGACAGATGTTGCAATTTAAAACCCATGAAAACTAACTCCGCCAAGAGATGGAAAATGAATGGGGATAATCATACCCGATTTGTTGCTTCGCTTCAGCATCAATAGACAAAGAGTTAACCCTAATGTCAGCGATGGCCACTCATCTTGCAGCGCTGTTGGGTTACCTCTTTAACCACGGTAGCGGATTGGTGGGTTTGCCGTTGCGGCGAATTTCAAAATAGAGGGCATCGCGATCTTGTCCGCCACTGCGGCCAACAGCGGAGATGACATCCCCTTCACCCACGCGATCGCCGACCGTCTTGTAGATAAGGTGGTTATAACCATAAAGGCTCATATAGCCGCTGCCGTGGTCAATAATGACCAGCAGACCATAGCCGCGAAACCAGTCGGCATAAACAACCTCGCCGGCAGCGACGGCTCGAACATTCTGACCACTGCGGGAATCGATCACGACGCCCTGCCAGCGCAGATCACCGACATCACGCTTGCTGTTGAACTTTGCCAGCAGTTTCCCGGTGACGGGCCAGTCAAGTTTGCCCCGTAGCTGCTTAAAGGCGACCCCCTTGCGGGGTGGCGGGGGTGTCGCTACGACAGTTGCCGCTGCAGGGGGCGTGTCAGGGGCGGCTTGAACCTCTGCGTCGCTGTCGGGGAGTTGCTGCTGTCGCTGTTGCGTCAGGCTATCAAGGCTCTTTACCAGCGCCTGTAGCGACTTTTCGTTCTCCTGATACTTTTGCAGTTTTGCACTTTTTGCCCGCATCTCTTTTTGCAGGGCGTTAAGTGCCTGCTTGCGGCGCTGATTACTTTGAGTCAGCGCCTCCTTGGCCTCCTGCTCCTGAGTTTGCAGTGCCTGCGTTAGCTTCTGTTCGTTAAGCAGGCTCTCTTCTAACTCATTAAGCCAGGTGATATTGGTCTGCAGGTCAGCTATTTCCTGATGTTGCGCCTGGTTAAAGTAGCGGTAGTAGGTGAGGGTACGGCCAACCGTGGCGGTACTCTCCATATTAAGCAGCAGTTGCAGATAGGGTTGCTGCCCGTGGCTGTAGGAGGCGATATAGGCGCCACGCAGCTGTTTGGCGAGGGCTTTGCGTGTCTGTTCAAAGCGTTGCGCTTTCTCTTTTTGCGTCAGCTCCAGCTCTTTCAGGCGCTGGCTCTGTTCACTCAGTTGCTCTTTTATTTTGGCGAGGGTCACACTGATGTTGGCCATCTCCTCCTCACTCTGTGCGAGTAACTGCTCCTCTTGGCTATACTCCATGCGCTGCTGTTTTAACTGTTGGCGCAGCGAAGCAATATTATCCTGCAGCTGCTTTAGCCGACTCTCTGAGTCTGCGGCGAGGCAGTTGCCAGCGCCAAGGCCCGACAGCAGTAACAGCAGGGCGAATAGGGTGCAGCTGTTACGCTTGCGATGCGGCATCATGAGTCACCATGAGTGAGTGACCATTCATCTCCTGAGGTTGCTCCAGTCCCAATAGTTCAAGCAGGGTCGGAGCAATATCGGCAAGAATACCCCCCCCTTTCAGTTGTAGTGAGCGCGGACCAATGTAATAGAGGGGAACCGGATTGGAGGTGTGCGCGGTATGGGGTTGGCCACTGCTGTCATCGCGCATCTTTTCAGCATTGCCGTGATCTGCGGTGAGCAGGATCTCCCCGCCGACGGCAAAGGTCGCCTGCTGTACCCGTGCAAGGCAGCTGTCAATGGTCTCTATCGCACGAATTGCCGCAGCCATGTTGCCGGTATGGCCCACCATATCGGAGTTGGCATAGTTACAGATAATGACATCATATTTTTCACTGGCAATGGCCTCAACCAGACGGTCGGTCAGTTCAATGGCGCTCATTTGGGGTTGTAAATCGTAGGTGGCGACTTTGGGCGAGGGGATGAGTATCCGATCTTCCCACTCAAAGGGGGTTTCGCTTCCACCATTAAAGAAGAAGGTCACGTGGGCATACTTTTCAGTTTCAGCAATGCGCAGCTGGCGATAACCGCGTTTTGAGAGGAGTTCGCCAAAACTGTGATTTAACCGCACGGGGGGGTAGGCGACAGGCACATTAAACGCTTCGTGGTAACGCGTCAGGGTGATAAAACTGCCTAGTTGCGGCCAGCGTTGGCGGTTAAAGTCATTAAATTCGGCTTCGATAAACGGGCGACTGATCTCCCGTGCCCGATCGGAACGAAAGTTCATAAAGATAATCACATCGCCATCGGCGACCACCACCGGTTTACCCGCTTCAGGAATCGCGGTGGGTTTGACAAACTCATCATCTTCCCCTCGGGCATAGGCCATGGCCAGCGCCGTATCACTATCTTTGGCCTGGTATTCAGCCGTGCCATCGACAATCAGATGGTAGGCGCGTTCGACCCGATCCCAGCGATTGTCACGATCCATTGCATAATAGCGACCGCAAATTGAGGCGATATGACCTGCACCCAACCCGGCAAGCTGTGCGGCTGTCTTCTCCAGCGAGGCGGCAGCCGAGCGCGGTGGCGTGTCACGGCCATCAAGAAAAGCGTGCAGATAGACCTTTTCGGCACCGCGTTTAACCGCAAGCTCAAGCATTGCGTGAATATGATCTTCGTGACTATGAACACCACCGGGGGAGAGCAGACCAAGAATATGTACCGCTTTGTGTGTGGTGACGGCGGTGTCGATAGCGATGGTAAAGGTGGTGTTATTAAAAAAGGCACCGGTTTTAATGTGGCGACTGATTAGGGAGAGATCCTGATAGACCACCCGACCGGCGCCAAGGTTAAGGTGACCCACTTCAGAGTTACCCATCTGATCGGCGGGCAAGCCGACATCGGCACCCGAGGTGCGTACCAAGGTCGAGGGGCAAATTTGCCGAACTTGATCAATAAAAGGGGTCTGTGCGGCGGCAATGGCGTTATAACGCAGATCTTCACTGTGGCCCCAACCATCAAGAATGATTAACAGCAGCGGGCGGTAGGGTCTTGTTTGTTTTATCATCAGTGTCTATTCGGGTGATGGACACCCTCTTTTTTTCCAGCACCAGTTTTTTGCGGTGTATAACAGCTTATTAATGTATTAGAATAAAGCGCTTTACCAATGGCCGCGCGACAGATCGCATTGTAGATCGATTTGTTGCAGATGGGCAGTCTCTGTGATGACGAAATTTTGACGAGGAATGTGTCTCCGGAGTTATCCGGGGTGGTCTATAAGATTAACAATAAGGGTTTTTATTGAATGAGTAGTTCTGATAGTGATGCAGTGGTGATGATTGATCATGATATCGAACGTGCCTCGCGTGCACTCAAGGCGATGTCACACCCGTTACGCTTAAAAATTCTCTGTACCCTTGGCGAATATGAGATTAGCGTTCAAGATATTGTTGAGCGCGTCGGAACCTCGCAAAGTAACATCTCTCAACATCTGGCTATTTTGCGTGACAAGGGTATTCTCTCCTCGCGTAAAGACGCCAATCGGGTCTATTACCGTATGGTTGATGCCCGTACACTGCAGTTAATCAGCATGATGCGGGCAGTCTTCTGCTCTGCGGAGTAGCTGTTGACGCTCACTTGTCAGCGAATCTGTGGCAACATAGGGATCGCCCTGTTGTCTTTAGCGTTCGCTTTTCCTGACCATAATTAGGTAGAATTCGCCCTATGGAAAAACTGCCCGAGTTTCTTGTTAATCATTGGGATCTCACCATTGCTCTGGTGGTGATCTTGGCTATGATGTTTGGTGGCGGTCTGTTTCGCCGTTGGCGTGGCTATAAGGAGGCCGATACTGCCGATGCAGTTTTGATGATGAGTCATCAGGCGGCGACGGTTATTGATGTGCGTGAAGAGAGTGAACTAAAAGAGGGGACAATTCTCAATGCCATCCACATCCCGTTAGGGCAGCTCGGCGGGCGTCTTGATGAGTTTGCTGATCTGCACGACAAGCCGGTGTTGGTCGTCTGTCGTAGCGGTAACCGTTCGGGGAGTGCTTGTGCACGTTTGGCCAAGGCCGGTTTTACGGCGGTTTATAATATTAAAGGCGGTATGCTGGCATGGCAAAATGCGGGCTTGCCGATTCACAAAAATGAGTCACGCAGCGAGAAGCGGCGTAAAAATCGTAAGCGTTAAGGAGCTATTAGGTGCCTGAAGTAACCCTCTATATGACCAGTATCTGCCCCTACTGTGTGCGTGCCAAGGCACTCCTTGATCGTAAGGGGGTGACTTATCACGAGATTCATGTTGATCATGATTTTGTTAAACGCAAGGAGATGGAGCAGCGTAGTGGCAGAAGTTCCGTGCCGCAAATTTTTATTGATGATTTTCATGTCGGTGGTTATGACGATATGGCGGCACTCGATATGGACGGGGGGCTTGATCCACGTCTGGGGCTTGGCGGTTAATGGAGCGCGGTGATGAGTGAAGCGGTGCATATTACCTGTCCCCATTGTCATGCGATTAATCGGCTGCCGCATTCGCGTCTAACCGAGGGTGGACGTTGTGGTAGTTGTCACGAAACCCTCTTTCCGGGGCTGCCGATTGATCTGGGGATGGCGAACTTTAATCGTCATATTGGGCGTAGCGAGTTGCCTCAGGTTGTCGATTTTTGGGCGCCCTGGTGTGGTCCCTGCAAGATGATGGCGCCAGTTTTTAAGCAGGCTGCCAAAGAGTTTGCCACCAAGGTCATCTTTCTTAAGGTCAATACCGAGGTAGAGCAGCAGCTGGCAGCGCGCTTTGCGATTCGCAGTATCCCCACCATTGCCCTGTTTAAGGGAGGTCAGGAGGTTGATCGTGTCGCCGGGGCGATGTCTATTGATCAGTTGCGTGCGTGGCTGAAACAGCACGGCTAGTCTTGCAGTTAACCATTTTAATCTAAGGAAAAGTATCAAGTTATGAGTGAAAATGAGAATGTGGGCGCAGCCCATGCCGCACCACAGCAGCAGTTTGGCATTCAGCGGATTTATACCAAGGATATCTCCTTCGAAACCCCCAACACCCCGACCATCTTTACCACCAAATGGGAACCGGAGATGAATGTGGAGATTAACTCCACCGCGACGCTTATTCAGGAGGGGCTCTACGAAGTGGTGCTGCGTCTGACCATTACCGCCAAGGTGGCGGAGCAGACCGCCTATCTGGTGGAAGTCAAACAGGCTGGGATCTTTAATGTCAGTGGTTTTGACGAGAGCGGCCTAGGCCATATGTTACATAGCTTCTGTCCCAATATTCTCTTCCCCTACGGGCGTGAGGTGGTGAGTGACCTAGTGACCCGTGGCAGTTTCCCGCAAATGCTGTTGGCACCGGTTAATTTTGATGCGATCTATGCGCAACATCTGCAACAACGTGCCAAGCAGGCGGAAGCGGAGGCAGGGGCCGCACCATCGATTCACTAAAACCTTCTGTAGCCGTCATCGGGGCAGGTTCCTGGGGAACTGCCCTAGCGATGCAGATTGCCCGCTGCGGTCAACCCGTTCTGCTTTGGGGACGGGATAGTGCCATGATGCAGGAGATCCAGCGGTTGCGGATTAATCCGCGCTATCTTCCCGACATTACCTTACCTCCTTCATTAACCGCCACAGCTGATCTTGCGGCAACGCTTGCGGTTGCTAAGGCACTGTTGCTGGTGGTGCCCAGCGCCGCCTTTGCGCTCACAATTGCGCAGTTACAACCTGGCTTAACCCAGCAAATTCCGCTTGCCTGGGCAACCAAAGGGGTCGATCAGCAGCGTGGTGAGCTACTCCATGAGGTTGTCGATCGTCTGCTTGGCAAGGGTTATCCGACGGCGGTGATCTCCGGCCCTACCTTTGCTCATGAAGTGGCGCTGGGGCTGCCCACGGCGGTAACCGTGGCAGCAGCTAAGCCTGAAATAGCGCAATACTATGCAGATCTGTTGCATGGTGAGAATTTTCGCGCCTATACCAGCGATGATATGATTAGTGTTGAGGTTGGCGGGGCGACAAAAAATGTACTGGCGATTGCCGCTGGCATTGCCGATGGCCTGGGTTTTGGCGCCAATGCCCGCACCGCTTTGATAACCCGTGGTCTTGCCGAGTTAATGCGCTTGGGTGAGGCGTTGGGGGGACGACGTGAGACCATGATGGGGCTCTCCGGCCTGGGCGATCTGCTGCTTACCTCAACGGACAATCAGTCACGCAATCGTCGTGTGGGTATTGCGCTGGGGGAGGGTAAAACCCTTGCAGAGACAATTGCCGCGATAGGACAGGCGGTTGAGGGGGTCGATAATGCACGCCAGATCTATGCGCTGGCGCAACAGTATAAAATTGAAACACCGATCATCGAACAGGTCTATCGTGTGCTGCATGAGGGGTTAGCCCCCACCGAAGCGGTGCGGATATTGTTGCAAAGAAGCCAGAAGCAGGAGTAGTTCGCAACGCATACGGCGGGTGTCACCGTATGCGTTAGCGATTGTTTAATATCAGATAATTAGCAGTCCGATACCCATGCCGGCACCAATGGCTAACAGTCCAGGTAGCGCTTGGCGTGTGAGTGGTTTGCCGCCAATACTGATAATCAGGCTGATTTTAAAGGCAAGGTTGGCCATGAGTGCCAGTGCCACGGCAATGACCGCATCATCAAACAGGACACGCTCCATATTAAACATCCTCAGGGTGGACAAGACGCTGGCATCGGCGTCGGTAATTCCGGAGACCAGAGCGACAATATAGAGACCGCTATTACCAGCAATATCCTGTAACCAGGCAGCGGTCAGCAGAACAGCCGCATAGAGCATTCCAAAGGAGAGGGCAGTTTTGAGTTCGGTCGGGTTTTTAACATCGGGCATAGGCAGCTCTCCGGAGGCGTTTAGCGCCTTCCAGCCATGAATCGCCATTAATACCCCGGGAATTATCCCGCAGGCAAAGACCGTTGCAATCGGCAGCATTAAACTTGGCGCGACCAGTGTGGCAATGATTCCCAGCCGAATCATCACCATAAAGTTGGCAATGACAATCACGATAGCTGACATGCGTACCAGATGTTCATTTTTTGCGGCGTGGCGCGAGAACATCATGGTGGTTGCAGTGGAGGAGGCGAGTCCGCCAAAAATACCGAGAAGCGCCGCGCCGTGACGTGCGCCGATGATTCGCAAAGCGAGGTAACCGGAGAGCGCCAGCCCCGAAATGAGGACCACCATCCACCAGATCTGGCGCGGGTTAATCGCCCCGTAAGGGCCAAAATCAGCATCAGGCAATATCGGCAAAATCACCAGCGAGAGCACGGCAAACTGGAGGATGGAGTTCACATCTTTTTCGGTCATCATGACGCTAAAGTGCTGTAACTCATGTTTAAAGTGCAACAGGATAGTGGTCGAGATAGCCAGCATCACCGCCAGCGTCGCATAGCCCATCCATACCGAAGCACCTAAGCCGAAGGTGGTGATAATCGCTGCTTCAGTGGTGAAACCGCGATCCTGCTCCTCCTGTTGTGAGGAGAAGTTAGAGGCAATCATCACCGCAGTAACCGTAATTAAACCGATACTTAGCAGCCAGGGTTCGTTCAGTTTTTCCGCAATTAGCGCAAACAGGCAACCGAGTATCGAGACCAGCGAGAAGGTGCGCAGACCGGCAGCGGAGTCCGGGGCACGACCACGCTCCATGCCGATAAGTAAACCGATACCCAGGGCAGTAGAGAATGCCTCGACAGGTAATGCAAGTTCCGGATTGACAAAGCTCATCTTGATCCTTTATTCAGGTGATTTTTAGACAGGCGACTCTGCGTTGCAGAATGGCCCGATGGCTGCAAAAAATAGGAGTGTCATATTTTTGTAAAGTATCCCATTGACGCTGCTTTGCGTCAAATAAGAGAAAGGAGCCTGTCGGCGAACATGCCCGTTGTTGGCAGACGGTTAAAGTGGCAAAAAAAAAGCCCGTAACTTCTCAGTTACGGGCTTTTGCAGTCAATAGATCTGAGATCTTATAGACTTATTTTGCAGCTGCAGGGGCGGCTGGTGCTGCAGGCGCGGCAGGCGCTTCTTGACGGGCAGCATTCATACGCTCTTCCATTGCTTTACGCTGTGCATCCATACGCTCCATCATTTTGGCATGACGCTCGTCCATCTGCTTGCGACGTGCATCCATCTGCTCAAGCGCTTTCTCGGGAGTCATCATCTCGGGAGCGTGGAAGCCAGGGCCAGCAGGTGCGCCGTAGCCTGGGCCGTAGCCATAAGGTGCATAGCCATAGCCGTTAGAACCGTTGTAGTCGTTATAGCCATAGCCATTACCATAGTAACGGTTTTGACCTTGAACACGGCTGTCACCACGAGCACGACCGCTCATGCCGAAGTTAAATGAACCATCGACATCGCCTGAACCATCGCCATAGCCATCACCGTAGCCAGAACCATCACCATAGCCACTGCCATTACCACGATTGTTACCATAACCATCGTTACCCCACCATGCTTGGGCAGAGGAGGCGATAGCGAAAAGAGCTGTTGCAGCGATGATATTACGTAATTTCATAAAAGTGTCTCCGTTTGGTTGAACATTCTTTAGTTGTGCTTCTTAATGAAGCTCTTAGCTAATGCAGGGGTTGTTATCCCCCTTCAAGCACCACTAGTATATTAGAATATTTGAATATTACAATCATATTTTGCAATTGAATTTTTTTATAGCTGAATTAGTTTATCCCTTTATTTGGTTAAGAAGTGGCGCTCTTCCGGCACGATAGCCGTCATACTCAAACAGAACTAAACCTATTAAAATCAGTATGCTGCCAAAAATTACCGCTGTTGTCAGGGGCTCATGGTTCAGCTGGTGGCCGAGGAGCAGGGCGGTGACCGGGGTGATGAGTGTAATGAGGGAAACTCGTGTGGCATCAACCTGTTGCAGCACAAAATAGTAGAGAGCAAAACCGATGACCGAACCAAACAGGGCAAGGTAGAGAATAGCGATGCCACTTTGCAGGGGAATGGTGGCGGGGAGCTGACCATCGAGAAACCACCAAGTAAGAAGGAATAGCGGGGCGGCAACGCCAAGGCTGCCGCTGGTGGTGACCAGCGCAGGATTTTGGCTGTTAAGGCGTTTGAGCAGCACCGCACCCAGGGAGTGCAGCGATACCGCAAAGAGAATTCCGTAAATGCCAATATGGTTCACCGTACTCAGATGAAGACCGCTGGCAAAGATAAGCGTCAGGCCGCAAAAGGCGACCAGAATACCAGCAGTACGACGCAGGCTGAGGGGTTGCGCGGTGATAAGATAGTGGGAGAAGAGTGTCGTGAGTAGTGGCGAGAGGCCAAACAGCAGGGAGATCCAGCCACTGGGGATATATTGTGCCGACCAGTAGGTTGCGAGCATCGAGCCATAGACGGTAAAACCGGCGATAAGATAAGCAAGGCGTGAGCGTCGGTTCCAGTAAAACCCCCACCCCATGAGCAGGACAATGGTTACTGCCATAATGGCACCGATAACCATGCGTGAGGTCACCCCAAAAAGATAACCCACTTCGGCGCTACTCCACTGAATCGCCAGGGGGGTGGTGCTCCAGATTAGAATAACGCCAAGGTAGGCAAGGGCAATATGCATCGTCTGACCATTTTATCATAGCCATGCGCATATCCCGATGAACGTGTTAACCTGCAGGGACTGAATGTTTTCACTTAATCACCCGGAATACTGCGATGGAGAACTGGAACGAATATAGTCGTTTTTTTACCACACTTTTTGTCATTCTGGATCCCTTTATGGCGTTACCACTCTTTCTTTCTCTCACTGATCGCTACTCAATCCCGGA
>JADGBN010000160.1 GCA_015231435.1 Gammaproteobacteria bacterium
TGCGAAGTAGGGACTCAGAGTAGGGGTTGTCATTACTGACCGAGGGTCGACTGAATGAGGGGGTGACGCCTAATGCTTGGAGTGTTGCCAGCATGGTCGCCCCCTTCATCGGGCTGCCATTATCGGAGTGCAGGGTCACTTGGTCACGTGGTATCTTCTCGCGTTGACAGATCTCTTTCATCAAGTCAGCAGCCAGTGCGCTTGACTCATCGTTATAGACTTGCCACCCTACAATTTTACGGCTGTAGATATCCATCACCAGATAGAGATAAAAGAAGAGCCCTTTTACCACTGTCGGCAGATACGTGATATCCCAGCTATAAAGCTGATTCGGTTTTGTCGCCACAAGCGCTTTAGGTTTTGCTGCCGGATTGACGGGTTTGGATTTTAGCCGATGTTTAAGCTGGCCCTCCCTATGTAACACCCGGTAAAAGGTCGACTCAGAAGCGATATAAATCCCTTGATCGGCAAGCTTGGGCACGATTTGGCTTGGTGGTAAGTGTTGATATTCTGGTGAGTTAGCGACGTTAAGCAGCTTTTGTTGCTCCGCCTCACTGAGTTTATTGATGGGTAAGTGATGGGCTGTTTGCCGGTTATCACCACCCCCATGAGTCTGAGACCAGCGCTGCAAGGTTTTACAACTAATCCCGACAATAGCACAGGCATTGGCTTGTCGTGCGCCAGCAGCGGTGGCCTCTTTAATCAGGGTGATAATAGCCGTTCTCTCATGACTCATTGTGAGTTGTCCTCGTCGCTGCCCCAGATGTCGTGGACTTTTTTTTGCAGTACCAGTAACGCTGCGGTCTCTGCCAGCGCTTTCTCTTTACGGTTCAAATCACGTTTTAACGATTTATTCTCCTGGCGTAGTCGTTTTAATTCGGCTGACGATCCGGATGAACGTGCGACATCTGCTGTAGCGACAAAATCAGCTTTCCACTGAGTCAGGTGATGGGGGTATATCCCCTGTTCACGACAGCGTTGACTAATCGATTCTTCATCCAGTGACGCACAAGCCATTATCATCTCCATTCGTTGTTCCAAATTCCATTCCTGCGGTTTTCTCTCGGTGCTCATGGGTGTTCCCCATTCATCGGTATGAAGATCGCTTATCTCCAGTTTTTGGGCTCTACTCAATCGGATCCACTTTTCTATAGTAGAGTAACCCACACCCAATTGATCCGTTATCGATCTTAAACTGACACCATCCGCTCGGTTCAGCGCTTTCTGCACCGCTTGCTGTTTAAATGCCTGAGTATATTTTGCTTTCATCTGTTGCCTCTATCGATATTTTTTTGAAGCGACAACTATCCTGACACAGGGGGAAAGAGAGACACCCCGAGCGCTGGAGTAGGCATATCAGGCAATGGAATAAGGTGGATGAGGTCTCTTTGAATCCTAGAAAAAACAAAGTGACAGGATCTAAAAATCAGGCGGCGTAAATGACTATCTCAGGCGACAACTATCTTGACAATCGCCGAGAACGGGTCTCCAGCACTGGGCAATAAATCTTCAAGAACATGCCGACCCTGCTACCCCGGGAGTCGATGAATGCTACTTCCGTTATTCCAGCATCCTTCCAACGGCCTTCCCCTTCTGACCACAGGGTCGGCTTCTCCAGTTCGTTTACGAGGCTACTCATAGGTTCACTTGCGTTACGGCCTGCTCTCTTGCTGTATGAAAACTCACGACCCCGCGTTACCACGACGCCGCTTCCTCATGCTACCGGGGCGTACGGACAACTCCCCAGACGGGACTTTAACCCGCTAGATTTACTGCTGTTACTGCGAACGGTCAGACACGATATTAAGCATAACTCTCTTTCTTAGGGCGACCAACTCCTTACCCCATTTCCTCCAACCCAGCAAATTTGTTCATAGATAAAAGATGTGATTGGCGTGAACGGCTGTCGCCAACAACCCAGCGTTTTCAAGGATAACTGATATACAATCAGCAACAGCTTCCTTAGATAATGAGAATAGAATGGCTCACCACAGTCGTCACCCGTTAACCACCCCGCTTGATCGCGAAGCGCTGCTGAGTCGTGCCAACAATCTGCTGGATGCTGGGGAGTACTTTCTTGCCCTTGATCTGCTGCTTCCCGCACTCGACATTCTCACCGACGACCCCCTTATTCACCAAATTACCGCACGCGCACTCATTCGAGTGGGTTCAGAACGCCGTGCCGCAGCGCTGCTGCAACCGTTAAACCTGAACAACTCAGGGGATGAGGAGACTGTCGGGCTCCTCGCACGTATTTACAAGAATATCTGGCTGCAGAGCGGTGAGATGAGTGACGCGCGGCGCGCCCGTGATGCCTATCTGCAGGGGGGTAGCGGCGGTGGTTATTACACCACGATTAATGCCGCCACCCTATCGCTGATAATCGGTGATGCGCAGAACGCAAAACAACTTGCGCGGCAGGCGATCGATTTTTGTCACCGCCAACTGCCCACCGCCCCTGCCAACGAACAGTTCTGGATTCATGCCACCTTGGGAGAGGCGTATATTTTACTGGGTGAACCCAAAGCCGCTATTGCCGCCTATCAAACTGCCAAGGGGATCGCCGCCCGCCGCTATTCGATGATCGTCTCCTCGCTGCAACAGCTGCAACTAATGGCAAATAACGGCATTAACATTCCCGACACCCTCTTTGACCTACTAAAACCACCCACTATTGTCGTCTTCTCAGGTCACATGATTGATCAACCCGATCGGGCAACACCACGTTTTCCTGCCAGCATGGAAAGCGCTGTCACCGCTGCCATTGACGCTGCACTGGAGCGCCTTGATGTGCGCATAGGTTACGTTTCAGCCGCCTGTGGCGGCGATATTATCTTTGCCGAACAGCTGCTTAAACGCGGTGGTGAGGTGAATATCATCCTCCCCTTTCATCTTCAGGACTTTATCCGCGTTAGCGTCGCCTTTGCCGGAGAGTCGTGGGTGGCCCGCCTGCAACAGCTGCTTGCCAAAGTAAAGGTTCGTTATGCCACGCAAGAGAAGTATTTAAACGATAACCTGCTTTTCGCCTACACCAACCGCATGATATTTGGCTTCGCGCAACTGCGCGCCGAAATGATCTCCACACGTCCGCAACTGCTGGCACTGGCGGACCTTACCAGCGAACGTGCAGCCGGCGGGACGCTCGACTTCATGCAACAGTGGCCCTACCGTGACCGCCTTGAGGTGATCTCCCTCACCGCCTTACGCCCAGCAACTGCACCGCTTAAGCCACGCCCGACACCGCCCTCGCACACCCCTGATCTAGGTACTAACGCCCTAACCAATCAACGGGTAATTAAAGCGATGTTGTTTGCCGATTTTGTCGGCTTTAGTCGCCTGCGTGAGGAGCAGACACCGATCTTTATTGACCAGATGATTGCCAAAGTTAGCGCCGCCGTTGCCGCAGATACTCCTGAAAACAGTTATCTCAACACCTGGGGTGACGCGATTTTTGCGGTGATGGAGAGTGCCACACAACTCGCGCAATTTGCCCTGAGCCTGAAAGACGCAGTATCCACTTATCAACAGATGACGGATCAGGAGACGCGTATCGGTATTCGCATCGCCCTACACGCTGGGCCGGTCTTTCATATGCGCGACCACTTTACCGGAAAAATGAACTACTACGGCCACCACGTTAACCGCACCGCACGCCTCGAACCGGTCACCGAAGGGGGCAGTGTCTTTACCACGGAACCTTTTGCCGCGCTACTCGCCGCTGAGCAGGCAGGCAGCGCAACCCCCGCCTTTAAGTGTGAGTATATTGGCACGCTCTCTTTCGCAAAAAATTTTGGCGATGAGCCCGTCTATGCCATTCACCGCTCACCGCCGCCATTGTCACCATGAGTCACACCCAGCGCCTAGTGCGCCTTTTTCTCTCCTCAACCTTTCGCGACATGGATAGTGAACGTGAGGAGTTGATGAAATTCACCTTTCCGGAGCTGCAACGCCGCCTCGCGCAACGTCAGGTCGGCTTTATCCCCATTGACCTGCGTTGGGGAATTACCGCTGAAGAGGCGGAAAGCGGTCAGGTAGTCAATATCTGTCTTGAGGAGATCGACCGCTGTCGTCCGTGGTTTCTCTCTATTTTGGGTGAGCGTTACGGCTGGATTCCCGATAACCTTAATCCGAAGATGCTGCAAGAGCGCTTCGGGCTGAAGGAGGTGAGCGGCAAGAGTGTTACCGAACTCGAAATTGATTATGGCGTTCTTAATGCCACCACCATTGATGAACGCGCCCTCTTCTACTTTCGTCACTCCACGGCCTCTGCGACGGTTGAGGCAGCACTTGTCGCGAGCAATAACAATAGCGCCGAACCGTTCTCCCATGCGGCGAAACTTGACCACTTAAAACAGCGGATTAAGGCGCGCGGCTGTCGCCTGCAGGAGGATTACCGCGAAGTACAAACGCTCGGGCAACTGGTGCTCGAGGAGCTCTGGGAGCTGTTTGACAGGCAATTCCCTGAAGCCGATGTACCCACCGTCGAGCAACGCCAGCAGCAGGAACAGGAGGCGTTTGCCCAGAGCCGTATTGCCACCTACATCCCACGGCAGAGCAACTATGACCAGATTAGTGCACATCTGCGCAACGCCACTCTGCCGCTGGTCATTCATGGCGAACCCGGCAGCGGTAAATCGGCACTCATTGCCAACTGGGCAATGCACTACGGCAGTGAATTCGCAGATCTTATCTTTACCCACTATGTCGGCAGCAGCAGTGCCAGTGATGATGCGGAACAGCTGCTACGACGGTTGCTACAGACAATTTCCAGCCACTTTTTTAGTTCCGACGAGCAGCGCGACGAACCCCTGCCTGAAAATTCACAGCAACTAATCGAAATAGTGCCACGCTGGCTAGAGCGTTGCAGTAATCGGGGTCGCCTGCTGATTATTATTGATGGGATTAACCAGCTTGACAGCCATGGTAAAGCGGCAGATCTAAGCTGGTTGCCCACGGAGTTTCCGGCCACCGTGAGCGTCATCCTCTCCACCCTAAATGACGAGTGGTTAACCCTACTCGACCAGCGCGGCTGGCCACAATTTGCCGTCAGTGCCCTAGGAGAGGAGGAGATCACCGCCTTTATCGGACAAACCCTGCAACCCTATGGAAAAAAACTCAACCCGCTGCAAATTAGAGCGATTCTTGACACACCCGCAGCGGCCAACCCCCTCTACCTGAAAACCCTGCTTAATGAGTTACCCCTCTT
>JADGBN010000161.1 GCA_015231435.1 Gammaproteobacteria bacterium
TGCAGGGGTTGTAAGGTTTGCTGTGTAGCTATTTTCTGCTCTGTTTTCTGATCTGTGGCAGCGGTTTTTGGCTCAGTCGTGCTCTTGGCGACAGTGGCAGTGACCGCAGCTGCGGCCGCTGTCGCGTTTTGTGCTTGCAGCGTTGTCTCAAGAGTCGCTGACGTCACTGCAGCCGTGTTCGCGGCTGCCTCACCCACAACGTGAGTGAACAGCTCATCCGAACTGGTTTCGGGAAGATCCGTTATTAACGGCGCGACCTCGCCTTCGCTTTGAACCGCGTGCAGCGCCACATCAAACCCTTTAATCTGTTGCAATGTGAACTCTGCTGCTGCGCTGGTAATTGACTCACTGGCAATTGATTCACTGGTAATTGATTCACTGGCAATCGCTGCGTTGGTCACTGGCTGTGGTGACGTCATTGCCGAAACTACGGGCATTACCCCGGGCAGAGCGGCAGGATCTTGCCGCTCACTACTATCACCCTTGTCACCCTGCGCCTCGGCCAGCTGAGCTTCAGAACCTTTTTCCCCTGGCTGCGATTGCGCAGCATCACCCTGCGTCTCGCCGCTGCCGCGACTGACGTGTTCACTGTCACTCTGCTCTCCCGCCGTGCCACGCAACTTATCATCACTGCTCTGCGCTGGGTTAGGGACTGCCTTGTCCACCGTTTTCGCACTGGCGGCCGTATCGCTTGGCGCGGCGCGCTGCCCCTGATGCCGCTCTGCAGTCGCAACATCGCCTGCACTGCGATTGGCTGACGTTTTATGGGAATGAAGCGCGCCTTCGCTGTGGCGTGAGGCGTCACGGTGAACAATCACCGGACGCTCCGGCTCACGCTTAATCTGCCGCGAAAATTCATTGGCAAAGAGTGTCGGTTTATTGTCGTTCTGCTGATAGGGTGAGGCGCTTACTGCGGATGGGGTGCGCGTCCTAGCCATTGCAGGCATTGCTGTTGACAGATCCAGCATCGTTGATAGGGTACTCTCTCCACGGGTTTGCATAACGCACTCCAAATTAATCTGTTGATATAACGCTTCCCCCCTAAGGGGGCTGCTCTGCCGCTAGCAAAGCGGCAGTTAAATGCCGCTACTAATTGCTAGCGATGGCTGTCAAGTCACTAAACTAGTGATAAGCAAAAATAGTGCCACTACTCAAATCCGACACCTTCTCGGCGACGCTGGCCACGCTCATCACTCTCTTTTTGCTCCTGGCGCATCACCTCAAAATTCTCCTGCTCCAGTGCATTGGCAATCACCCGATCCATCGCCTCACGCTTGGCACGGGCCTCTAACCAGACCTTGCGCTGCCGTTCGCGTTGGGTCTCGGCTGCCTGTACCAACTGTTTCTGCTGCACAATCGCCTGCTCAATCTGGGCGAGAAAGCGCTGCAGTTGCCGCAACTGCTGTGCGGTCACCCCGCGTCCGCCACGTGTCACCAGATCTTGCTGATACTCGACAAGATAGCCCTGCAACTCCACCAACTTTACCTGACGGTCATTTAGCAAACGGTTAGCGACACCAAACTGATCTGCCGCCTGATCCTCTTTACGTTGGGCAACCTGTTGCACCCCTTTTAAACGTTGTGAACGTCGCATCATGACTTACTCCCTATGCCTGTCCCGGAGGTTTCAAAGCTGGCTGCGGCTTTTTATCACCCACCCGTAACAGCTGCGCCAACTGGCTAAGGCTCTCGGTAAAGGTGGCACGATCATGCAAGTCCTGCTGTAAAAAATGGACAATCTTCGGCATCATGTTAATCGACTCATCAATCTCCGCATCGGCGCCGCGACTGTAGGCACCGACACTAATCAGATCCCGACTCTTCTCATAGGTGGAGTAGATCCGTTTAAGACGCATCATTAACAGCTGATGTTCTCGTTCGGTAATTTGTGGCATCGCGCGGCTAATGGAGGCTTCGATATCAATCGCCGGAAAGTGACCGCGTTCGGCAAGACGCCGCGACAGCACAATATGGCCATCTAAAATAGCGCGTGCCGAGTCGGCAATCGGATCTTGTTGGTCATCGCCCTCGGTGAGCACCGTATAAAAAGCGGTAATCGAGCCCCCGCCGCTATTGCCATTACCGGCACGCTCCACGAGTTGCGGCACCTTGGCAAAGACCGACGCGGGATACCCCTTGGTGGCTGGTGGCTCGCCAATCGCTAAAGCAAGCTCGCGTTGCGCCATCGCATAACGGGTCAGGGAGTCCATTAACAGCAGAACATTCTTCCCCTCATCACGAAAATATTCAGCAATGGCGGTGGCTAGTGCCGCGCCGTGCAGCCGCATTACCGGCGGATTATCCGCAGGTGCCGCCACGACCACAGAACGCGCCATCCCCTCAGGGCCAAGAATATGATCAATAAACTCCTTCACCTCACGGCCACGTTCACCAATGAGCCCGACGACAATAATGTCGGCATCGGTATATTTGGTCATCATCCCCAGCAGCACACTTTTGCCAACACCCGAGCCGGCAAAGAGCCCCATGCGCTGACCGCGTCCGACGCTAAAGAGGGCGTTAATCACCCGTACCCCAACATCAAGCGGCTTTTTAATCGGATCGCGCTGCATCGGATTGATAAAACGACCACTGAGCGGCATCCGCTGTTTGCAACGAAGCGGCCCCTTGCCATCCAGCGGATTACCAGCGCCATCAATCACCCGTCCCAATAACTCATCACCCACGGGGGCGTCATAAACTTTACCGGTGGGAATCACCCGCGCATCGGGGCTTAAGCCAGTGATATTATCTGTCGCCATGAGAAAAAGGCGATCCCCGGAAAAGCCGACTACCTCCGTCTCTATCGCCTTCTGTCCCGGGCTCTCCACCAGACAGCGCGACCCAACAGGGGCACGAATACCCGCCGCTTCCAGGGTCAGACCCACCATGCGGGTCACTCTCCCCTCAATGCGCAGAGTCGTGCAGTTCTCTGCCTGCTGTTCTGCCAGTTCGAGATGGTGACTAATGCGTTTCAGGCGACGCTCATGCAGCGGGTTCATCACTGGCTCCACGCTCTGTCAGGTTAACATCACTCGGTTCAGCGTCAGCCAATTCAACTTCACCCAGTTCAGCCTCATTTTCTGGTGGTGGCGCCACGTTTTCAGGTTTTTCAACGCTCCCACCACGCACCTCTTTTCGCTCGTCACCCAGTAACGCCACCGTCAAGGTCTCTAGTTGTGACTCAATCGTCGCATCAACAAAGGAGTTGCGACTGCGGATCTCGGCACCGCCACGAGTTATCGTGGGATCATCGACAATTTTAATGGTTAACTCTTCACCACTACTGCGAAGATGGCTGCCCACCAACGCGGCATCCTCTGGATTGAGGTGGATGGTGACCCGCCCGCTATCCATGGGTATCGCTTTCATCGCCTCACGAACAATGGCGATAAGCTGTTTCGGATCACTATGAAGTTCGCGACGAATAATCTGCCGCGCCAGCATCATCGCCAGTTTGACAACAAAGTCCGCGACTTCGCTATCAACACCGCTTAATGGTCGCTCCAGCGCCTGTACCACTGCGGCAATATCGGCAACCGCAGCGGCAATATCGGCACTGCCCGCCTCTTTGCCCTCCTGACGCCCGAGCTCAAAACCCTCCTGCCGCGCACTACTCTGAATCGCCTCAATCTCTTCTGCGGTCGGGGGTTGCAGTGCGGCTATCGCCTCCAGATGGGCGATCTCCTCCAGCTCACGGCGCTGTTTCTCCGCCTCTTCAGCGGCTACCGCCGCCGCTGCCTCCGCCTCTTTTTTCGCCGCTGCTGCCGCCTTGGCTAGCGCCACCTCCTCTGCCTGCGAGGTGATAATTCCCGGTGGCTGCCACTGGGTAAAACGTTGACTCTCGACCCCCTCAATGAGCTTTCCCGGTGGTTTAGATAAACTCATCGCCACCGCTGCCACCTAGGGAGATCTCACCGGCATCGGACATTCTGCGGGCTATGGCCAAAATCTCCTTCTGCGCCTCCTCAACTTCACTAAGACGAACCGGCCCTTTCGCCTCGAGATCGTCCCGCAGCATCTCTGCCGCACGTTTGGACATATTGCGGAATATCTTCTCTTTCAGGGCATCATCAGCACCCTTAAGCGCCAGTACCAGCGAATCGGTAGAGACTTCACGCATCATTGTCTGCAGACCCCGATCATCGACATCAATTAGGTTCTCAAAGACAAACATCAGCTCTTCGATAGAGGTACCAAGCTCTTCGTCAAACTCTTTCATCTTCTCCATAATCTCGGACTCCATGGCACTATCCATAAAGTTAAGAATATTGGCAGCCACCTTGTGACCACCCACCGTAGAGGAGCGGACGCTCGAGGAGGCACCCTCAAACTGCGCCTCAAGAATCAGATCAAGTTCGATAAGCGCACTCGGCTGAATCCCCTCAAGGCTGGCGATACGCATCAAAATGTCGGAGCGCATCGACTCGGGCATTAACTCCAGCACCCGTGCCGCCTGATCGCTCTCAAGGAAGGAGAGAATAATTGAGACAATCTGCGGATGCTCCATGCGAATAACCTCGGCAATCGCACGCGGCTCCATCCACTTAAGCTGCTCAAGACCTTTGGAGGAGCGCCCAATCAGAATCCGATCCAGCAGGCCGCTCGCCTTGTCCTCGCCCAGCGCCTTGGTCAATACCGAACGCAGATAGGCTTCACTGCCGCTACCTAGCGAGGTTTTGGTGCCGACGGTACGGGCAAACTCCGCGACCACTTCGTTAATCATCTCTTTGGTGATGTTCATCGTGCCGGCCATCGCCTCACCCACCTTCTGCACATCCTTGGGACCCATCCGCTCAAGAATCGAGGCGGCGTAATCCTCGCCCACGGCCATTAGCAGTACCGCTGCACGCTCGACCCCTTTTAGCTGACTTGCATCTGTTCTGGCTGGTACTGCTGGCATTTTATCTTCTCAACCCCATGCTTTTGCTTAAGTTATTGTCGCTATTCCTAATCTTCGTCAATCCAGGCTTTAATTACCTGAGTTGCCAAATCTGGATCCTCTTTTATCACTTTGGTCACCATTCTGATGTTCTCCTTGTAGGTTCCCTCACCCGGCATTTTGACTAACATACCCAGCTCGT
>JADGBN010000162.1 GCA_015231435.1 Gammaproteobacteria bacterium
ACGACAACAGTAACAGCTCGCCCGCAGCAGCCCCCAACAGTGGCCGCAGCAAGCCCGCCAGCCAAGCACCCGCCAGCCAATCGAATAGCCCTGTCAGTTTTGATGATGAGGATGTGCCGTTCTAGGGCTGCCTATTTAATAGGCGGCGCTAGACTCCTGCCTTCGCGGGTTTGACGATAAGGTAAGATGACCATGCAGCCATTGTCATCAACCCACGTTCAATGGTGGAGTCTGAACAGTTACGTTAGCGTCTGATTTTCGTGGTGCTGGTTCAGTGCGGATGCAAGTAACAGGTGCGCCACGAAGGAGATTAGCTCTTTGTCTCTTTATGTTTGCGGGGGCGGTTATGTTTTCCGAGGGGTTCCTGTTTAATGAACCAAGTGGGATTGCCCAACTCATTTTGTTGCTGCTCTTCAAATATTTTGACGCTTTTCAGGCTGTTTTGCGTGCGCATTCGGCTGTGGCGTAGTTCAAGTTGGTTTAGCGGATAGAGCGCGCCAAAGATGTAAAGGTTGGCCTCTTGGCTAAAGAGTTCCAACTTTTGCTCTTCGAGTTGGCGGAGTTTGTGGTTAAAGGGGGCCGCCTGCTGTTGCAGTTGCTCTAATTTACCCTTTAGAGTCTCTCGCTCTTGAGTAATTTTTTTCTGTTCAGCTTCTAATGATCCAAGGAGTTTGGCAACTGCTTTTAGTTTCTGTTTAGTGACATGTAACTGACTTTTTATCTGTACTCTCTGTTGCGATGGGGCGTTTGTCATTTGTGTGGTCAAACGGCGTAGTTGCTCCTCAAATAGCTCTTTTGCATGTAGATCTTTCTCCTGTTTTGAAAGGTTATCAATCATCTGCTGTTGCAGAAGTTCCAATTCTTCTTGGATAAGTTCGCTATCGAAGGTCAGAGGAGCCAGTTCACCCTGGATCTGGTGAATCCGCTTATTGATATATTGACAGGTGCCAATCCCTAGGGTTGCCGGTGAAGTTCTGGCATCGTTACCAACATTTTTGCTCTCAATATGGTTGCAGGAGGTGAGTGTTGAGGAGAAGATGGTGCAATTGCGGGCGTAGATGGAGCCAACGCTATGGATTGTCGAGCCCATCACCTCCTTCATAATAATAACCTCACCCGCTACTTCGATATCAGCGTTGTGAATATAGTTTGCCTTAAGGTTGCCGCCAATGCGCATTTTTGCACCAATAATACCGCCCAGCACCACCACGTCATCCTCGATGTCGATGGTCGCTTTGCCTATCTCACTGGCGATCAGGCGTTTTCCTTGAACCTTGAAACCATCATAGACGCTACCAGTAACGCGAATTTCGCCGTTGTAGTGAATATTGCCGCTTTTATAATCAACATTGCCATTAATTGCCCAGATGTTCAGCATATGCAGAGCGCCACTAAGCATAATGGTTGGCGTGCCTGACTGCGCGGCGTAGGCTTTACACCCATCCTCGCTTAATTTGACCCCTTCACCCACTCTGATTTTTATATTTTTGGGCGGCGGCGGCGGTACGGTGTTACCGTAAACATCAATGCCGCTTTTGCCCTCTATCGGAGGATTGAGTTCTGCAAGAAGTGTCTCCTCTGGCAGAATGGGGATCTCGCCGCGTTCGCGAAAGTCGATAATCCCATCTTCAAGTACACGACCGATCTCCAAGGGATCGGTATTAAAGTGATAGGTGATGTTGGCATCTTGGCCAGGTTCAGGGGGTCGACCTTGCGCGACGACCCATTCAAACTCCTCTTCACCACGGTGGTTGATTAACTCAATAAATTCGCTCTGGCTAATGACGCCATAGATAATGCCATACTCCTTGAGCAGGGCGGCAAGATCGGGCAGCGTTTCAGAGGTGATATCATGACTTTTCAGGCGAAATGTGGCGTTGAACCGGTCATTGCTAACCCCGATGATATAGGAGGCGATGGGCTCAGGAACCTCGATAGCGTCACTCTCTAAGGGACCTCCCACCTTTTTAATCGCGCCATCTGCGGCAAGGCGTCCCTGTGCTTTGAGCAGGGTGTCACGTTGCTGCGGGGTCAGTACGCCTGAATTGGTAAGAATATCCCCAATGAGGATGATCTCTTGCCGCTCGCGAAAACAGCTTGTCTGATATTTAAGAGCAGCCTCAACTGTTTCGGCATCGGTAAAGTGGTTGGCGACAGCGAGTTTGCCAAAACGGATATCGAGTTTGCGGTTGTGAACCAGCTTTTGGTGCTGAATAAGCGTTCTAATTTGTGTTAGCGAGATCATTTTTAGATCGATTAACACTTGGCCAAAGCGTAGATCAGGTTGTTGTGCCTGCCGTGCGGTGAATATCTCTATCGCCTTGTTAAATTGTTCAGTACTAATCATGTTAAGACGATGCGCGAGTGAACCAAGCAGAAGGATGTGATGATCCAGTTCGGTTGCTTTGTCAGGTTCGCTCATGGTGAATGTGTCTAACTCTTCTGATTATTAACGGTAAGATCAAACTTTACCTGTATTGGTGGGCTATTGCTATATTTACCTAAAATCATTGGAAACGCTGGATAAAGTGGACCCCATAGTCAAGACAGTTTTCACCCGAGTTTAAGCTGTCTGTGCCACTACATCTGCAGCTGAACAGCGCTGCCCTGTTTTTTTGCTAGAAACCGTCTCTGACTTTCTGGGGTACTTATCCAAAATCATCGCTCCCCCACCCACGGCACTTTTATACACCTTGTCTGGTGTCATGTTGCCCAGTGACTGATGAGGCCGCTCACGGTTGTAGAAAGCAAAATACTCAGTCAGTCCCAGGGTCAGACTACAGATGTCGCCATAGCCTTTCAGGTAAATATCTTCATACTTGATCGTCCGCCACAGTCGCTCGACAAAGATATTGTCCAGTGCCCGTCCTCGCCCATCCATGCTGATGGTGATCCCTTCGCGCTTGAGTACGTCTGTGAATGCCGCACTGGTAAACTGTGAGCCCTGATCGCTGTTGAACACCTCCGGTTGACCATGCTGTATCAGTGCATCCTCTAGGCAGTCCACGCAAAATGCCGCATCCATGCTGTTACTCACGCGCCAGCTCAGTACCTTGCGACTGTACCAGTCGATGATCGCTACCAGATAGGCAAAACCCCGTGCTAGGCGGATATAGGTGATATCGGTGCTCCATACTTGATTGGGCCGCTCGACAGCGACACCGCGCAGCAGGTATGGGTACACCTTGTGCTCAGGGTGCCCTTGGCTGGTATGGGGGCCTGGGGCCATACCCGCCAAGCCCATCTGTCGCATCAGACGCTGTACCCGCTTACGATTGACTCGGTAGCCTTGTTTGCTCAGGTACACCACCATCCGTCGGCTGCCGTAAAAGGGGCTGCGTGTGTACTGCTCGTCTATCAAGCGGCATAGCATCAGCACTTCATCATTGACCTCTAGGGCCTCGGACTGGGCATAGACGGTTGAGCGATTGACCGATGCCAGTTTGCACTGGCGTACCACCGATACCCCATCCTGTGGAGCTATCCAGCTGCGCCGCACTACGACAGACTCAGACCGGACTTTTTTTTCAGCCAGTCCAGCTCCATCTTCAGCTTGCCGATCTCGCTATAGAGATGCTCTGGCTGCTGATGCTCCACGACGGGTTTGGGGCCTCGCTTCCCCTCAAAGAGCTGCTTGGCCTCTTCCTGAATGGCCCTCTTCCACTGACCGACCTGAACCGGGTGAACACCGTGTTCTTGCCCAATTTCATTGATCGTCTTCACGCCTTTTAGTGCTTCAAGACCGACTTTGGCCTTAAACTCCGGGCTATGAACCTTGCGTTTCTTCTCACTCACAAGCTGCTCCTTATCATCTCTGGCTACAGCTTAAACTATTGTCCGAAATATGGGGTCCACTATACAAGCTCCAATGGAATGCTCCGGGGCTGACATAAACCGCTTTACCCTCCTGATTAGTCCCCAAGATCATATGCCCCGGCGGATAGAGGCGCACATGAAAACCGATCGCTGTATCGATCGAAAGCTTGCCGTCGATTTTCTCCCCGCGCAAATACTCGCTCAACAGCCGGACGTGGACGTTGAAATTCGAGATCAGGCGTTCATGTTCTTGTTCCGGGCTTTTCTTCAGCGTATGGAGAAGCAGGGGTAGCAGGCTGGCTTCAATGGTTTTATCGAAGGTCAGAGGGGTGGGCGATGGTTCCGCTATGGAAACGACACCAGTCAAACTCCTGTTTTCCCCAGCCTGCCGGGTTTTGGGGCGGCTGATTTGCGGCGTTAGCTGACAAAATCCCTTGCCAAATAATAAGTGATAGTTTAGTATCACTCTTATGAGAACAGAGCTAGTCACAACATTAAAAAGGCAAGCAACTAAAATTTTGTCTGACTTGCATGAATCTAAAGAACCCATTTTAATAACCGAGCATGGTCAGCCATCTGCATATTTAGTTGCTGTTGAAGATTATGAATATATGCAAAACCGCATGAGCATATTGGAAGGTATAGCTCGTGGTGAAACAGCTATTATTGAAAATCGTATATTTACTCATAATGAAGCAAAAACAAAAATGCGTAAATGGCTCAAATAATTTGGACTGAACCGGCTTTATTAGATTTAAACGAAATAGCCGAGTATATTGCACTTGATAACTATAGTGCAGCACAAAATTTAGTGACACAGGTTTTTGCTAGTGTTGCTCGCTTGGAAGAATTTCCTGAATCCGGAAGAAAACCTCCGGAGCTTGAAAACATGGAATATAGAGAAATAATTTCTAATCCTTGCAGAATTTTTTATCGGATAGACAAAAATAAAATTTATGTGATCTATGTAATGCGTAGTGAAAGAGCTTTACGGAACTTCATTATTAATGATCGTGCAAATAAAATCAGCTAACAATCACTTCAATTTGACGTTTAATTCGCCGCTTCGCTCTGGGCTAAACGCA
>JADGBN010000163.1 GCA_015231435.1 Gammaproteobacteria bacterium
CATAAACTCCAAGCCACGCTTGGCGGCCAAAAGCACCATGCCGTCGAGCGGCGACTGGCGCAGTATCGGCAAAGCCGAAATCAGACATTTCGCCTGCAACTGGCAAGCGAAATAATCACAGGGAAAATTCGCCAGCAACGCCACACACTGCAAAGCATCGGCCAGCAAAAAACCCAACTGCAACACCCCATGCAGCAGGCGATAGCATTTTATGTAATAGTTCAATCGTGGGAAAAGTCAGGTACTCTCCCTTTTTTTCACCCCTAAATGCCGCCTTAACACGGGCATTCACCCTATCTCTATCAGCCACTTCAATCACAAGCCTGCTCATTTACTTTGCTCCAATTCGTCTACTTTGACCCAAAAATCTGTCAGCAACTGATCAACGGATATAAATTTGTAGGTATATTCCCGATCATCTACGTGATAGTGGTCACCTTTGCCTACTTCATTATCAAACCGCATGGTGCATACTCCATCGACCACATAGGCAAATCGATATTTATAAAAGTGATTGCTTCCGCTTAATGGCTCTTCCAACGCCCAAACGATCAGCTGTGCAAAACTATTTTCACTCAGCAAATACTTGTCGTTGATTAATTGATCTGTACTCATGTTGTTGTTGATTATAACAACATTAAACCTGTTGTCAAGATTGACAACGTGATAATTTGTTAAATATTAAATTTAAAATCAATAAGTTATATTAATGATTCCTACTTGGCGATGCATATATTTTTGCCGCTGCGACGGTTTGCCAACTGGTCTCTTTGCCTGCCTCTAGGATGAGTGCGCAGAGGTGTCCGCCGTGGACGCAGCCAAGATCTATCCCTGTTGCATATTTGTAACGTACCGGCTCTGCTGATTGTAACCATGTCTGATGGCCAAAAATCAGATGCCCAAATCGCCCGTCGTATTTTTCTGCCCAGAAGCGGTGGTGCGGCTGTTCCTGACTTAGGCTTATCGACCTTCCTTCGCTGTCGATATAGCGCAGATGTTGTAGCTGGTATCCGTGTTTTCGCCGTTTGGCGGTTTCGGTCTGTTGCAGCGGGTGTTGCGGTGGCAGCACTGCCATTGTCTGCGCTATGCCTGCGTGTACTGCAATATGATGACCACCCGTTAGCCGCTTCCAGAGCTGCCCTTGTGTTAACCAATGTCGCGCAGCGTCGCTTAGCTGTGCCAGAAGGTGACGATAGCTGGCAGCCGGTGCAAATTGGTCGGCTTTGGCGGGGTCGCTCTGGCTATAGCGATACCAGCGTAAAAAGCGTTCTTCGTGATTACCTTCGATGAGTGTTATTGGCTGCTGCTGTGCCAACGCCGCTAACCAGTTGACCACTCCCGCTGAATTCGGGCCTTTATCTATCAGGTCGCCCAGCAGGATGAGTTCATCTGCTGCGGTGAGCGCCAGCTTTTCTACAAGCTGCTGCAGCTCTTTCTGGCATCCGTGGATATCGCCAACAACGATCTGGCGGGGTCTCATTCGAGAAAGGGTTCAGCTGACCTTGGTAGTTGCAGTTGCGCGACTGTCAATTTCATTCCGGTGCGCTGAAATTCGGGATAGAGCACTGTGAGTAACTGCTCGCCTGTCCAGCTTGCCATCTTTTTCCAGTCATTGCTATTGACCGGCGTAAAACCGTGCGCCAGCATCGAGTAGTTACGGATCTGACTTAGGTCGCGCAGGGTGTCTTGCTGTTGGCGCATAAAGTCGGCCACCGCATCGTTATCAAGTTCGGCCACCATTTTCCAGCTCTGCAGCAGGCTTGCCTGCCGTTTGCCTTCGCGGTTCACTGGCAACTCAAAGCTCAGTGGCAAATCATGGGGTAAATCTGCGGTATTCAGCTGGTGACGCTGCTGTAATAGCCACTGCGCCGCCCACTCCCACAGACGATAACAGCGTGCCACGGCGTCGTCATAACGTTGCTGTTCACCACGCCGGCTGGCATTCAGCCAGAGGTCGAGCCACTGTGCGGCGCTGCGGCGCTGATCTTCACTGGTTAACATTTTTAGAAAGGTGAAGTGCAGGCTCATTTGTTTGCCTATCACACCCTGATAGCGTTGCAATGCGTTCAGCGCTTCGGTGTGTTCAAAGCGATCCCACGCTGCCAGCGCGCCACTAATGTCGCGCATCCGCCCATGCACGCCTCGCCAGTGGCTATCGGTCGGTGATCGGAGTGCCGCTAATGCTTCAGCTGAGAGTTCATAGCCATAGTTCTGCCAGGCGGCAACGCTGTTGCGAAGTTGCTGCTGAAAACGCAGGCTATCGACGGTCACGTTGGTGCCAAACTGCATTCCATCTTCCACTTTTACTAAGTTACTGCGGTTGCCAGTCACCACATGCAGTTCTACCTGGGGTAAGTCGAGTGCGGCAACAACCAATGCCGCCGACATCGTTTTGGTGCCGCCGGTATAGTCAGCGATGAACTCGGCACCATTAAACCGCACGATCAGTTGGCGCAGATGCGCTTGCATCGCTTGCGTGGCTTGGCTGAGATCATCAGCATTCACCTTCACCACCTCAAACTGTTCGGCGCTTAGACCGACTTGCGTTGGAATATTGGGCAGGGTCGGCTTTTCATCCTTAAAAGAGGCTTTAATCATTAAACCGGCTTGGGTAATTTGCGTCCACGATCCCTTTTGACCTGTGCCGGCATCATCCTCGGAGCAGATAAAGCAGACAAAATCGGGCGCTAACGCTTGTATGGCAGTCACTATCGGCTGATGGCTACCCCCTACGGTGCTAATTAGTATGCGTTGGGTCATGGGTTGGTGGTTCCTCGTTTTGCGTTAACTATCTGTTAATTGCATTGTCCCGACATTTTTATAGGTTACCGCTGTGTTTGTTCACGACAGTAAATGTATGGGGATGCTAGGCAATCGTTGAAGCGGCCAGATTACTCAAGAGTAGCCATTAGCTGCTGATTTTTTTCTTTTGATTTGTTACTCCACTTTTGCATAACCAAAGTTTTGCGTATAACTTCTGCTGCCTGTTGTTTAAGTGCCGGTGACCAATGCTGAGCATCCTCTAAAATTTTCTGCCGCAACTGTACCTCTGTACCGCCTGGCTTTAGCGTCTTCTTATTACTGGCTTGAGTAAAGCTTTCAAATAATCGATCAAGCAACTGTTCTTCTTCAGTTTTGTTTGGATCAGGTATTTCAGGAGGTAGCATTTGACTCTGCCACTGCATATATCCATAACCCGCAGCGGTTTTAGCACCGGCACCCAACCATAATAGTGCCTGCTCCAATGCCTCAAATAATGTAGATATTTCGGCTTTTAGTTCTACCGTTCTGGGGGCTATAGCAAATTGTAATTCACTCTTTTGTGCCACCAAAAATGGTACTGGTATTGGTTCATGCCAATCGGCAGGTGTTACCTCATCATTCAGTGGATCACTCCCCCCTTTTTCGTACCACTTCCCCATGTGCGGGGTCATCACGTCGCATACCAGCGTAACAGGGATCATTGGCAGCGCATCGAAAAAGATAAAGCCACCGGCATGCTCTGCAACATCCTCTTTATCTACGGTACCAAACCAGGCTTTTAATCGGCGACTGCGCTCCTTATCGTCTAAAGTTTCATCACCCACTTCAACCCAAGCGCGGACTAAACCTTTAACACTGGAACCCGCCAGAAAGGGAACACCTAATGTCGGGTGCCAGCTCATTCCATTCTCAACCGGATGAGCGTTGCCTAAGCCAGTAGCCCAACGCCAATCACTCTTGAAGCTATCGCATCTACCGTGTAGTACAGTGACCCGCTTTAACGTCTGCTCGCTATAGCGTTTTAATCGCTCCCGATCACCAACTGTCTGAGCCGTTACCTCATTAATCCATTTCTTTTTAGAATCATCCTCCACTTTCCATTCGCCTGAATAGCGATTAAAGAAACGGTCGTACCACAACCCTGCATGGCTGTCGCCCTGTTTGTGTGGTTGACCAATATTTTGATAAAGGGGAGATATCATCATTAACCCTCCACAGCCATAAAAGCTTTGGTAAATCGCTTAAGCCATCCCAGCAGTGCCTGCGACTCAACTTGTGCCATGCGGTAGTGGTGCATATCGGTCTGGGTAATTGCTGTTAGTAGATCGGTTTGACCTGAATAAGGTTGGTTTTCGCGGCAGAGCCAACCCGACAGAAGTTGGTAGATGCGCTCATGGTTGCCCCCTTTAGAACGGTAAAAAGCCATCGCCTGACCTAAGCCATTGGTGTGAATCATTGCCGGTAGTGCCTGGGCGTAGCTGTTAAACTCTTTTCTATCGTCCTCAGTAAAAGCAGCATCTGCTAAGTGGTGGTTCACTCTCTTCAGTGCATAGGCAGCTCTTTGTTGCTCAATCGTCTGTGGCATGGGTTATTTCTCCTCTCCGGCAATACTCACCCGCGCATGGCACCAACCCATACCGGTAGTTTCGTTACCGCCAATTTGCAGATAGGGATCAGTTGAATCCAACAACTGATTGGTCACTGCACCTAGAATAGCGCCCGCATCCATAACCACCTCTTTAGCACGCGCAGCATGGGCGCTGAGTACCATATAGAGCAGGGTTTCAGGCGGCAGCGTCTCTTCATACCAGAGCGCCCCTGTGCGCACCACCTTCGTGCTACTGTTGATGGCGATATGAGCGTTAACCGGTGTGGCACTTTGCGCCATAAAGCTAAACATATCATCGCTAACTATGGTGAGTTGTTGCTGCAAACTCTGCTCATCAATGTGGGTATAGTTCACTAGCGCCGTAATCAGCCCCGTCATATCAACGGGCTGCGGTGTAAAACGGTACTCTTCCAAGTAGATATCACTAGGTTGCTGACTCGCATTACTCACCAACGCCTGCTCGCTGCTTGGAAGATTAGCCAAACAGCCCAAATCAACTAAGGTGGTTAAATCGGCACGCTGAATA
>JADGBN010000164.1:0-3770 GCA_015231435.1 Gammaproteobacteria bacterium
ACGCGTTTAGCCAATCTGGGCATTCGCGGTACCGAGTTTTCGGTGCGACTGGACGATATTCCCCATGTAGCTGTCGATGCCGGCAGTGTGGCGATTACCAATGCCGGTGGCACCATGCTGGTCAATGCCGCAGGCAGCGCGATTGTCACCAGTGCCAATGCCATGCCGCGTCCGGGTGGCGGCAAGATTGATCTGCATGGCTCTGATCGGGGAGGTGGGCCGGGAAGTCGCCCTGCCCCGCCAGGTACACAGAACTTCTCTGGGGGTATGCCACCGCAACAGTCGGGGCAGAGTCTCCCTTCCAACCCGCAACTTGAGCAATCATCGACTCCGGAGCAGAGTGTGCCAACTACGCAACCTGATCCGGGGAGTGGTCTAACTACAAACCCAAGTCAGCCACCACCACAAGGCGGAGTGGCAGACCAAACGCTACCGCCACCTCCGCAAGGGGAGAGTGCTTCACCACCGCCTTCCGCTCCATGAGCAGGGCGGTAGCCACCAGTGGGCGGATTTAGCGCGGCGATCTGTCGGCACTTGCTGGCCACTGCCGTGCATGAGAGCCCTGGTTAACAGTGGTGACTCGTCACTCGTTGCGCAGTAGCAAACTTCCAGGTCGTCTGCTGCGGTTGCTGATGCCAGCGATTGTGGTAGTGGTGGCGCTACTGATACAGCTACAGGAGCCGCAGTGGCGGGCACGGTTGCGCCAAAACAGCTTTGATGAGCTGCAAAACCGCTATCCGGCCAGCTATGCGGCCGAATTACCCCTGCGTGTTGTGGCGATTGATGATGCCAGTCTGGAGGCGTTAGGGCAGTGGCCGTGGCCGCGTTCACTCCTTGCTAATTTGGTCAGCCGACTCTTCGATTTGGGTGCGGATGTGGTGATTTTTGATATCTTTTTTGCCGAAGCCGATCGCACCAGCCCGCAGCAGGTTGCGGCATTTTGGCCGCAAAATCATGCTTTGCAGCAACTACTGGAGACGCTGCCGGCGCACGATCAACTGCTGGCTCAGAGCTTCAGTCACGGTAAGGTGGTTCTAGGGTTTCCGCTGGAACCAGTCGCCAACGATACCCCGTTACCGCTGCAACGCGCCCGCTTTCTCAGTTTTGGCGGTGACGCCCGTCACTGGTTGCCATCCTTTGGTGGAGGGCTGGCGGCGCTGCCGCTATTAAGTGCTGGGGCGGTTGGTAGTGGTGCAGTATCACTCATTCCCGATAGTGACGGGGTGGTACGGGCCATTCCGCTAATTAGCCGTATTGGTACTGCGCTCTACCCGGCGCTTGGGCTGGAGGCGCTGCGGGTTTTTTTGGATCTGGATAATCTGGCGATACGGGTGAGTGCGCCTGACAATCAAGCGCCAGGAGTAGCGGCAGGTATTCAGGGGGTTGAGATCGACTCTGCGTTTGTGCCAACCGCTAGCGATGGTCGTATTTGGCTCCACTATCGAAACTTTCACCCGGAGCGCTATATTTCGGCAGAGGCGGTTTTGGCCGGGCGTGCCGATGCCGCTGCACTGCAAGGGCATATCGTCTATATCGGTGCGACTGCCAAAGGATTAGGCGATACCATCTATACGCCGCTCGGTGAAGCGGTACCCGGCATCGAGGGTCATCTACAGCTAAGTGAGGCCTTGCTAAGTGGCGATATACTTCTGCCAGCTGCGTGGGAGAGTGATCTGCTGACGCTGCTACTGCTGCTGGAGTGGGTACTGCTGGCGTGGATGTTGGCGCGGCTGCGGCCGATCTGGTCGGTGTTGCAGGCGGCGGTGGTGGTGGTGACGCTCTTTGTTGCTGCCGGTTGGCTTTTCGTGGCGCAGCAGATCCTGTTTGATCCGCTCTATCCGGCTCTGGCGTTGCTGCTGCTGTTTCTGAGTCTGGCACTGCCACGTTATCTGCAGACCGAACGCGAGCAGCGCTGGATATCGACCGCCTTCTCCCGCTATGTCTCACCGAATCGGGTGAAGTATCTGCAGGAGCATCCTCACCAGCTGGAGTTGGGGGGCAGTTATCGCGAGTGTTCGTTTGTCATGAGTGATCTGCAGGGCTTTACCTCATTAATGGAAAAACATGAGCCAGCGCTACTCTCGGATCTGATTAATGAGTATCTGGATGGCATGATTGCGATCGCTTTTCGCCATGAGGGGACACTGGATCGAATTGTCGGCGATGCCGTAGCAGTGATGTTCTCGGCACCGGTGGCGCAGCCTGATCATGCCGCCAGAGCGCTGGCCTGTGCGCTGGAGATGGATCGTTTCGCTATGGCATTTAGTCAGCGTAAGCAACAGGCAGGGATTCCGTTTGGTTTGACACGCATCGGTGTCAACACCGGTATCGTGATGGTCGGTAACTTTGGTGGCAAGGCGATGCTCGACTATCGCGCTTTGGGTGATGCGATTAATACGGCCGCTCGGCTGGAGACGATTAACGCAAAACTGGGTACACGGATCTGTGTCAGTGGCGCAACCATGGCGCAGTGCCCGCACTGCGCTGCCAGACCGATTGGTGAGTTGGTTTTAAAAGGTAAATCGGAGGCGATTAGCGCCTTCGATCCGTTGCTTGAAGTGCAATCGCAGCAGTGCAACGCCTATCTTGCTGCCTATCAGTTAATGAAAGACGAATCAGAGGCTGCGGTTGAGGCGTTCCAAACGCTGGCGCTAAACTACCCGAACGATCCACTGGCAAGTTATCACGCCAAGCGGTTGGTAGCTGGCGAAAAGGGTTGTCGGATGGTGATGACGAGTAAATAAGGTCGGCTGTGTTGAGTGCTGCATCTCGATCAATTCGATTAAATGGGTTATTGTGATCCGTTTAGGATCAGGTGACAATCTTACTGTCAAACGGATGCCCATAGCGAAATTGGAGGAGAGTGAATGAGGTCGATTGTTGAGGAGTTACGCCAAACCGAGCTGTTTCAAAATGTCTCAATCGCCGCGATTGAGCAGCTTTTGAAACAGACAGAACCACGTGCACTGGCTGCCGGAGAGGTGCTACTGTCACCGGAACAGGATAATGAGTATATCTATCTGCTGCTCTCCGGCACGCTGTCGCTGCATTTCGATTCATCCGATTCCCCGGAGATCCGGGAACTTCCGCAGTATGTCTCAGTCGGTGAAATGTCGCTTATCGATAATGCCCGTCCCTCCGCCTATGTGATTGCCAAAGAGGTGAGTCGGGTCTTTCCTATTCACCGTGATATCCTGTATCACCTTGTCGCCGGAGCTAATCCCATCGCTTACAATATGCTACGCTTGCGCTCCAAATGGATGAAGGCCAATACCCAACGCATTGTTCATGATCGTTCGCAAATCACCAAATTGACCAATCACGCCAATATTGATTCCCTGACGGGACTATACAATCGTCGTTGGCTTAATAGTGCCTTACAACGACTGCTGGAGAATGAGCAGCCGCTCTGCTTGTTGCTGATTGATGTCGATCATTTCAAACGCTATAACGATACCCAAGGACACCAAGGGGGTGATCAGGCTTTGATCGCTTTGGGAAATGTACTGAAAACAACCGTTCGCCCCTACGATTTTCCGACCCGCTATGGGGGCGAGGAGTTTCTGGTGCTGCTGCCGATGACCTCCATGGTGGATGGGGGAATTGGCACTGCCGAGCGGATTCGTCAGGCAGCAGCGCTAAAAAAGATCTTCTCCACCGATCTGCAGCCGCTGCCGGGAATTACCATCTCGATAGGTCTGGCAGAGAGTGACGCCGATTCAACGTCGGAGTCACTGATTGCCGCTGCTGATGCTCAACTCTATCGAGCC
>JADGBN010000164.1:3808-4408 GCA_015231435.1 Gammaproteobacteria bacterium
TTCATCCCCTAGCATCGTGGGGCGAAGTATGATGGGCAGACTGCTCACTCATCTCCTCGTTCATGGCCTTGGCGCTCTTCGGCCCTAGATAAGTCTGTGCTTTCGAAGTGGGAGGCGATCTTGTTATTGGGGTTGATCCCTATCTTATTGATCTAGAATCCATAAAGCAGACAAGTGTGGAGCCGCTAATGAATCGACGGCATCCACACCGCTGTTTCCCCTGTTAGAAGTAGCCGTCAGACAGTGTTTCCAGAAACTCGACCAGATCACTCTCTTCGTTACTGTTTAGCCCCAGATTGCCGATACGTCCCAAACGACTGACATTTTCCGCAACTTCTGCAGGCACCTGATCTCTGTCACGATTGTTATAGAAGTGAACCACATCGATTAGGGTATTAAAGACCCCATTGTGCATATATGGAGAGGTATTTTTGATATTGCGCAAAGTAGGAACACGGAATTTTCCATTTTCATCACTAAAACCAACGACGCCGCCTAGACCGTAATCAATGAACTCCACACCATCAGGATTGAGGCTGGGATCCATTGCGTAAAAGCGATTTTGGAGGTTGGCGGGGACGCCGTCATTGAAATACCTGA
>JADGBN010000164.1:4444-4892 GCA_015231435.1 Gammaproteobacteria bacterium
GGTGGACTACCGCGGTGACAACGTGAGCAGCCAGCACGGCCAAAGAACAGGTTTCGACCACGCTGTTCCGCTTGGCTAAAGGTATCCAACCCTGCAGCAACCGCATCAAATTTCGAATTGAATGGCGATAGCGCGGTACTTCGCTCATAGGCTGCTATGGCCTCAGCGATTTGATTAAAGGCCGTCTGCGGATCCGCAAAGGCATTAACTCCAAAAATAGCGGTAAACGAGGTGGCATAGGATGTCTGACTGACTTTGTCGACAACGCTGTTTAAGTCGGGATTGTTCATCTCCAGCGGGTTAGTGAATGGTATTTTTGCCTGCTCTTCTAGGGTATCCGCACGACCATCGACGAAAAGTCCTCCGCTAAATCCCTGGTTATTTCGATTAAAACGAAATGGCGGGATATAGGCGCTATAACTGGCCGTTGGTGAGTTTCGTGAACCGA
>JADGBN010000165.1 GCA_015231435.1 Gammaproteobacteria bacterium
TTCGCAAGAAAACGGCTTTTGGCGATATTCGCCGCTTCGGCAGCGACTTTGGCGGCGGTTAGCGCCGCTTGTGTCCGCATTCGTGCGGTAATATCACGACTGATGCCAAAAATACCGGAAACCTTGCCGTGGGCATCAAAGAGCGGCCATTTATTGGTCTGGACATAACCTCTCTGCCCATCGGCATCATAGTAGTGATTGACCTTGTCAAGCAGGGGGCGTCCTTCGCTGAAGACCGGTCGCTCCTCCTCCTCATAGATACGTGCGGTATCGGGGGGGAAGATCTCCCGATCGTGCTTGCCGATCATCTCGCGCCAGTGGTGATGGCCGGTAATCGTTGCTAGGGTTTGACTGCAAAAACGGATGCGGCTGTGCAGATCTTTGAAGTAGATAAAATCGGTGGTCTGATCAAGAAATGCCTCAAAATCACGGGTGAATAGTTGTAATGTCTCCTTGCTTTCGCGCAGTTGCGCCACTGTCTGGAACTCCGCTCTGACGTCACGCATCACATCGAGTTTGCAAAGGGTGCCGTCGCTATCGACATAGGGCTGGGCGACGGTTTCGTAGTGGCGTTCGTCGTTGCGAATCGGTGCGTATTGGATCGTGGCAAAATCATTAATAACCTCATGCAGCTTGCAGTCGCTGCAGGGGGTGTCGCTCTGGTTGATGACCTGATGGCAGAGTTTGCTGCGGTCATCACCAAAAGCAGCCATCGCGGGTGCGTTCATGTAGCGCAGCCGGTAGTTGCCGTCGATAACAAAAATCAAAATCCCGGCGTTGCTAACCGCATCCAGCAGGGTGCGGTGACGCAACGCTTCGCTGCGTAATTTAGCGACAGTTTGCTGGTAAGATTTTAGGGATTTCCAGAGCAGAAGTAGGAGCAGCAGATAGATAAAGGCAATGCTAGCGGCACGCTGTAGCGTTGTTTTTTGCACCTTTTGATGTAAAAAAAGGATGTTTTTTAGTGATTCAGCGGTAAAGAAAACCCAGCCATACTCACGGATTTTGTAGTAGCCGAAGATTCGCTCAATGCCATCGAGTCGGGCAACATAGGGAAAATAGCCGCGCTCTGGTGCAGCGGCAGCAGCATAGGGCCAATCCACCACCTTGCCGAGCAACTGTTCAAGTTGGGGTTGGCGCGCCATCACTTCGCCACTATCGCGCAGAATGCTGCTGGCACCCTCTTCACCCAGCTCAAGCAGCGCGTGCATGCCGGCAAAGTAGGTCGGGCTGACCGAGGCTACGATCACCCCGATGAACTGTTGATGACGCAGAATGGGGCGCGTGAACTGAATCGACCACTCTGCCGATATCCGTCCTTTAACGGGTCGGCTGATAAACAGGCGATCTGCTTGCGGCGCTGATAAATGAACCTGAAAGTGTTCGCGGTCGCTCAGATCGGTATGATTTTCTGGGGGCGTAAGATTGCTAAAGGCGAGCATACCATGGGCATCAATTATACTCAGTTGCAGCGTTAGGTCACGAATACTGGCCCGCGTCTGAACGTAGTCGGCGAACGCCTGCCAGTCATCGTGCCACTTATCGCGTAGATCAATGAGCAACTCATCAATGCGTTTAAGTGTTGGTCTGGTCGCCTCGGCATACATCTGTGCCTTCAGTTGTACCCGCTGTTCAGCATCGCTTATGCGGGTGGCGCGGTCGGTGGCAATTTCATTAAAGGCAACCGCGAAAATGACGGCAAAACCGAGAATAAGGGCAAATAGGAAATAGGTGATACGGAGGTTAAAGAGCATTGATAGTGTGGTGACAGGATGCATCCTTTAATGATAAGCGCACCGCTGCAAAGCTGCAAAGCAATTATCATGGAGGGTACGCTTCCCTCTGTTTTTCATCGAGAAAAAGTAAATTTGTACCGCGCATTTAGCCGCGTAAGTTAGGTGCATTTAAATGCTATGCGGTAAGGCTGGTGCGTAGTGCGCATGACGCAACATGGTGCTATACTGGCTTTATGATTCGCTCTATCCGTCACAAGGGCTTGAAAAAATTCCACGACATCGGGAGTGCCACGGGCATTCAGCCTGCTCATGCAGATCGATTACGAATGCAGCTTGCTGCCTTGGAAACCGCTCAAACGGTTCAAGACATGGATATTCCAGGATTTAAACTACACTCACTCAAGGGGAAATTAACCATGCGCTGGGCTATCTCTGTCAGTGGCAATTGGCGGCTTACCTTTGAGTTCAAAGAGGGCGATGCTTATTTACTTGACTACGAGGATTACCACTAATGACTATGTTTAATCCACCTCATAACGCTTCCCGGCAATCTCTATTTCACTGCCTGAGGCGGCGGAAGGGGCGGGTGTGGTCGCCACGGTGCTCGACCGCTGCTGCGGACTCTCAGGGTTGGCTGCTTCTCTGACGACCCCCCACAACTGATCGCCACAGCGCCAGCGCACGCGATCCACCTTACTGTTGGCCTGCAGCTGTAACGACTGCTGCGTCGCAACGGCACTGTTAAGGGGTTCGACAACGGGTTTACTTATCTCCATGACTCTTATAGCGGCCAAGCATCTGATTTAATCAGGTGAAGCGTTGACATAGCACCCCCCTGCCTAACCTGCGCACTTCGCCCTCATCACTGGGTGGTAGGTACTCGCTGCCCGGCCAGGGGGTGAAGATCAGGGTGGCTGCGAGCATAAACAGGGCCAGGATCACCGCCTCGGCGCGGTACGTTAGCGCCAATTGCAGCAGCCTGAGATAACCGTCGCTACAGCGGTTGCCAAAAGCGGTAAGCGTGCTGGTTTCGCTACTGGTGACGGCGGGAAGAAAGCGTGAGGCGAACATCGGCACCAGCGTCAGGGCGACCAGCAGCGCACAGGCGAGGGCAAACATAATGACATAGGCGAGTTCGGCAAAAAGGACGCCGGAGACGCCTTTAACAAAGAGAATGGGCAGAAAAATAACCAGGGTGGTGAGGGTACCGGCGGTGACGGCGGCGGCAACCTCGCTGCTGCCACTCACCGCCGCCTCGCGGGGCGACTCCTGATGTTCGCGTTGGCGTCGGAAGATATTCTCCATCACCACGACCGAGCTATCGACCATTAAGCCAACACCCAGTGCCAGACCGCCGAGGGAGATAAGATTTAGCGTCATCCCGGCAAAATAGAGCAGACCGAAGGTGGCAATAAGTGAGATAGGAATGGCCAGCGTAATAACCAGCGTACTGCCGAGATTGCGTAAAAACAGAAGCAGGATGGCAATCGCCAGTGCGCCGCCGTAGAGCAGGGAGTTGCTGACATTCTCAATGGACCGCTCAATAAAGCTGCCCTGATTGCTTAACACGGTCAGGTTCACCTGCGGCAGATCGCGGTTAATCGCCGCCACTTCGTCAAGCACCGTGCGGGCGACCTCTACGGTATTGGCTATCGGCTGCTTGCGAATCGCCAACCGCAGGCCGGCTTCGCCATTGACGCGAACAATGCGATCCTGACGTGCAATCGTATCTTCAACGGTCGCAATTTGCCGTAGGGTTACCAGCTCGCCATCGCGACGCGCCACCACGGTATTGCGGATCTCCTCCAGCGAGGTGAGGGTGGCAGGGGCGCGCAGCCCCAGCTCGATGTTGCCGGACTCAATACGTCCCGCTGGCAGATCGATATTGGCGCTGCGCAGGGCGTGACTAATGTCGTTAAGGGGAATGGCGAGGGCGCTAATTTGGGCAAGGTTAAGTTGCACCTGTATTTCGCGGCTGGCTTCACCCCAGATATCGACCTGGGCAACCCCGGCAAGCCGGGAGAAACGGTAGCGTAACTGGTTCTCTACCAGTGTCGTCAGGGCTTTGGCACCCAGGTTGCCGGAGATGCCGAGAATCATCACCGGAAAGCTGTCAACGTCAAACTTGCTGACCCGTGGCCCCTTAATCGCATCAGGCAGCTCGTTACGCTCATTCTCCAGCGTCGCTTGCAGATCAATGGCCGCTGCATCAATTTGACTACCCCAGGCAAAGCTGACGGTGACGCGGCTCACCCCCTGATAGGAGTGGGAGCTAATCTCCTCAACGCCGGGCACGGTGGCCACCGCCTCTTCAATAATCTGGGTGACCTGACGCTCCACCACTTCGGGGGCGGCGCCCTCGTACTCGGTAATAATCGTCAGTGTTGGCAGCTCAATGGCGGGCAGCAGATCGGTTTGCAGGCGGCTTAGGGCGATACTGCCAAGCACCATGACCATTAGGGTCGCCATTAGGGTAGCGATCGGGCGGGCGACCGTAAAGCGGGCAAGCGTCATCGGATTAATGGGCGCTAATCGCTGCTTTTCAGGGAGATAGCGCTCCCATCCTGCAGCAGCTGCTGCCCCAGGGTCACCACCTGACGCCCGCTTAAATCGGGGTGCAGAAGTTCGCTCCAGGGGGGTTCATCAATTCCGGTGGTAATCGTCTGCCAGGTAACGCTGTTGCGATCACTGCTCACGACAAAGACGCCACGTTTGCCATCACGCTCGCTTATCGCCACCTCAGGCAGGCGCAGCGCCTCGGGACGATGTTCAAGGCGAATGTTAAGCGTTGCAAAGAGCCCGGGCTTTAGTAACTCATCTTGGTTATCAAGGCGCACTTCAATACGCGCCTGACGGCTGCTGTGACGAAAGACCGGGGCGATATGGCTGATGACCCCTTGAAACAGGTGCTGCGGCAGGGCGGTGGTGGTGAGGGTGACCGTTTGTTGCAGTTTAAGCGGCTGGTACTCCTGTTCGGCAACGTGAGCAACCGCGATAATGGGATTAAGTTGGACCAGTCGCAGCAGCGCCGTGCCTGCCGTAATATACTCCCCGGCGCTGGCAAAACGCTCGGCTACGAGGCGGCTGGAGTCATCGCCCCAGGTTAATCGTACCCGTGTCTGATCATGATTGATTTGCGCTGA
>JADGBN010000166.1 GCA_015231435.1 Gammaproteobacteria bacterium
CATGGGGGACAATGCCAAGGATATGGCGGTGGTGCGTGCGGTGGCTTCGATGTGCCAGGAAATTGGGATGGAGGTGGTCGCCGAGGGCATTGAGACGGAAGAGCAGCTGGCAACAGTAAGCAACCTTGGCATCAACGAAGGGCAGGGCTATCTGCTGGCGCGCCCTATGTCGGCCGACGCGATGAAGAGTTTCGTGGATAGGTTGCAAACCCTAAATATTGATATACCCAGAGTATTGTGAGCCTCATCGTCAAGACTAAAGGTTGGCGTGGAGGAGGGTGATCGGACAGATTGAGAAGCTATTCCATTTAGGTAGATTCTTATCGGATGTACTTGCCGCGTATGCTAAATTACAATGCTGTGCTTTCCTGAGCATCTCATCAGCATCGGCTGTATTGTTTTATACACTGGAGTCAATCCTTTAACATGATCCTTCCTGAATCACTCTCGGTTTCGATGTTTGCATTTGCTCTGATTGCACTGGCAGAGATTGGCGATAAAAGCCAGATTGTTTGTATGACGCTCGCTGCGCGGCACCGTCACTGGCCGGTGATACTCGGGGCAACGGTCGCATTCATCATTCTCAATACGCTTGCTGTCCTGTTTGGCGCCGGGGTAGCAACATGGATACCGGAATGGCTGACCGCGATCATCGTTGCTCTACTGTTTGGAGCTTTTGGTCTTCATACTCTCCTCAGCCATGAAGAAGAAGAGGAGAATGAAGAGGTCGAAGAGAGGCCGGGGCACGGTATCTTCATTACCACTCTGTTGTTGCTGCTGGTGGCGGAATTTGGCGACAAAACCCAAATCGCGGTTGCGGGGATGGCGGGCAATATGGACCCCCTAGCCGTTTGGGTAGGCGCCACAGTGGCGCTTATCTTGATTTCGGCACTGGGCGTATGGGTAGGGAGAACCCTTCTCCAACGAATCTCCCTCTTCTGGGTCCACCGTATCGGTGGAGTCGTTTTTCTGCTCTTTGCCCTGTTGGCCGCGTGGAGAGCCTTTCAGCTACTGGTGTAGTCGTTTCGGTTCTGTGGGTTTTCGATCATCCTGCGCACAACGTGGGTCTGGTGTTTATTGTTTGTGGCTACTGCTGGTTCCGCTGCATACGCCAGTTCTGGCCGAAGCTTATACGGAACTGCGTGATTGTCTGGCGCAGCACCCTGCCGGAAAATGAAGGTGATGAGCTGACCTTTTGCGGCTTGATTTCTGGTTGGCCAATTTAACTAGGAGCAGCAGCCAATAGTTGTTGATCCTATCCGTGCTTAAAGCAGTGAGATGCTATCACCCAGACAGCATCCTAGAGGCTAAATATTGACATCTTGTCACTTAAATTGCGGGCCAGAAGGTTAAGTTCGCCGGCAGCAGTACCTATGGTCTGGCTGGAGTTGTGGATAGTGGCTGCGGCATCATTGATAGCAACCATTTCGGCAGAGACACGACTTGACGCCAATGATGCATCTGAAACATTACAGTTAATCTCTTTCAGTCCCAGAGAGGCTTGCCGTACATTTTTAGAGATTTGGTTGGTGGCCGTACTCTGCCTTTCCATTGCGGCGGTGATGGTCGCCACGACGTTGTTCACTTTGTCAGTGGCGAGAGTGATTTCGCTGATTCCCTGAACCGTTGTCGCGGTGGAAGATTGAATGGAGGCCAGTTTTGCCGCAATAACCGTGGTGGCGACAGCGGTCTGGGTTGCCAGTTCCTTAATTTCGCTGGCCACCACAGCAAATCCTTTCCCCTTGTCGCCGGCCCGTGCCGCCTCGATGGTGGCATTCAGGGCAAGAAGATTGGTTTTTTCGGAAATGGCGCTGATGGTGGCGATAACCATCCCAATCTCCTGAGCCGATTGCCCCAGTTTGCTGACGACTTCATTGGCCTCATTGGCTAAGGCGAATGCGTTCTGAGAATCCTCTTTGGCGGTATCGATATCTTTTGAAAGGGTGATGATGTTGGCGCTAATGCTCTGAGCAGCAGAGGAGACAGCCTCCATGTTAATCACCGCCTCACTCATGGCGGTGGCAACCGAATTCATATTGAGATTCATCGCTTCTGCATCGGTGACCACGGTGTTTGCCTTGGTGACGGTCTGTTGGGCGATTTGATTCAATCCATAAGAAATCTCTGCCATATGGGCTGAAGAACTGTTCAGGGATCGACTGTTATCATTAATGTTGCCAAAGATATCGTGCAGTTGTTCCACCATCTTCGTCACTGATAACTGTAAATGCCCCACCTCATCGTTGTGAGTGACCGTCACCTTGACATTCAGATCACCGTTAGCAATGATCCTCATGGTTTGTGAAAGTTCATTTAGTGGCCGGAAAGAACGGCGGATATACCAGTTTAACCACATCATGGCAAACAACAGTAGTGACAGGGTAGTGATAATGGCAAAGCGGTTCCCCTGCTTCTGGGCGCGGATGTTTTCGCTAAAGTCACTGGCGACCCGAAGGTAGGCAATGGTCTCTCCAGCGATATCCTTGAGTGGATGTTGGCTGATGACCCAGAATTTTTCGTTTTCCTCTTTTACCTGAAATGGAAGCGTTCCCTCGGCGACGGCACCCATCAGGGTCTTGGCATTGTCACTGGTGGCGTAAGCGATTGCCCTGCCGTCACCCAAGAGGATGGTCGCTTCAGAGTCAGCCTGGGAGAGGAATTTGTTGAGGGTCGCCTGAAGGTTGCGCACCAGAACTCCACCCCCTACGACCTGACCACGAACCGAGATCGGAAAGACAACCATGGCGTTGACGGAACCATCTTCATCGGTGCCGATGCCACTGTAGATCTTGCCATCAGAAAGGGCGTTAGCCACCATGAGATTGCGGCTTTTCCCCTGAAAATCATCACCCTCAGAGCTGATAATGATACCTTTATCATCAAATATTCGCAGTTTGTGCAGCAGTTCCTGCGCTGACATGGTCGAAAAAATCGGATTAATCTGCGTCGATATGGTAGTTGCATCACCTTGGGTGATAGCCGATTTCAGTTTGGGATCCCGAACCACCTTTTTGATGTCATCACTAATTCTTTCGATATCGGCGCGGACAAAACCCTGCCACAGCAGGGTTCTTCCATTGGTGACAGCCTCTTCAAAGCGCTCTTCTGATTGAGACTGGGCGCCTAACCCCGCCCACACCAACACACCTGATACGATGAGGGTAGTACTAATGGCAACGATAAGGATCCTGAGGCAGAGGGTCATGTCACTATCTCACGTCTATTCGACTGGGTAGTTCGCTTTTTTCCAGCCTGGGAAACCATCACGATAGTAGTAAACCTTTGTATAACCCCAGGAAACGGCATTGGAAGCAGCTGTAGCAGCCCGTTCACATTTGGGACCCTGACAGTAGATGACCAGAGGATCCGCAGGCGAGACGACTGCTGCCAGCGCCTCTTTGCTGAAACCTTTTTTCAGATCGAGCAGGATCGAATCAGGAATGCGTCCTTTGTCAAAACCCTCCTGAGTTCGGACGTCAATAAAGGTAACGCCTTCGTCAAACAGCTGTTTTGCCTTGGCGTTATCAATAGCAGTGGTCCCTTCGACCGTTAGTGGTGAGGTATCGACTAAAAAGTCGTCAGCGGCCATCAACGGCAGGGTAAAAAGAAGAAAAAAGAGTGTGTACATATTTTTGCAAAGGTGATTCATCGATAACTCCTTGGTAGTAAAGACTATCTCTCTGTGACGATATTATTCGCCAGGTTCAGTTTAGTCTTATGTTATAAAATGACATTCATTTTGGCAGCAAAAGAGCGTAACCCCATTTTTCCTGCGCATTTACTGCAAATGATTAAAAACAGGTACTTCCTCGTGATAGAACAGCCCACTCACTGACAGCATATTAGTGCCGTCCTTCGTCAGTCGATCTCATTCACGTCTTCGTACGCTAAAGTCTTACAGAATAAATTGAGCTATTCAAGTTCTTTTTTGTGATGGGGTTAGGTGTGCAGTACTGAGATGGTGTTTATTAGTAATACCCCCCCTGTGTCGCTAATATAATAATATTAGTATCTTTTGTATATCAGGGGTTGTGCCAGTTAATGTCATTGATTTCCATAAATCCAGGAAGTTACCTCCCAAGTCCTGGTTATTAGCGGCAAGAGTCGAGTGCAGCGTGCCCCTGGTTGCAACGACTCGGCATTTTCAAGGATAACGGGTATGGGTCATTTGATTAATTCCTGTTTATATTTAAGAGTTTAAGTGTATCGACGACTAGAGAAGTCATCGATTGCTTGCTGAATTTCCTGCTGACTATTCATTACAAAAGGGCCGTATTGGACAATCGGTTCCCGTAGTGGTTTGCCAGCAATTAGAATCAGTCGTGCATCACTGCCAGCGCTGATGGTAACCCCATCTGCATCCGTACAGTTCGTTAGAATCGCCATTCGTGGCGTATCAACAAGCTGATCGGCAACGCTCACTGCACCTCGGTAGAGATAGAAAAAAGCGTTATGCTCAGAGGGAATTGAGCAGTTCAATGAGGACGCTGCCGGCAGGTGGATGTCGAGATAGAGTGGCTCGGTATAGGGTCGATTGACCGCTCCTGCCACACCGCCACTTTCACCGGCAATGACCTGTATACGCACCCCTTCCTCGGTGGTGTAACCCGGTATTTCACTGCGACTAAAATCTTGATACCACGGTTGACACATCTTGTCGCGTGCCGGCAGATTCAGCCAAAGTTGGAACCCCTCCATGACCCCATCACGTTGCTCTGGAAGTTCGCTGTGAATCACCCCCCGACCGGCGACCATCCACTGCACGCTACCATCTTCCAATAACCCCTCATGGCCAGCACTATCACGATGACGCATTCGACCTGCCAACATATAAGTAATTGTCTCAAAACCGCGATGGGGATGATCGGGAAAGCCG
>JADGBN010000167.1 GCA_015231435.1 Gammaproteobacteria bacterium
AACAGGGCTGGTGCCGGGTGATACGCTGCGAATCCGCCGTCACGATTATACGGTGGTGGGTGTCACGCGGCGTTCGACCTCTTCTTCAGGTGACCCGATGATCTTCATTCCGCTTAAGGATGCCCAAGAGATCCAGTTCCTGAAAGATAACGATACGCTGGTTGCAGAGCGTGCGCGCACAACGGCCAATCCCGCCTTTAACCGTCCCGGTGTTCCGGGGCTGCTCGATGCCGTGCTGGCGTCGCAGACTTCCAGCCACAGTGTTAATGCCGTCCTGTTGCGGCTGACGCCCGGCTATCCGCCGCAGGAGGTGAAGCGGGAGATTGACCGCTGGAAACATCTGACTGCCTGGACGCGCGCCGATATGGAGGAGATCCTTGTCGCCAAGCTGATTGCGACATCTGCCAAGCAAATTGGCATGTTTCTCGTGATTTTGGCGCTGGTGAGTGCCGCCATCGTCGCCTTTATTATCTATACGATGACACTCAATAAACAGCGTGAAATTGCGGTGCTTAAACTCATCGGTGCGCGTGACCGCAGTATCGCCGTAATGATTTTGCAACAGGCGCTGACGCTGGGCACGATTGGTTTTGTGGTGGGGCTGGTTGCTGCCACCCTGTGGGCCCCTTTTTTCCCCAAGCATGTGTTACTGGAATCGGGCGATACCCTGCGTGGTTTTACCATCACGCTGCTGGTCTGTGCGCTGGCAAGTATCCTTGCGATTCGCGCTGCCCTGCGTATTGATCCAGCGGATGCTATCGGAGGTTAATTTTGGAAAAAAGCGTAGCCGATTCAGAAATTGCCATACGTCTCACCGAACTCACCAAAACCTACGGCAGTGGTGCCGCTGCGGTACAGGCGCTTGCTGGGGTTAATATGACGATTCGCCGAGGTGAGGTGGTGGGGTTGGTTGGTCCCAGCGGATCGGGCAAAAGCACCCTGCTTAAGTGTCTGGGGGCAGTCATCGAGCCGACCAGCGGCCATATCGAGCTTGGGGGCGAGGCGATTTTTGATGATCAGCACGGTGGCTGGCAGATAGATGATCTGCGGGCGCTGCGTCGTGACCGGATCGGTTTTATCTTTCAGGCACCTTACCTCATCCCCTTTCTTGATGTGATTGATAATGTGGCGCTGCTGCCGATGCTGGCGGGCAAAGCGAATGGCGAGGCGCGAACGCGTGCCCGTGAACTGATTGAGGCGCTGGATGTCAGTCACCGCGTTGGCGTACGGGTCTCGATGCTCTCCGGTGGCGAGCAACAGCGCATTGCCATAGCCCGTTCATTGGTGAATCATCCACCGGTGATCCTTGCCGACGAGCCGACGGCACCGCTTGATTCGACACGGGCACTGGGTGTGGTCCGCATTCTCAATGAGATGGCGCAGCGCTATGGTGCCGCGATTATTGTCGTCACTCACGATGAAAAGATAATCCCGACATTTAAGCGGATCTATCATATCCGTGATGGACGCACGGAAGAGGAAGTCGGTGAAGGGAGGGAGATCACATGACGCATCCCGCAGAACATCTGCTGGTTGTGGATGATGACCGCGAAATCCGTCATCTCTTAAGCGAGTACCTGACTCAGGCCGGGTTTCGGGTGACTGCGGTGGGCGATGGTAAGGCGATGCGCCGGGCGCTGGAAACACATCGCATTGATCTGGTGATTCTTGATCTGATGCTGCCTGCGGAGGATGGTTTGACCTTATGTCGTGATCTGCGCAGCCGCTCAAACAGTCTGCCGGTGCTGATGTTGACCGCGCGTGGTGACGAGGTTGATCGCATTGTCGGATTGGAGATGGGGGCTGATGATTATCTTGCCAAGCCCTTTAACCCGCGTGAACTGCTGGCACGCATTAAGACTATTCTGCGCCGCGCCCAGGCGTTACCGCCGAATCTTGAACTTGCTGAAGTGATCGCTTTTCGTTTCGCTGGTTGGGCACTTGATACCACCACGCGCAATGTTGAGGCACCGGATGGGCTGATTGTTCCCCTCTCCGGCGCTGAATACCGTCTGCTGCGGGTTTTTCTTGAGCATCCGCAGCGTGTATTGCCGCGTGACCAGTTGCTGGAGCTTGCCAATAAACGCGAAGCAGTTCTGTTTGATCGCAGTATTGATGTGCTCGTTGGTCGTCTGCGCCGACGCCTTGGCGACGACAGCAAGGAGCCAACGCTGATTAAGACGGTGCGCGGTGAGGGTTATGTTCTTGCGGCAACGGTCGATGTTCAGCGGTGAGTCTGTTGCCGCGCACCCTGTTTGGTCGTCTTGTGTTGTTGATGGCAGGGGGGCTGGTACTGGCGCAACTGCTTGGTGCCGCGCTGCACCTTAGCGAACGCCAGCGCACCATCGGCACTACCGTCGGTCATGAGCTTGCGCAGCGTGTTGCCGCTGTGCATCGTGCCATTGATAGCCAGAATGGCAGTGCGCGACAGGAATTAGCCGAACGCCTGAGTACACCGCGTCAACACCTGTCGGTGGTCGCACAGGCACCTGAGGCCGTTACCAGCGTTAGCGAAACATTTGAGTTTCTCTCGCATCTGGCTGAAGTGTTGGGGCGAGAAACCGCTATTCGTCCGGTGGTGCTGCCAAGCGCAGGCGACTTCATGTTTGAACTCTATCTTGAATTAAAATCCGGAGGCTGGTTGCGTATTGAGGGTAGCGTTCCTAGGGCGATCTTCTCCTGGCCACTGCACCTCTTCGGTAATCTGACGCTCATGCTGACGATTGTTCTGCTGCTAATTTGGGGGGTTGCCCGTATGACGGTACGACCGCTGACCCGTCTGGCGCAGGCGGCGCGCGGACTGGGTGATGATCTGCATCAGCCCCCTCTTGTTGAGGAGGGGCCCAGCGAAGTGCGTGAGGCAGCACAGGCTTTTAATGCGATGCAGCGGCGGATTCGTCATGACATTGAGGAGCGCGAGCGTTTTCTCGCGGCGGTTTCTCACGATCTCAAAACACCGGTCACCCGTATGCGCTTGCGCAGCGAACTGTTGATAGATGATCATCTGCGTGAACGTTTTCGTCGTGATCTTGACGAGATGCAGCAGATGCTCGGCGGCGCGCTCGACTTTTTGCGCGGCAAGGCGGTTGATGAGGCGATCTGCCCTATCGATATCGTCGCGCTGCTGGAGAGCCTCGTGGACGACCAGCTGGAGATGGGCCATGAGATCGCTTTGACGGTTCCATCGGTGTCACTGCGTTTTGCAGCCCGTCCCCAGGCGCTGCGTCGCGCCATTGGCAACCTGATTAATAACGCCCTAAAGGATGGCCAGCATGTGAATGTTGATCTTCAGCTGGAGGCGGGTGCGCTGTGTATCCTTGTTGAGGATGAGGGGCCGGGGCTCCCGGTGGATGAGCTCGACAAGGTCTTTGAGCCCTTCTACCGGATGGAACGGTCGCGTAATCGTGAAACCGGTGGGGTTGGGCTTGGCTTGGCGATTGTCCGTCAGGTCGCTTGGCGGCACGGGGGCGATATCACGCTGTCGAACCGCCCAGGCGGTGGTTTGCGCGCTCTGTTGCGCTTGCCGCAGTAGGCAGCCCCCTTAATTCGTTCAGATCTGTAAATGACCCTGTTTTAGCAGCGCCTCAAATGCTTCGGGAGGGACGGGTCTTGAGTAGAGATACCCTTGTACATAGTCGCATCCGGCAGTGGCGAGGAGGTCACGTTGTTCAGTTGTCTCCACCCCTTCAGCAACCACTTTAATCCCGAGTTTGTGTGCCATGACGATAATCGCTTCACATAGAACCCTGTCGTTATGGTCTGATTTTAGATTGCGAATAAATGACTGGTCGATTTTAAGATAGTCGATGTCGAATTTTTTCAGGTAGGAGAGTGACGAATAACCAGTACCGAAGTCATCGATAGAGACCTGAATATCATTATTGCGCAGGGTGAGCAGGGCGCCGTTAATTGCCGAGTTTGAATCGAGTAGTAGCCCTTCGGTAATTTCGATATTGAGTGACTGCCCCGGAAGGCCGAGCTCTTTGAGAAAGGCTAACCAAGCGGTGTGATCTTCACCGTCCTGGTAAAACTGTATTGGGGATTTATTGACGCTTACTTGAAAGGTGGGGCGATAGAGCTCTCTCCAGCGTTTGGCATAATTCATCGATTGGCGGAATACCCAATCACCAATCGCAAGAATCAGACCGGTCTCCTCCGCCAGCGGGATGAACTGGGCGGGGCTGACAAAGCCGCGTTCGGGATGCTGCCAACGAATGAGCGCTTCCGCTTTGTGAATTTCACCGCTAGCCAGCTCTATAATGGGTTGAAAATAGACCATAAACTGCTTGGCTTCCAAGGCGCCGCGCAAATCGTTTACCAGTCGCAGCCGATTCTGTGCCGCTTCATGCAGGGCTGGCGTAAAGTAGCTAAGACGGTTACGCCCCTGCTCTTTGGCGACATACATCGCCTGATCAGCATTTTTAAGTAACCCTTCTATCGTGGTGGCATCATTGGGATAGAGGGTGATGCCGATACTTGCCGAAACATAGGCGATCTCCTTTTTTAGCAAAAAGGCGGTGGCGAGCTTAGCGATGATGTTTTCAGCAATACGATCAATGTGGTTAAGATTTTCAATCTCTGTCAGCAGTACGGTGAACTCATCGCCGCCCATTCGCGCCACAATATCTGTTCTGCGAACGCACTCATTAAGGCGGCGGGTCGCTTCAATTAACAGCAGGTCACCCATGCCATGTCCGAGGGTGTCGTTCACCTCCTTAAAGTGATCAAGGTCGATAAACATTAGGGCAAACGGGACGTTGCGACGGTTGGAGATACCGATTTCGTGTTCCAGTCGGTCGCGGAACATATGACGATTGG
>JADGBN010000168.1 GCA_015231435.1 Gammaproteobacteria bacterium
GATGGAAGGCGGCAAAGGCGCGAATCCCCATGAGCATAGATTAACTATGTGATTGGGGTGAGCGACTGCAGCGTGCGCAGCCTGCCTTTGGTGCAACGAACCAGCATTTTCAAGGATGACGGGTATACCCCGCCTCCACAAATATCAGACAGTTAGCGTGACTCTAGTCATAATGAATCATGCTGCTGTGGATCTGCGGCGATCTTCCCGCTAACAGGTCGCTAAGAAACTGCCAGATGAGATCGGCGGAGGGGGGGCAACCGGGAAGGCTGTAGTCTACTTTTACGATCTCGTGAATCGGGTGTACCTGACTAAGCAGCAGGGGCAATTCGGGATCGTTGGGTATTTGCGGGTTTTTAAGGCCATCCATATTTAGATAGGAGGTGGCTAGGCACTCCTCAACGGGAATGGTGTTACGCAGCGCCGGTAGCCCCCCGTTAAGGGCGCAGGCACCGACCGCTACCAGCGTTTTACAGTGGCGGCGAAATTCACGCAGGGTGTGGATATTTTCGGTATTGCATGTTCCGCCTTCAATCAGCCCGACATCGACATCACTCAGCTGTTTAATATCGGTGATCGGTGTGCGGTTAAATTCGACTAACTCCAGTAGCGGAATAATCTTCTCATCAATATCTAGCAGCGACATATGACAGCCAAAGCAGCCGGCGAGGGAGGTGGTGGCGATGCGGATTTTATTATTCATGATTTACACCTCATCACGAATCAGGTGGGTATCAAAGTGGCGTTTGCCAATCGGGGTGGTAAACCCCTGCTGTTTTGGCAATAGTGCCCCCGTTGGGCAGATGCTCACTGCGCGGTCATTGGCGCTAATGGCGCTGTCGCCAAGTTGGCCGGAGGGCGAGTTAATCGCCAACGATTTATTAATGCCGCGGCCACTCATGACAAAGCAGCCTTTGCCATCGAGATCGCGACTTGCTCTGACACAGAGTGAACAGTAGATACAGCGATTGCGATCCAGCAGCAGATCAGGATGGCTGCTGTCAACGCCATGCTGGCGGTAGAAGTGCGGAAAATGGCTGTCGAGCATACCCAGATCATAGGCGGTTGCCTGCAGACGACAGTGACCGCTCTTTTCGCAGGTGGGGCAGAGGTGGTTGCCCTCGATAAAGAGCATCTGTATGAGTCGCAGACGCAGTGATTGCAGTGCCGGGGTTTGATTGCCGATCTGCTGTCCCGCCTCTGCCGGCGTGGTGCAGGAGGCCATATTGCGTCCGTTGACCGAGACGGTACAGAGTTTGCAGCTACCATGAGCAGGCAGGTCGGGATGGTGGCAGAGGTGAGGAATATAGATCCCCGCAGCGGCGGCGGCCTGCATAATGGTCTGCCCGGCGGTGAAGGGGATGGTCTGGTTGTCGATCTCTATTTGTGCACTCATGCTGATGCACCTCCCTGTTGCGAAAGATGGGCGTCGGCATCATCGCGTTGGCTCAATTGGCGAGTGACGGCCAGTGAGAAATCAAGGTTAAAGCAGGGCTCAAAGGCGTTGGTGCAAAGTTGATGCTGGTAGCTCACCGGGAAGCGCTGCAGGGTGGTTAAAATGGGGTTGGCGGCGGTCTGTCCGAGACCGCAGTGACTGGCACTTTTACAGATTTGGGCGATCTCCTGCAGAGTGGTCAGATCATCGTGGTTGCCGTGACCATCGCAAATTTTATCAAATTGCCGTTGCAGCAGGGTGGTGCCGACACGGCAGGGGGTGCAGAAGCCACAGCTCTCATGCGCAAAGAAGTGGGTGAAGTTCTGGACTATTTCAAAGAGGTTACGCTTTTCATTGAAAATGATAAAGGAGCCTCCGGTGCTTAAATCTTCAAAGGCAATGGTGCGCAAGAACTCATCGGGGGTGATAAAAGTGCCGGAGGGCCCCCCCACCTGTACGCCTAGGAGTTTTTCATCTGCCCCGGCGGCGCGCAGCACTTCGGTAACCGTAATCCCAAAGGGAAACTCATAAACACCGGGTAGGCTGCAGTCGCCACTAATGGAGAGCAATTTACTGCCGCGTGATTTTTCTGTACCCACGGCGTTAAACCAGGCATCGCCTTTAATCGCGATAGCAGCGGCGGCGATAAATGTTTCGACATTATCAACCACCGTTGGTTGACCAAGGTAGCCTCTGCTAACAGGGAAGGGGGGACGAATCCGCGGAATCCCCTGTTTACCCTCCAATGATTCAATGAGTGCCGACTCTTCACCACAAATATAGGCACCAGCACCAAGATGGATGGTGATATCGAAACTGAAGGTTTTCCCCTTAATCTGCCTCCCGAGAAGCCCTGCCTGCCGCCGCTTCTCCAGCAGTTGCGTAAGCTGCGGCAGAAGGTAGCGATATTCGCCGCGCAGGTAGATAAATCCCTCCTCGGCACCAACAGTGGCGGCACAGAGGGTCATCCCCTCAATGAGTGCCTCCGCTTGATGTACGAGAAGAATACGGTCTTTAAATGTCCCGGGTTCGCCTTCATCGGCATTACAGATCACCACTGCACGGCTGTGCTCACCCTGTTGTTGCCGTGCGATTACCGCCTCACGGCAGAGACGCCACTTGAGTGCGGTATGAAAACCGGCACCCCCGCGACCCCGCAGCGCTGCCCGCTCCAGTTGAGCGATGGTTGCTGTGGCAGCGGTTTCATCGCAATGATCTTGATTTTCGGTGAAAAAAGGGTTAAGTACCTCACCCTGCGGTGCGGGTAAATTGAGTAGCAGCCCGCGCTGATGGATCTGTTCGCGATGTTCAAAAAGAGAGTCCGGCCAAGCGTCCATCGGCGTATTGGCCTCGATAAAGTCACAGATGGTTGCAACGCGTTCGCCGGTGAGTTGTGATAGCGCCACGCCGTTAATTAGCACGGCAGGTCCTTCATCACAAAAACCGCTGCAGGAGGTGGGGGCGATGCTTACCTGCAGATCGCTGCGCGGGGTCTCCGGAGTAATTTGTAAACGCTGACAAAACTGCTGTAACAGCGCCTGATTCCCCAACATGCGGTCGGTAATCGAGTCGCTGATTAAGATCTCATAGCGCCCACGATGGTGACGGTGTAAAAAACTATAAAAGTCGATGACCGCTACCACCTGATTTGGGGAGAGGTGTAACGCGCTGGCGACAGCTGCCACGGCAACATCATCAATCTGATGCAAATGCGCCTGAATTGTTATCAGGATCTGCAGCAGGTTTTTGGGGTTATGGTGAAAACCGTCAATGGTCGTCGCGATAAAATCGAGGTTTGACATGATTCAGGCCGCCGTCTGTTGAGAAAGGGTGGAGTAAGCCTGGCAGAGCGCCGGCCATCGGGTCGTGTCATGGGTGTGCAGCTGCTGCAGTAGTTGCTGTAACAGCGTTAGGGCAGCGTGCAGGTTCGTAGTTGCCATGGGCGTGAGTGGTTCTCCCAAAGTAAAGGAGTTGCCACTAATGGCCAGTAGATAGCAGAGGGGTGGCGGGGTTTTTTCGAGCTGCTGCCAGACAAAGAGCAGGGCGCTGGGGTGAAGTGCATGGCTGCTGTAGCCAGCGTCACGCTGCGGAAGCAGTGGGGTAAACTGCAAAGGCAGACGGTTATCCTCTGTGGCATCGATAAAAATCACCAGGTGGCGCTGGCGTAGATCAAAAATATGCTCCACCTGCAGCTGAAAGTCAGTTAAACACTCAAAGAGCTCCCCTGATCCTGCCACTTTAGCCAGTGACTCCAGCAGTGCCGGTGCGACGGCATCATCACCACGGGAGGGGTTGCCATAGGCAAAGAGGAGCAGCGGTGGCGGTTGCTGCTGCATTAGCATGGTCTCTCGAACTCGCCGTTACTATTGCGTTGCAGTGCGGCAATTCGCTCACCATGGCGATTCACCAACTCAAGTTGCAAGGGCATTTTGCCAAGGGCATGGGTGGCGCAGGAGAGGCAGGGATCATAGGCACGAATTGCCACCTCAATTAGGTTTAACAGCCGCTCGTCCAGCTGCTGACCATTGAGATAGCGGTTGGCGACCTGACGAATCGACTCATTCATCGCCTGATTGTTATGGGTGGTTGAAACAATCAGATTGGCTTTGGTGACAAGGTCATGTTCATCAATCTCATAATCGTGAATGAGGGTGCCACGGGGGGCTTCAATCACCCCAACCCCATGACGGCGGCGCTCACCCTGAGCGAGCAGATCATCACATAAAATATCGGGGTGGTACAGTAGATCAAGAATGGTCTCGGCGCAGTGCAGTGCCTCAATCATGCGTGTCCAGTGATAGAAGAGGGTGGCATGTTGCAGCGGCCCACCGCTGTTGCCGGAACAGCTGGCAAACTGTTGTCGTGCCGCTTCTGCCCTGGGTGTGGTAATGAAGTCACAGTTATTCACCCGCGCCAGCGGCCCTACCCGATACCAACCAGCCTCGGAACCGAGTGAAGTAAGGAAGGGAAACTTCATGTAGGACCATGACTTAACCTCTTCGTGAATGAGCTGGTGATAGTTTTGGTAGTCAAACTGATCAAAAAGCAACTTGCCGTCACTATCCTTGCCACGCAGGCCGCCGTGGTAAAGTTCCAGCTCACCAGAGGCACCAATCAGACTGAGATAGGCGGTGTGAATCGTTGCAAATTCATCGTGATAGGGGCGGTTTGCTGTGTGAATTTGCGCGGTTAAAGCAACCGCCTGCTCTGCCCAGTCAATAATCGTGTCAATCTCTTGAAGCAGATAAGCCCGATCTGCCGCCGCCAGTGCGGCGTTCATCCCCCCAGCAATGGCCGCCGAACCATGCACCCGCTT
>JADGBN010000169.1 GCA_015231435.1 Gammaproteobacteria bacterium
AGTGGAGCTAGCAGGTATCTAAAGTTCATTGGCAGTCTCTTGATTATTATAAATTGAGTGTTTCCCTTGACGGGGTGGCTGTAGCAGGGTTAGATGGATATTAAATCATAACGTTAGGTGATGCCAAACGGCAGCTTAATTCAGCTGCCGTTAATTAATGCCAGATCTCTAGGTGATGACATCAGGTTGCTCACGACCAATGCGCTGTCGCAGTTGTGACAGGGTGAGGGCGGTATCAATGAGTGGTTGCAAAATCTGCTGGGTATCTTCATGGTGACGGCTGCTGTCGGACTCATATTTTTCAATATAGATGCGCAGGGTGGCACCAACCGTACCGGTACCCGAGAGGCGAAAGATAATGCGCGAGCCGTCACTAAAGATAACCCGTAATCCCTGGCGCTCACTGCAGCTTTTGTCCACCGGATCAAGGTAACTAAAATTATCAGCCGCACTGACCATTATGCCGTTTAACTCTTTGCCAATCAGAGCGGGTAGCTGCTGTTCAACGTGGTGCATCAGTTCATTGGCGGCAGTGGCATCCACTGCTTCGTAGTCATGGCGGGTGTAGAAGTTACGGCCAAAGCGTTGCCAATGCTCTTTGACAATAGTGGCCACAGAAGTACGTCTCGCGGCAAGAATATTAAGCCAGAAGAGCACCGCCCAGAGACCATCCTTCTCCCGTACATGGGCGGAGCTGGTACCAAAACTCTCTTCACCGCAGAGTGTTGCCTGATTGCTGTCAAGCAGATTGCCAAAAAACTTCCAGCCGGTGGGTGTCTCATACCAGGGAATTCTTAGTTCGCTGGCAACGCGGTCAACGGCACAACTGGTGGGCATTGAGCGTGCGACACCCTTCAGCCCCGAGGCATAGCCGGGAATGAGGTGTGCATTGGCGGCCATAATCGCCAGGCTATCGGAGGGGGTGACAAAGAAATGGGCACCGAGAATCATGTTGCGGTCGCCATCACCATCGGAGGCCGCACCAAAATCGGGGGGGTTGTTGCCAAAGATGGCCTCTACCAGCGTTTTGGCATAGACCAGATTGGGATCAGGATGGCCGCCGCCAAAATCCTCCAGTGGTGTTGAATTAATCACCGAACCGGCAGGTGCGCCGAGGCGATGCTCAAGAATGTCAATGGCGTAGGGTCCGGTCACCGCGTGCATGGCATCAAAACAGAGACGAAAGCCGTTATCGACAATTAGGTGGCGAATGGCGTCAAAATCAAAAATCGTCTGCATTAACTCGGCATAGTCATGAACCGGATCAATCACCTCAATCGCCATGTCGCCGATATGGCTGTGACCAATGTGGTCAAGATTAATCGCAGCAGCGTGAGTCGTTAGGTAACGGTTAACTGTTTTGCTGCGGGCATAGATCGCCTCGGTCACCTGTTCTGTGGCAGGGCCGCCGTTATCACCGTTAAATTTAATACCAAAGTCGCCATCGGGGCCGCCGGGGTTGTGGCTGGCAGAGAGAATAATGCCGCCGTTGGTATGGTATTTACGAATAATTGCCGAAACCGCTGGGGTGGAGAGAATCCCCCCCTTGCCGACCAGCAGCCGTTTAACGCCATTGGCGGCAGCCATGCGGATAATAATTTGAATCGCTTCGCGGTTGTAATAGCGCCCGTCACCACCGACCACCAACGTACCGCCATTCAGGTCGTTTTTGGTGTCAAAAATAGCCTGTACGAAGTTCTCTAAATAGTGGGGTTGCTGGAACTGTGTAACGCGCTTGCGCAGACCCGAGGTGCCGGGGCGCTGATCCATAAAGGGTGTGGTCGTAACGGTAATGGTTTGCATCGTATGCTGCCTTGTCTGGTGCGAAAGGTTGAATTGGCTCTAGTATAACCCCATTAGTTTTGCACTTCTTGGCAAGCGGGACAATCTGTTGCAGGTATTTTTCTTGTAAAGAGACTCCCACCCTGTTTAACCCTAACTAAAACTTGAGGAATTAAAGCAACATGAGTGTAGATACCCATAAAGAGACCCGTGGATTTGAGACAGAGGTAAAGCAGTTGCTACACCTGATGATCCATTCGCTCTACTCCAATAAAGAGATCTTTTTGCGGGAGTTAATCTCCAATGCCTCGGATGCCTGCGATAAGTTGCGTTTTGAGGCGCTGGGTGATGACGCACTTTACGAGAGTGACAATCAGCTCAAAATCCGTGTTGACTTCGATAAAGATGGCAAAACGGTGACGATAACCGATAACGGTATCGGCATGAGTCGTGATGAGGTGGTTGCCAATCTCGGCACGATTGCGCGATCTGGCACGCAAGCCTTTATGCAGAGCTTAAGCGGTGATCAGAAGAAGGATGCACACCTAATTGGGCAGTTTGGTGTCGGTTTCTACTCCTCCTTTATTGTTGCCGACAAGGTAAGTGTTGAGACGCGTCGGGCAGGACTGACGGCTGAACATGGGGTACGTTGGGAGTCAGGTGGTGAGGGTGACTATACCATCGAGAATATCGAACGGAGTCAGCGCGGTAGCACCATTACCCTGCATCTGCGTGAAGATAGCAGCGAGTTTGCCGATGGTTGGCGCCTGCGTTCGATTATTCGTAAATACTCGGATCACATCACGCTGCCGATTGTCATGGCAAAGGATGTGATGCCGATGGATGAAGATAAAGAGAAGGATGAGACCGTCATTCCCGAAGAGGAGACAGTTAATAAGGCCTCCGCCCTCTGGACGCGGCCAAAAGGTGACATTACCGCAGAGGAGTATAACGAGTTTTATAAGCACGTCTCCCACGACTATGAGGAGCCGCTGCTGCATAGCCATAATCAGGTAGAGGGGAAGATGGAGTACACCTCGCTGCTCTATATTCCCAAGCGCGCCCCCTTCGACCTTTGGGATCGTGACCGTCGTCACGGCGTGAAGCTCTATGTGAAACGGGTCTTTATTATGGATGACGCCGAGCATCTGATGCCCAACTATCTGCGCTTTGTGCGCGGCGTCATTGACTCCAGCGATCTGCCGCTAAATATCTCCCGCGAGATTTTGCAGCACAATAAAGCGATTGATGCGATGAAGTCGGGCTCGGTTAAGAAGGTGTTGTCACTGTTGGAGAAGCTTGCCAAGGATGATAACGAAACCTATACCAGCTTCTGGAAAGAGTTTGGCAAGGTGATGAAAGAGGGGCCCGGCGAAGATTTTGCCAACCGTGAGCAGATTGCCAAACTGCTGCGTTTTGCGACAACCCATAACGACAGCGAAGAGCAGGTAGTCTCTCTGGATGCCTATATCGAGCGTATGTCGGCGGAGCAGGAGGATATCTATTACATCACCGCCGACTCCTATGCAGCGGCAAAGCACTCACCGCATCTGGAGATCTTCCGCAAAAAGGGGATAGAGGTTCTGTTGCTCTCGGATCGGGTCGATGAGTGGCTCACCTCCAGCCTTACTGAGTACAACGGTAAAAAGCTGAAGTCAATTGCCAAGGGTGAACTTGACCTTGGTAAGCTGGAGAATAGTGACGAGAAAGAGGAGCATGAGAAGGCTGCCAAGGCGTTTGATCCACTGGTGAAGCGGATCACCACCGCCCTCGGCGACAAGGTGAAGGAGGTGCGTATCACCCATCGTCTGACTAACTCACCGGCTTGTCTGGTCACCGAAGAGCACGAGATGAGCGCTAATCTTGAGCGTATTCTCAAGCAGGTTGGGCAAAGCGCCCCCAATATTAAGCCGATTATGGAGGTAAACCCCGAGCATCCGTTGGTGAAGCGACTTGATGGCGAAAAGGATGATCGTTTTAACACCCTCGCCAGTATTCTCTTTGATCAGGCGCTGCTGGCTGAAGGTGGGCAACTCGAAGATCCAGCCACTTTTGTCGCGCAACTTAACCAGCTGCTGCTGGAGATGAATGGCTAGTTAAAACGCTAGATAGTGAGAAAAACCGCCGTATCTGCATAAGATGCGGCGGTTTTTTTACGTCCGGAAGGCGCGGGAAGGCGGGGTCTTGACATGACAGTAGGCCCCTCGGCCGGTGTCGGGCGGCAAAGCGCCGATGACCTGCCGTTCAACCGCTGACCGCGATCAATGACTGCTTGTCGCTACGGGTTACTGCCGAACCCGACCCATAAGAGACGTAGCGTGTTTTGAACAGCGGACATTCGCGCCGAGCGCCAAATTTACGTAAGTGGCCCTTCATTATACCAATCGTATATTCCAGCCTCGAACCGCTTAGACATGCGCCTGATGAATCGGCTGCACAGCCAGTCGCATTCCCATCGCCTTGAGAATTGCGGAAAGCGTTTTCAGTTCAGGGTTTCCTTGTTCGGATAGCGTGCGATAGAGCGTATGGGCATTTACTTCTGCATGGCGCGCTATCTCCTGGACGCCGCCAAACGCCTTGCTGAGGCTGCGTAGCGCCAGCATTAGATCGGTTTCGTCGCCATCGACCAACACGGAGTTCAGATACTCAGCCGCAAGATCCGGGTCGCGGCGGAACATTTCAACCGTTGCTTCATCGTGAGTTCGGTGTGCTTTAGCCATTTCGCTTCTCCCAATCTTTCAAAAATCCAACTGCACGGTCATCATTAACACCGCCACCGGGCGGCAGCGAATCACCGCGCCGGGAATTAGGGCAAAGGAGGTGGGAACTATCACATCACAAGGGTCACCATCATCTGAGAGGGTGTGGGGAATATAACCATA
>JADGBN010000016.1 GCA_015231435.1 Gammaproteobacteria bacterium
AAAAATGTCTCATGAATGTATTCCTGAATAATGGATAAAATGGGTTAAAGCAAAAATGGTTTGCGATGCCTGATACAACAATTTAGATGGTCTGATACCGTCACTGTTTAAATGGGGCAGCATGTTGTTTCAAATGCCGGTCAACCGGGAGCCGAGTCAATTTCCTAATCACGGGTTGTACAAATCCTTATCCCACATATCACCTGCGATATTCCGTTCGTTAGCGTACATAAAGCAAAAGAAATGAAAATGCTGGGCATACCCTGCTTTGAAGATCGCATCGTGTTGTTCAAGTGGCGCAACCACCGTAGCCAGCGCGAAGCGTGAATTGGTCGCGCTTTGGCGCGGTGCTCAAAACATGGCTGTCACCAGTACGTATCAAGCACAATTTATATCCACACTATGTGAATGACTCAAGCTGGGAGCTGGATGGTGTAAGGGTCTAAATCCGGTTCTGCGAGGGAGACAAGCTACGTAAATAAATGAAATTTATCGTGTCTGACCCCGTTTCCTCTATTAACGACGCTGCGCCATCTGCCCTGCAAGTGGTGTGCATGCGTACCAGTTTAGATGGTTTAGTTTGGCAGTGTCGCCACTGTCGCTTCTCGAAGAATGATACTGTCCGCACTGATGAGCACCATACCCTCTATCTCTGCTTGAGCTAATAACATACGGTCGAATGGGTCGCGATGATCAATGGCCATCTGACCAGCATAGAGCGCGTGTTCGGTTTTAATCGTTAACTCAACAAAACCAGCCTGTTGCAATAGTTGCGGATAGTTTGCCACAATTTCCGTTGCCTCCGGCAGTTTGCGAATACGGTATTTGGTGGCTATCTCCCACGCTGTCGCTGCGCTGATCCAGATAGTATTGCTTCTATTGGCAATCGCTTTGCGGGTTCGGTCACTCAATTCAGGCGCATCAAATAGCCACCAGAGTAAGATGTGGGTATCAAGTAGATAGTCTATTCCCATGCAGCCAACTCTTCTGTGGGAAGTGGTTCAAAAAATTGACTGCCTAGTGACCCCTGCACCAAACCCGGTTGTCGATCCGGTAACTTGGATGGATGCGCTCCTTCTTCAAATACCACAATGACCCGAGCATATTCCAATTCGGGAGGAGTGCCTAGCCATTGCAGCGTGCCATGGTGGTAAGTTGCTTGGTAACTTTTCAGCATATTTGACTCCGGTTAGTACCTCGCCAGCAGCCGATGACTGACGACGAGGTTGTGGCTCTGCTCATCACTAACCGGCTTAGTTAGCTCGGTTGCTGGCGGGGTTAACTCGACGGGGGCAGGTCAATATGGAGCGTATCGAAGGCACTATCGACCGCTGCGCCATCAAACATTAGCCGTGGCTCCAGTCGCATCATGGTTGGCCGACTACGCACCAACGGTTGCGGCTTGCGCCTCTGCACGGCCTCGACGCTAGCGGTACGATGGCTAAACAGAAACTCTTTAAGCACGGTCACAACTCTTTTAGGCAAAATATCACCCCCTCCAACTATCCGATTACTCATTTCTGTTTCGTCCGGCAACGATAAATCACTATCATTTCCGACTCGCATATTACCGCAAAACAAGCACAAGTTCTTGCGCTATTTTACCTCGCTACTAGCGCATTTTTACCCTATTTGCCAATCGCCTTCAGGCTCATCTCCCAGTGGAAACCGCCCGACTCATCTTCGACCTTATGGTGCCGAACAATAACCCGACTAGCAGGCGCTTTGGGAATGAGCTGCTTATGCACACTGCGAATCTCATTAAACTCATGTAGCGTACCGTTGACCCGCATCTCTGCCCCCTTCGGTGACCGGTTCGAGGCGTGCGGTGCGGTTAACGTGGTGGCCGTAGTAGTTCATTTTTCCGGTAAAGTGGTCGCGCATATGAAAGACCGGCCCAGCGTGTAGGGCGATGCGAATACCGATACGCGTCTCCTGATCCGTCATCTGTTGATAAGTGGATACTGCGTCTTTCAGGCTCAGGGCAAATTGCGCGAGTTGTGTGGCACTCTCCATCACCGCAAAAATCGCGTCACCCCAGGTGTTGAGATAACTGTTTTCAGGAGTATCTGCGGCAACGGCGGCGCTAACTTTGGCAATCATCTGGTCAATAAAGATCGGTGTCTGCTCCTCACGCAGGCGACTAAAGCCGACAAAATCGGCAACCCTATGGAAAAAAACTCAACCCGCTGCAAATTAGAGCGATTCTTGACACACCCGCAGCGGCCAACCCCCTCTACCTGAAAACCCTGCTTAATGAGTTACGCCTCTTTGGAAATTTTGAAGCCCTTGATAACCGGATGGTGCAATACCTTAATTGCGATAATATCAGCTCTCTCTTTCAACGCCTGTTACAGCGGTTGGAGGGGGACTATCAACGTCAGGTGCCCGAACTGGTGGAGCGCGTCATGCGCTATATCTACTGCTGCCGCAGCGGTCTTTACGAAGTGGAACTGCTTGATCTGCTGGGTGAGAAGGATGCGCTCCCCTACTCCCTCTGGGCGCCACTCTCTCTCGCCCTGTCGCAAATTATCAGCCAACGCTCCGGACGCTTAACCTTCTTTCACAACTACCTTCACGAAGCGGTCGAACAGCGCTACCTTGCCGACACCCCGCAGCGCCAAGCGGTGCATCGCCAGCTTGCCCGCTACTTCGCCGCTCACCCCGACAGCGATCGCCAGATTGAGGAGCTACCTTGGCAGTTGCAACAGGCCAAAGAGTGGTCAGCGTTGCAGCAGTTTGTCGCTGACCCGTTGCGTTTTGCCCGTCTTTGGGAAAAAAGCAGTTACGAAGCACGCCTCTGCTGGGCAGCGCTAGAAACCAACAGCGGCGCGACCCCCCTCACCACCTATCAAGCACTGCTTGAACATCCACAACAGTATGGTAACGAAAAGTGGCCCATCGCCCAGCTGCTAATGAGCACCGGTTTTCGCCTTCAGGCTGAACCCCTGCTAGCGACACTGGTTGCGAGTTATCGCAGCAGTCACGATCTGCGCAATCTTCCCGGTGCCCTCGATAACTACGCCAACCTGCTCATTGAGCGGGGGGAGCTTGCCACCGCGACCACCCTCTATCAGGAGGCAGAAACGATTGCGCGACAGCAGAACGACATTTTTGCACTGCAACGCGCCTACGGTAATCAGGCGCACCTACTGCTGCGCCAGGGCGATCTGACTGGGGCACGGCAGCGTTATCGTGATAAAGCCGCGCTCTGCCGCCAGCATAATCACCTCGATGGACTTCAAGCGGCACTGGGTGGCGAGGCGGTGGCACTGCAACAGCTTGGCGATCTTGATGCCGCTATGCAGCTGTTTGAGAAGAAGGCGGAAATTTGTCGCGAGTGTGGTAACCGCGAGGAGTATCAGCAGGCGCTGGCCTATCAGGCAGGCATTATTCTTGAACGCGGCGATCCCGAACGTGCAGATCGCCTCTATCAGGAGACGGAGCAGATCGCCCGTAGCCTCGGCAACCGTCATGGTATGCAGCAGGCGATGGCAAACCGAGCGCTCGTCGCCTTTCGCCGGGGCGATAGTGACGCTGCCAAAACGCTGCTTGCCGAGGCGAAGGAGATCTGTCTTGCCACCGCCAACCGCGATGGCCTGCAACGTATTTTCGGCGTACAGGCGAATATCGCCTACGCAGCGGGTGACTATCGCCAAGCACTCCTCCATGCCAGAGATGAGTTGCAGATCTGTGACGAAATGGGTAATCAGCTTGATGCCAGTAACGCCCTAACGACTGTCGCTGCATCACTGCAACAGCTGGGACAATATGAGGCCGCTGCCACACAGTATCAGCAACTAATTACCCGACAACAGCAGCTTGGCAACCGTGCGGGAGAACAGGCGGCGCTGGCGGGTCTTGCGGCGTGCCGCCAGGCGGAGGGCGATGTTGCCGCCGCAATCAGCCTGCTCCAACAGAGTATTACCCTCTGCCGCACGCTGCAACAGCCGACAATTCTCAAAAACCTGCTGTCACGCGAGGCGAGGCTGCTGCAGCAACAAGGGGAGATAAAAGCTGCACTCACTCGGTTACAGGAGGAGGCGACGCTTTGCCAACAGCAGAGTGATGGGTTGGGTCTCGCCCTCTCCTACCACCAGCAAGCGCGTTGTTGGCAAGATTCAGGTCACCACTGGCGGGCGATTCGGCTCTACAAGCAGAGTGCCGCCACCGCGCGGCGTTATGATGATGCGGAGGGTGAGCTGCGCGCCCTTGCCAACCACGCCATTTTACTTATTAACAGCAAGCGCCGTGAACAGCTGGTCAAGGCGAAACCCCTTATTCAGAGCGCCCTGCAGCTGGCGATAACTGCCAAACTCCCCACCACCCAGCGTGAGCTTGAGCGCATTGTCGCCTACTTAAAGGAGCAACTGCAGTGAGGCGGATCTGGCTACTGCTGCTGCTCTTTCCCCTCTGTAGCCAGAGCAGCAGCGTCCCGATGATCGGCGGGGATGTCGTTATTCTCTTTGACCAGTCACAATCGATGGGGCGCTATAACGCCAAACTGGTTGCAGAACAGCTGCTATTAACCCTAATCAATACCTTCGGCGTTAACAACCCGATTATCTTCGCCGGCTTTGCCGAAAAAGTAGAGGTTCACCTACGCATTGAGCGCTATGACACACCCCAAACTGCAATAGATCGGGAGCAGCTGCGACAACAGATAAAAGCGATCCCGCTACGCGGCAAAGTTACCGACTTTGAACCTGCACTGCGCTACCTTGAGCGCTATGACGAACAGCAGGGGGCGCTGGCGCTGGCGGTCATTATCACCGATGGTCAGCCCGATATTTGGGATCGCAAACTGCGCTACCTTAATCCCGAAATCCGTCACGACCCACGTTATGCCCAACTGAATCAGCGTCAGGAGAAGATGGTGGAGGCGGGAGCCACTGCGGACGCCCGCTATGACGCCCTAAACCATGGGTATGAAGAAAAAAATAACGAAATCATTGAGCAAACCCTAACGCAACTCGCCAGTAAAACAGGTGAGCGGTTAATCCTGCTCAATCTCGGTAGTGGCGCAGAGAATTTTATGCGCCAATGGCACGAACGCGCCGCAGCCACCCTTATCGAAACGCCGCTTCCTGTCGCTGCTGACGCTAATCAGGCTGCAACCGATACACTGTTACGGCAGACACTACAACAGCTGCTGGAGATTAGCAGCCGCCTCTTTGCTGTGCCACTGCCTGGGGATGCCGGACAGCGCATTGATCTGGCAAGCGATAGTGACCTCTTCTGGACACCGCCGCAGCGCGATAGCGAAAAGGAGCAAGTCGTCACGCCGCAACCGCCTACACCCCCTGCCATGTTCGTACCGCCCCCGCCCTGGTACACAATCCCGCTGCTACAGCAGCAACTTCTGTTAAGTTGGGTACTGCTGCTCTACTTAATTCTGCGCATTCGGCAGCGGCGTGACTTTGCCCGCCGCGCCCTCACCTTCCCACCCCTCGATGACCCTCTCTATGTCGACGCGGTGCAGCGCCGCCTTTTTGCCATCTCCACCACCTCGCCCGAGAGTGCCAACCGCTACCTTGATGAGCAGATCCGAGAAGCCAGCAGCAGCGGCAACAAAACGCGCCTGCGCCTGCTAGAGCTGGAGAAACTTAAATACCGTTTTGACCGCCGCATCTCCCTGCGCGCCAAAATTCCGCCAGATACCATGGCATTAATCTGCACACCAGAGGTGACGAGTCCGCTAACTATTATTGATATCTCGCTGCAGGCGCTGCATTTTCACTGTGCCGAATTTAACAATGCCAAAATTAGCGGCATCCAACTACTAAGCAGCGGCGAGACGTTCGCTATCGCAACCTACCACCTACGCAAACGCAGCGAAATCGACTATATTCTCCTACTTGAACGCTTTGTGAATGAAACCGAGCACCGAATGCGCTGGATTGAACTTCTGACCCGCGTTGAATCCCAAACCTTCCCCACCAAAGAGGTCCCCCCGCAATGACCCTCTATCTTGTCGCCCTGCTACTGCTTTTTTTCCCCATCGCCCACCTCATTTGCGAACGCCGCCAGCGCCAGCGCCTGCAACAGAGCGTCACTCTACTTCGCAGTGAAACCAGCAAGGAGATTGCCGATCTAACCGACCGACGCGATGCCCTTCAGACTGAAATTACCGCACTTGAAGTTCACTACAGTCAGCAGCGCCAGCAGCAGGCAGAGGCCCTTGTGCAACTTCAGGAGGCGCACACCCTGCAGCAGACAGCCTTAGCTGAAGCGATAGTCCAGCAGCGCCACGAACAACTCCAGCAGATGCGCGCAACCCTTAATCAGGAGATTCAGCAACTTCACAGCGAAGCCCTGCACGCCCTGAACGCCGAGATGACCGCCAGACGCCAACAGCAACTAGAGGAGCTGGAACAGGCGCAAACCACCGCGATCACCGCCCTTGAAGCTTGGACAAATCAGGAATCAAAGCGTCTTAGTGAGCGCCTTGAGGCAGAGTATATGAGTGAGTTTGCCGCGTTACAGCAAAGGCTACATGAGTCATAAATGGCGTTTGATATAGCCAAACTACTTGGAAATAGAGGTAGCTATCGTGACCGCCGATCTCGGCGCACTGCTTATGCGAGGAGTGCTAACTCGATCAAAATAGCGGGCACGATAAAAGAGCCGCGGCAGTGCCGCCGCGTCCGCAGGCGCATCGCTAAAGCCGTTGCGTTTATGCAGCACATTATTACAGATAAGCCCCATCCCCGCCTCCAGTTTAGCGTGATAGATATAGGGCGTCTTGCTGGCAAAAATAGCCTCTAGCGCTCTCTGTGCAGCTAAAGTCTGCGAATCATCACGCCACACCGCATTGCGCTGACGTGCGGTATAGCGCATCGCTAACTGACCGCTCTTAGCATCCACCCAATAGACCGGTCCGACGGTTTCTGGGCGCACGCCGCCGTCACTGTCGGTTCCTGCGGGAATGGTCAGCACATCGGGCTGCATCAACGCCACAATATGCGCCTCGCTACGCTCGCGTAGCAGCAGATAGAGCATCTCATAATCCATCAAGCCACTCTCCCCCCCCGTTTGTGCCGGCTGCTCGCAGTGCACCACCATGCCGAGAATTTCGCGTCCCTCAGGGTTGTAATAACCATCGGTATGCCAGTTAATCGGATGATTAGTATAGGGAATATAGGTGGCATGCGTCCCTTTGGGTTTAACGGTTATCGAGGTAATGCCATCATCATCAGCAAGAAAGTTACTATCGATGCGATGCAGGCCAAACTGTTCAGCCATACGCCGCGGAACCGCCTTGCCATGTCGCGCCGCTGCCGCCCCCTCCCGACAGGCGTAGATTGCCATATTGTTATCCGCGATGCGTGCTGCTATCGCCTGCTGTTCGGCAGCGGTGAGCTGTAACGGATTGGCCACTTCGACTATTAACTCGGCAACGGTTACCGCCGCCCGCGCCAGACGCTGATCGCGCCAGCGGTCGTAGGCATCCTGCGTAGCTGCCGTCTGATTAAGGGCGAACGGGGAGCTGCTGGGGTGCATAGGGTGCCTCTGGGACGGCAGCATTGGAAGAGGAGTCAGCCGCAACACGGCGCTGCAACTGCTGTTTTTGTAATGGCGTCAACAGATCCATAATTTCGTTATGGGCTCGCGCCATGTCGCGAAAAGCCTCGCGCTGATAGGTGAAACTGTCGGCATAGAGTCGGTCAATCGCATCAACATCCCAAAGCTCCTGCAGGTAGATCTGCTGCAGCTTTTGCTGAATACGGCTTAACTCTTCAACCCGTTGCTGATGCCGCGTCTGCTGCCGCAGCATGAGCGCCTCGACCTGACGCTGCTGCTCGCTGCTCAGTTCAATACCGGCAAAAGGGCCATCAACAATCACCAGGGGTTGCGAAGTGACCGGAGCCGCTGGGGCTGGCGCGGCAGGATTGCTGCTAATACCAAAATCAACCGGTGCTGCCGCCCGCAGCGCACTCGCCAACAGCACCCCGATAATTAGCAGAAAATAACGGAACATCAACATCACAGTTACGCATCCAGATCGGGAATCAGCTCACTTTCAAAGCGACGAATCATATCTTTAAGCAGCAGTTTACGTTTTTTCAGACGGCGTAACTGAAATTGATCTGAAGTTGGTGCCAGTTGTAACGCGGCAATCGCCTGATCAAGGTCACGATGCTCCTGACGCAGCAGCTGCAAACGGTTATGCAAGGCTAGGATCTCTACGTTATCAAGGGGGTGGTCACTCATTTTCGGTTTACCTGTCAGCTCATTTTAGGGAGAAGTTGGGAGTGGGCAGCGGCAAAGAGCCACCCTGGCTAACCGTGTTAGGGTCATATTGCCGATGCAGCAGCGTCACCTGCCCCTGACGATTGCGCAGCAACAACAGATTATCCATCTGACGAAACTGCAACTCGATTTTTACCGAACTCTCCCCGGCATCGGGATAGGTCTGGGCGATAATCCAGTCGTTATTAACCACATATTCACCCCGTGCATTGGTGCCGCTGCCGTTATAAAAGATAAAACGGTTACCCCGCACCGCCCAATACTCACCACCAGGAGCGCTCCAAATCCCCTCAATACCGACATAACCGTAGGCCGCTGCATTCGTCACTGTGGTTGTTGTGGTCGGGGCGATATTGCGTTCAATACCCAACATCGACAGCGGTGACTGGGTGTTAAAAGGATTCACCCCGAGTGATGGCTGACTATTCGTTAAACCACTCAAAGGAGCTGCCAGCACGCCAGCCTGTCCCGCTTGGCCAAGCTGGCTTAATTGGCTTAACTGATTCAGCTGCTGTAGTTGCGCCAACTGGTTTAACTGTCCCGACGGAAGCCCACCACCGCCCCACTGATTCGGCAGATAGTTGTTATAACCACCATTACGCCCGACCATCCAGTTCATCATCTGCATCATGGCGTCCATCATCATCCACGCCATAAACATTGGATTCATCCCCGCAGCCACCACCCCTGATGGCACCATTAGCGGCGCGGCCATCAGAGTAACGATTAACAACGAACGTGATAACCACTGTTTCGGCATATTAAAAATCAGTTTCACCGTTGTCCTTAAAGAAAAATTCACAAGTTACGCAGTGCAACCAGACGACGCCAACCAAAAGAGCGCGTTTAACTGCGTGGCAATCATACTCGCCGAACGCCTCCCTGACCATTACCCGACCATTGTAAGGTATCATTCGTCCCTTGACCAATGGCAACCTGAACGGAGCGGTACGATGGAGTCACGCATGGAGAATCTTGAGTTCAAAATATCTCACCAAGAGGTGGCAATTGACGAATTAACTGAATCAGTGCTGCGACAGCAGCGTATGATCACCACCTTACAAAACGAGGTTCAGCGCCTTAAACAGCAACTCACCCTCATTACCACCGGGTTTTCCGATAGCACCGCTGTTGAACCCCCTCCCCCCCACTACTAACCCTAGCTGCGAGATCACTAGCCGATGAAACTCTTTGCTACCACTGCCGAAGCGCTGGTTCCCCTGCTGCAACAAGAGCTTAGCCAACTGGGTGCCGAACGGATTGAATCGCGCCGTGCCGGAGTCGCATTTCAGGGGGATGATGCACTCGCCTATCGCTGTTGCCTCTGGTCCCGCTATGCCAACCGTATTCTGCTGCCCGTCACCAGTTTTCATGCCGCCACTCCCGAGGCACTCTATGCCGGCATCACTGAAATTAGCTGGGAGCGTCACCTCCACTCCTCCGGCACCCTAGCGATTGATGTCACCGCCGATCGCAGTGACCTTAAACATAGCCACTATGCGATGCTAACCGCCAAGGACGCGATTGTTGACCGCTATCGCAAAAAGTTTAATCAGCGTCCCGATATCGACAGTGAAAACCCTGATCTGCGGCTGCATCTGCTGCTGCATGCCGACCGCGTGCAGATTAGTGTGGATCTCTCCGGTGGCAGTCTGCACCGCCGTGGCTATCGGCAACAGGGGGGAGCAGCGCCATTAAAGGAGAATCTCGCCGCAGCTCTACTTGCCCTTGCCCACTGGCCTGAAATTAGCCGAGAGGGAGGAGCGCTTTATGATCCCATGTGCGGCTCCGCAACCCTGCTCATTGAAGCCGCCATGATGAGCGCAGATATTGCCCCGGGGCTCACCCGCAGCCATTTTGGCTTTTCTCGCTGGCGCAAATTTCACCCTGAGATCTGGCAGGCGATTCATGCAGAGGCGAGCCAGCGCCGCCAACAGGGGTTAAGCCACTGCCCCCCCATCGTCGGCACCGATCGCGACCCGCATATTATTACCATTGCCAATGAGAACATCACCGCTGCGGGCCTTGAGGCGCAAATTAGCGTCAGCCAAAGTGACCGCGTTACCCCGCCACCCGTTAAGGTTACCCCTGGACTGATTATCGTCAACCCCCCCTACGGTATGCGAATTGGTGAGGGAGATGATCTGTCTGATGCCTATCAACAGCTACGCACGCTGCACCGGGAGAACCCCGAATGGCCGCTAGTGATCTTTAGCGGCAATCCCGAACTTGTTCAACGCCACTTCCGCGGCGTGGTCGCTCCCACCCCCCAAGATCTAAATAACGGGGCGATACCCTGCCAACTCTATCAATATCCCGTGCGCAACGCAGATGCCGCCACCGCCCCGTTAAGCGGTGCCATCACCCTCTTCGCCAACCGCCTGCAAAAAAACCTCAAACATCTGCAACGCTGGGCACGCCGAGAAGCGGTTAACTGCTACCGTATTTATGATGCCGACCTGCCCGAAGATGCGGTGGCCATTGATCTCTACCCCGACATTCACGGCGAACGCTGGGTTCACCTTCAGGAGTACGCAGCGCCCAGCAGCATCGATCCGCAACTCGCCAGTGATCGCCTGCAGCAGATTCAAAGCGCCCTGCCTCAACTGCTGGCACTCTCCCCCGAACAGATCGCCCTTAAAGTACGGCAACGCCAACGCGGCAAATCACAATACCGTGCCACCGCCGAAGCACAGCAACACCTGACGGTGCGCGAAGCTGCGGCGCTTCTGGAGATTAACCTCTTTGATTACCTCGATACCGGACTCTTTCTCGACCATCGCCCAATTCGCCTTAAAATTGCCGCCCTCGCAAAGGGAAAACGCTTTCTTAACCTCTTCTGCTACAGCGGCAGTGCCACCGTCCACGCAGCGCTGGGCGGTGCGATACGCAGCAGCAGTGTTGATCTCTCCCCCACCTACCTGCGCTGGTGCGAGCGCAATTTTGCCCTAAATCAGATCGATAGTGGCCAACATCTGCTGGTACAGGATGATGTACTCCAGTGGCTGGAGCGCAGCAGCGGTCGTAGCAATCCGCCACAATACGATCTGATTTTCCTTGACCCGCCCACCTTCTCCAACTCCAAGCGCAGCGAAAATACCTTTGACATTCAGGAGGCGCACCCCACCCTCATCAGCCAAGCGATGCAGCTGCTTGCCGCAGACGGAACGCTTATCTTCTCCACCAATTTCCGCCGCTTTAAACTTGACGAATCTCTCGGGCAAAGCTGGCAACTGCGCGAAATCACCGCACAGACAATAGACGAGGATTTTCGTCGCAACCCGAAGATCCACCGCTGCTGGGAGATAAAACATTCTCAACCCAGCTAACCATGCTGCCAATGGCCAGCTTTATCAGAACCCACCCTTTTAATTTTTCCAGCTTCCTGCAACTTGGCTAACGCACGGCCAATGGTGCGTATCTCTTTACCGATGGCATCGGCTAGTTGCAGGCGAGTAAGCTCAGGGTTAGCCGCAAGTAATACCAAAATAGCGTCGGGCGTTTTAAGCCCTGCAATGTTTACAGGGGCGTTTACAGGGGCGTTTTGTGCTAAAGTTTGTGCAATAACCGATAGCATAAAATGGATAAAAGGGGTGCTATCGGCGTGCTGGTCAGCCTCTTCAAGCGCTTGGTAGTAGCGCTGCTGAAATCGCCGTGATCTGCGCTTCGGTTAACGTATTACCTTCAATCGCCAGCGTACCGGTAATGGTTTTAATACGGTTTTGCTTGCGCAACTGGGGCGAGGCATTTAACGCACTGGCTTTCAGCCGACCTACCTGCTCGCTAATTTCGGCAACCAGATTCAGAATTTCGGCGGTAATGGTAAAAGGCGGTTTATAACTCATGATTCCCCTCCAGAGGAGGGGAATTGGGGAGCGGAATAATTCCCCTCCTCCGGAGGGGTGCCCGACAGGGCGGGGTGGTCTCTTAAAAAAACAATAACCCCATCCATATTTTGCATAACATCTTTCGCCAACAAGCGAATCACGGTAAGCCCCAAACCATGCAAATAACGATCACGCTCGGCATCTTCATCCTGCTTTCCATTGTGCGAGCTGCCATCTACTTCAATTACAACGGATTTTTCTGCACAGTAAAAATCGACAATGTAATTGCCAATGATTTTTTGACGATCAAAGTCCAGCACGTTGAGCTTCTTTGACTTTAACTCCAGCCAAAGCAAGACTTCATGCAATATACCCGCTTTGCGCAAGGCCTTGGCTTTGTCGCGCAGAGCGGGGTTGTAAGGGAGCGATTTATAGGCTTGTGTTTTTCGCATCAATACCATCCTGTCTAGACTCACCACCCCGCCCTTCGGGCACCCCTCCAGAGGAGGGGAATTGGGGAGCGAAAATATTCCCCTCCTCCGGAGGGGTGCCCGACAGTGCTTCTCTTTTAAGCTTTGAAGGTGCCGTCACAGTTTTAATTTCTGCCCCCAACACCCTCCACTCCAGCGCAATCCCATCCAGCAACTTCTCCATAAAATTCTCGCCACTCATCGCTACAGCTCCTCCGTCCTAAATTCGCTATAACCTTCGTAGTAGTAACTCACATCAATGCCCTTCATAAACAGAGCGCGGTCTTCAATTTTATCGGTGAGGGATTGTTGGAGCAGGGCTTTGATTTCAAGGTCTTTTACCGGGCTGCGCTGCATGGCGGAGAGGTACTCCTCTTTATCGACTCGGTTCCAATCCACCACTTGTTTGAGCTCTTTTTTAAGCATCAGATCCAGCCAGATGCGGGTGGCGCGACCATTGCCTTCGCGAAACGGATGGGCGATATTCATCTCGACATATTTTTCGATGATTTCGTCAAAATTGGCTTGAGGCATGGCGTCGATATGTTTTAACGATAGCTCCAGATACATGAGGGGCGCAAAACGAAAATTGCCTTTAGCGATATTCACCTCGCGAATAAGGCCAGCAAAGGGGTAAATATCACCAAATAGATAGGCATGGATAAGCGCCAGTCCGGCGAAGGTGCCCACTTCTATTTTGTTAATATCACCAGAATCAAAGAGTTGTTTGGCTTTTTGTTTGCTGATTTTCTCTTCGACGCGGGCTAACTCGATTTGATCGATGATGTTTAGTCTGTTTTCTAAAATCATCTTAAGTTCCCTCAATTTCTAACACAATGGCATCAATATCTGCTCGCAACCGATCTATTTTTGCCACCGTGATTTTCAGCTCGGCATTGAGCTTAGCAATATTCACCACTTCGCGGTTCTCTTTGGCTTCGGCATAGCTGCTCACCGACAGGTTGTAGTCGTTGCAGCTACCTTCTCAAAAGGTACGGATAGGGCAAAGGTCGCCACCTCTCGCTCGCGAACAGAACGCTAGGTAAGGAAGTTCATCATCGCATCAATACGCTGCTTCGCTTGAGAGAGAAGAGCTAACGAGAAGTCAGGGGTTAACTTGCCATCACCCAATTTGGTATAGGCGGGGATGGTATTGATGTAGGGGATCGGTTTGCTTGATGGCTTACCAAAATAGCTATGAAATTTAGCAAGAATCACAATATCTATCAGGGGCAGCTCCTCTTCACCACTTTCATAAAGCCACTCCTCTGCGTACTTTGGTATTTTAAGAAGATTATCGGGAAACCCAAGGGTATTTAGCACCATCGTACCAACGGAGGCGTTTAGATACGAAACGGTCTCATCAAGCTGACTTAAATCTGGATAGTCGGCGGCATTCTCCTCGACAAAGTGGATAATCGGGATGGTGCCAATATCACACACCAGTCCGGCAAGCAGCGCATCCTCTGGATCAACCGCACCACCACTCTCCTGCGCGAGAATATGGCAGATACTCGAAACATAGAGACTATTTTTCCACAACGCCTCCATGCGCTTCATTAACTCCTTGTTCTTACTGTGAAACAGCTGTTTAAGGCTAACACTCATCACCAGTTTGCGTGTCTGCTCCAGTCCAATACGGGTCACCGCAAGATGACAGTTGGTCGCGGGAGAGATGGGTGAGTAGATGGGGCTGTTGGCTAACTGAATTAACTTGGCAACGATGGCGGTATCGGTGCTAATAATTCTCACCACCTCGGCAACACCTAACTCCTTCTCTACCGCCTCTTTCACCTTCATGGCAATCGTCGGCAGGGTTGGCAAATTTAGCTTTTTATCCCAATAGGCACGCGAGAAGCTGCTAAAAAAGCGGTTGTCAACAAGCTCCTGGGGGATCTCCGTATCGATTGACTCAATCGTCACCTCAGGAAGGTGTTCGGTATTCTTTTTCCAGCGAAACATAAAATCACCATCAATCGCCAGTACGACAATTTCACTAAGCGCTTTGGTGGTTGCACCACTCAGTCGTCCCCCATTTAGCGGCAGTTTAGCAATCGGCTCTTTGGCGTTCAGTACATAACTTGCCTCACTGAAGGGGAATACTTCAATCTCCCCCTTTAACAGATAGAGAATTTTCGGTGTCGTCTGCCCCAGCTGGAAGAGTGTTGCCCCCTTGTTATAACGCAGTAGTGCGTGTGAAAGGTTCGCGACATACTCATCGCTCATATTGCGCAGCGGAATGAGTCGTTTTAGGGTCTGCACCGGTAGTTTTTCCTGACTGATTGAGGAGGGTGGCGTTGACGACTCCGGTATATCTTTCGCATCGGCCTTTACCACTGCAGCAGTCGCTGTTTTCGCTGTCACCACAGACTCTTTTATAAAAAGTTTTTTTAACCAGTTCATGAAAATACCATTGAAATTAAAATAACAAACAAACCTACAAGTTCAGGGATTGACTCTGCTTTGTCGCAGCAGCCGCAAATAACCACCCGTTCCGACTAGAGAAGGTGGGGGGAATCATATCAATAATCTTACCCTGTTACGGCAAACTTGCCAAAGTGTTTGAGGCAACCGTCAATCCATCTTCTTCATCTTCTCAAAAAGCAATTTCCATGCCGACAAGTTCTGTTATTCCGTTAACGGCAGATCTTTTTGCCGCTGCTGTTGATAGATCAGATCTTCAATACCACACTGCGGGTCATAACCTGCCACACTGCGATGCAAAATTTGGCGCACCACGCCATAGTTTCCTCGGCGGCTCTGCTGTTCAAGCTCGGTGAGCAGCGGGAAAAGTTCCGGCCACGGAATCACCTCTTCGTGGGCACGCATAATTTTGGGGTGACGCGTAGGGACAACATTATCGCCTATCAGCAGCTCTTCATAGAGCTTCTCCCCTGGTCGCAGCCCGGTAATACGGATTTCGACATCGCCATCGGGGTGATTCTCGTCGCGCACCTCATAGCCGCTGAGGCGAATCATCCGCCGTGCCAAATCGAGAATACGCCCCGGTTCTCCCATATCAAGGACAAAAACATCACCACCCTCCCCCATCGCCCCGGCCTGAATCACCAGCTCCGCCGCCTCGGGAATAGTCATAAAGTAACGGATAATGCGAGCATCGGTCACCGTCACCGGCCCGCCTGTTTTTATCTGTTCACGGAACAGCGGCACCACCGAACCCGATGAACCGAGCACATTACCAAAGCGCACCATGGTAAATCGAGTATGTGCAGCACGCGGATCGCGGCTCAGCGCCTGCAACACGAGTTCGGCGATACGTTTGGTCGCCCCCATGGTGTTGGTCGGTCGTACCGCCTTATCGGTTGAGATTAACACAAAAGTGGCAACGCCCGCCGCCAGCGCCGCCTCGGCACAGCGCCAACTCCCGACGACATTGTTAATCACCGCTTCACCGGGATTTTTCTCGACCATCGGCACATGTTTATAGGCCGCCGCATGGTAGATAGTATTAACCGTAAAGGCGTGTAGTATCGCCGCCAGTCGCTCGCTATCGGTCACCGAGCCTAACAGCGGCACAATCGCGGTGGGACGTTCCCCCTTTAATAGCAGGAGTTCGCGCTCGATCTGATAGAGCGCATACTCATTCAGATCAAATAGCAGCAGCTGCTGCGGTGCCTGCGACAGAATTTGACGGCAGAGTTCACTACCGATAGTCCCCCCCGCACCGGTCACCATCACCACTTTATGGTAAATGTTTTCACGCAACAGTTGCGCATCAGCAGGCACCGCGTCGCGTCCGAGCAGATCGGCAATCTCCACCTCTCGCACTGCATCAATACGCACCCGCCCCTCGTTAATCTCCTGCAGACTCGGGACGGTCAGTACACGCAGCGCATAGGGCTCAAGCTGTGCCAAAATCTCGCGTCGGCGATAGTGGCTAATAGAGGGCAGTGACAGCAGCAGGGTTGAGGGGGCAAACTGTTCAAGTAACGCTGCCAAATCGGTGATCGAATGCACCCGCACCCCGTTAATCACGCTCCCCTGCAGCGTCGGATTATCGTCAATAAAGGCGACCACTCGCATCTCACGGCTTAGACTGATGGTCTGTGCCAGCTGAATACCGGCACTGCCCGCCCCATAGATAAGCACTGGCGTCGCACTCACCCATCCCGGGAGCAGACGTGGGCGGTTGAGAATATACCAACGTGCGGCAACGCGACTGCCCATGATAAAGAGTACCGCAAAGAGGTAGTTAAGCAGATAGACCGAGCGTGGGAAGGTACCCTCAACCCCGACAGTTAACAGCACCAATGTCCAGAGCAGCGCGTAAAGAGTGACCACCTTTAACGAAGTTGCCAACGCCTGAAAGCCGATATAGCGGGTCACCGAACGGTAGAGTCCAAACCAGCTAAATAGAGGGAGCGCTAGCAGTGGCGCGAGGGGAAATATCCACCACTGTGCGGCGGGAGGGAGATAGAGCACCTCCAGACGCACACTAAAGGCGACCCACAACGCCGCCAGCAGCAACAGCAGATCGCTGCTATAACTGATGATGCGTTTGCGTCTGCGACTTAAGCCATCAAGCATCCCCGCGCACCTCACCGGCGCGAAAATAGCGTGCTGTCAGCACTAACGGCGTATAGGCGATCACCGCCGCCACCGCCCCATCAAGATAGTTCAAAGCGACTAAGGCGGCCCAAGGCAACAACCAGAGAAGATTAATACCGCCAACCGCCAGGGTCACCCGACGATGGCTCTGATAACGCCGTGCCGCCTGTTGAAAGGCGTGGCTACAGTGCGCCAAATGCAGGGGCTGCCGCTGTTGCTGACGCCGTACCAGGGTATAGGTGGTATCGACAATAAAAACCCCCAAGAGAATCGCAAATACCCAAAACAGACGGGCATCGAGATGCGCTGCTGCTACCGCAATAATCCCCAGTACCACACCTAAGAAACCGCTACCCACGTCGCCCATAAAGATCTTTGCCGGCGGCCAGTTCCATAACAGAAACCCCCCAAGCGCCGCCGCCAACAGCAACAACAGCAGCAGTAACGGCGTGGCGCCGCAGAGGTAACCAATCAGTACCCCGCCCGCCAGCAGCACGCTCAGCGCCTCCACTGAGGCAATGCCATCAATGCCATCCATAAAGTTAAAAAGATTAAGCATCCAGACAAGCCCAGCCACCGCTAACAGATCCCCGACCCAACCGAGATTAACCGCCAAGGTAAAAATCACCAAGGGCGGTAACCCCCCCAGCCAAGCGATCGCCCAAAGCGCTGCGACCAGATGCAGCAGCAGACGCCACGCCGCAGAGAGCGGGCGATGGTCATCAATAAACCCCACTAGGGCGACTAGCCCCCCGGCCCCGAGCAGGGCATACGCCACCCCTTTGACGAAATCAGCGTCGCCATAATGAGCCAACCAGAGCAGGGTGCCGACGATAAAAGGCAGCACAAAAGCAATACCGCCCCCGCGCGGCGTCGCCTGCTGATGTGAACTGCGATCATTGGGGTGATCTAGCAGCTGCCGCCGCAGCGCATAACGCCGCCATAATGCCGTTAATAACCATGCTGCCACGCCAGTAACCGCGTAATAGAGCAACAGGGGTGATAGAACAGATAAAATTGAGTTCACCTTATTGATGCTTGCAAGCAAATAGAGAGAACGCCATTATAGCCACCTCTTGCCGCTAACTTCGAGTTATCTGCATCAACCAGCGGACAAATTCAGTCGCACGCGCCTGCAGCGGATGCGGCATATACCTTGGGAGCTTAAACCATGAGTCAAGAGATGCATATTAATGTTGATGACATCAATGCATCACCGATTTTGATAATTGATGATGAACCCATTAATCTAGCTATTTTGCAGGAGATACTTAAACAGTACCCCAACCTCTACTGCACCGAAAATCCTGAGGAGGCAGTTGCGCTCTATCGGAATCAGCCTTTTGATCTGGTGCTGCTTGATCTGATGATGCCCAAAATGAGTGGTCAGGAGGTACTACAGCAGTTTGCCCTCTGTCAAAAAAAGCTGCCGCCCCCGGTACTGGTCTTAACTGCGATCACCGATACCCAGACCCACACCGAGGTGCTCAGTCAAGGTGCCAGTGATCTTCTAACAAAACCATTTAATAGTAATGAAGTGCGCTGTCGTATTCGCAATCTGCTGGAGATGTATCATGCACGGGTACGGCTGGATGACTACTATCAGCAGGTCGAAGCGGCTGTCACTGCCCGCGTTCGTCAGTTACACCAAAACCAGCGCGAAGCACTAAAACACCTCAGCCATATCGCCGAATATCGCGACATGAACTCCCCCAAACATATGCAGCGCGTCGCACTAATCACTTGCGCCCTAGCGCGCCAACTCGCTGTCGATAAGCAGACCATTGAACTCCTGAGCGATGCGGCAACCCTCTACGATATCGGCAAGATCGGCATTCCTGACTATGTACTACTGAAAAGTGGTCGCTATAACCAGGATGATTATTTTATCAAACAGACACATTGCGAAATTGGGTCACATCTTCTTGAGAGTGAGGAGAGTGAACTGATGCATCTTGCCGCGCTACTTGCCCTCAACCATCATGAGCGCTGGGATGGCAGCGGTTACCCCGAAGGGCTGGCCGGCGAAGCGATCCCTTTTCTGGCGCGCATTCTTGCTGTCGCCGATGTCTTTGATGCGATCACCGTTAACCGCAGCTATCGTCAGGCACAAAGCACCACAATCGCAACAGCGCATATCAAAGCCGAGTCAGGGCGACTCTTTGACCCCAAGGTGGTCGCCGCTTTTGCTGCTATTGAGAGAGAAATACTCGATATTCGTCAGCAGTTTAGTGATGATTTCGGCGATCTGTGAACCGCCCTCCACAAGGATAAACATTGTCCCTCAGGTTAACCTATATCACGATCACTGCGGTGCCTGTTAAATGAGTGAACACTTTTTCATTACCCTCATTGAAGCTCGGGAAAAAACACGCCAGCTGATTAACTCACTGCTGCCGGATCAAATCGTTGCGCGTCGGGAGTACCACTGCGGCGCCCACTTCTGGAATGAGCTCATTCATAATAGATTCCGCCATCCCATTGATATTATTGTGATCGGCACGCTAGCACCTATCGGTGAATCATGCAGCATTACCCACCTGCAACTTATTAAGGCGATTCATACAAACTATCCCAATGCAGCGATTATTCTCATCACCCATAATGGCCGCCGCGAAAATATCGCCCAGCTGGCGCAGGAGGGGATCGATCATCTGCTTATCTTCCCCTACTCCCCAAATGATCTGCTAAAACGTATCCATTTGACCCTTGGTAAACAGATTAATACCTATGAAGCTAAAGTCAGTGAACATCTGGATAACTTCAGTAGGACGCTGCAGCGCTACGAAACCAACCTGGTTACACTAAATATTGAAAAACAGATAGATATGATTATTCATCTTCAGGCATATCAGGATCACTTTTTCAAACATATCCGTCAGTTTATCGTTCAACGGAGACTTCCTGAAGCGCAGCAGTTCGCTATTGATATCCACCGCAGCACCCTTTTTCTTGCCACCCTCTTTGATCAGTTACAGCTAAAACAACGCAGCATCAACAGAGCCCAGCTCGCCTTTATCAACAGCAACTTTCAAACCTGTAAACTCCGCCATCAGCAGTTGGTGCATCAACTGTCGCTACTTCAGGAGGTTATTCTGCGCCGCTACGATCTGCCTTCCGCAAGATAACTCAGTTAGCAAAATTAGGCTTCGTTAACACCCGCACCCAACCGGCCAACATCATTGTCGTCAATGCGGCCAAGATAATTGACGCGAGACAATTACCCCATGATCCTAGACAAACTAAGTGATTGGTTGGCTTGCAGACCAGCGCGTGACGTGCCCCAACTTTCTGCCTGGATAAGGCTTTTTGTTATAAAGATGGAGATGTTGATTAGGTACCGAGAGAATTTGTGATATGTCAGGTATGGTGCCGATAATGTTCACCATGGTGGCTTCACCTTTCGCTTGGGTACTACCCAGCGGCAGTCCGAGAATCGCCCGAAGGTGGTTCTCAAATTGGCTGGTAACAGCACCCTCGATTGTCCAGTGTCCTGAGTTATGGACACGAGGCGCCATCTCGTTAGCCAGAAGTTCATTGCCAGAATCAAACAGCTCAAGCGCCATCACACCGACGTAATTGAGTTTTTCCATAATTCGTCTTGCATACGCCTCCGCCAGCGACTGGCGCGGATCAGCGGGACAACTCTTTGCGGTGTGCAAAATGCCATCACAGTGAACATTTTCCGAAAGTGGATAGAAAACCATCTCACCGTCACGCCCACGAACACTGATAACCGATATCTCTCGTTGGAAGCTCGCAAACCCCTCGAGAATAAGCGGAACGGTGCCGAGTCGGCTCCATGCCGACGCCAGATCATCATGATGACGCAGCACCACCTGTCCCTTACCGTCGTAACCCAAAGTACGCGTTTTAAGCACTGCGGGAAGCGTTATCGTCTTGACCGCTTCTTCCAACTCTGCAAAAGAGTTAACGCTGGCAAAGGGAACGGTGGCGATATCCAGCGACCGGAACAGATTTTTTTCATAAATACGATCACCCGCGCTCGCCAGTACCGCTTGCGCAGGATAGAGATTAATTTTTTGCTCCAGCGTAGCAATAGCGGATATTGGAACGTTCTCGAACTCATAGGTGACCAGATCGGCCTTCTCGGCAAGCGTATTGAGCAGCGCTGCATCGTCATACGCACCGCACAGATGCTCGCCAAGTTGTGCAGCACAAGCATCCGTCGCGGGATCAAGGAAGATAAATTGCAGACCCAGCGGGATACCGGCCAGCGCCATCATTCTCGCCAACTGGCCACCGCCAACGATACCGACAATCATCGCTGAACCCGCGGATCGGGATTAGCCAGTACCGTCTCAGTCTGCTTTTTCCGATACTCATTGAGTGCCTCGCGTACCTTCTCATCATGATTGGCGACAATGGCTGCCGCCAGCAGGGCGGCATTAATAGCGCCTGCACGTCCAATAGCGAGTGTACCCACAGGAATACCGGCGGGCATCTGCACCATCGACAGTAGCGAGTCCATTCCATTCAGTGCCTTTGACTGCACAGGAACACCCAGAACCGGCAGATGCGTTTTTGCCGCAATCATCCCCGGAAGATGCGCGGCACCACCGGCGCCCGCAATAATCACCTCCAATCCCCTCGCAAAAGCCATCTGCGCATAGTGAAAGAGTTTATCGGGGGTACGATGCGCCGAAACGACCTCAACCTCGTGGTCAATACCGAGGCTCTCCAAAGTCGTTGCCGCGTGTTGCATGGTCTCCCAATCAGAGGTCGAGCCCATGACAATGCCAATACGAAATCTGCGCTCTGTATTCATAAGTAGAATTAAAATATTCCTTTGCTTAATTAGGTAAATTTATTAAACGAGCAGAGCACAACAGCGACTGCCCTTAGCCCCGTATCTGTATGCAACTTCAGTTAGCGAAAAATTCGACCTTACTTGTCTGTAGATCATACTCGGCGCCAACCATGAGTAACCCCTCTTTCTCAACCAGAGCCTCAAGTATGCTTGAGCTGTGTTGCAGCTGATGAACGGAATAATCGATATTTGCGCGTATCGCCTGCCGATATAACGCCTCATGCTTATCCCACAAATCAGTGCCGACAAAGGGTTTAAGGGCAGGCTGGATACGATCCACAATGGCGCGGATATTTTTGGATTGTTCCGCTTTGGGCGTATGCATCTCATCGAGGGTCGCCTTAACCGCGCCGCAATGGGTGTGTCCCATCACCACGACCAGTCTGGTACTGAACTGCACGGCAGCAAACTCGACGCTGCCTACCTGCGAAGGAGCAACGATATTCCCCGCCACACGAATGACAAAAAGGTCTCCGAGTCCTTGGTCAAAAACAATTTCAGCAGGAACCCTTGAATCGGAACAGCCGAGAATAATTGCAAAGGGCTGCTGTCCCAAGAGCTGATCCATTCGATCGTTCTGGTTCAGCAATTTATCGATACTTCGCTGCCCCTTGGCAAAGCGTAGATTCCCCTCTTTTAGTCGCGCAAGCGCGGTGGTGGCGTCGATCATCGTTATCCCTGGAGATGCGGGAAGGCGGTAGCGGCGATCCCTTGATAATCAATACTAATACGATCACCTGCGATGGGACGGAACAAGTTATCAGCAAAGGCCAGATGATCTGGGTGATTACGATAGCTATCGATCACCGCCGGATGAGAGAAGCGTATCAACCAGCTAAAACGATAACGCGCCCCCGCCTGGATGGCACAACCGGTAAAAACCTCCCGCACACCGGGGATCGCCGCAAGGCGTTGCCGCCCTTCGGCCATCATTGCCATAATCGCGTTATCATCCGCAACGGCGTTATAGACAATCAGGTGTTCAACCGGCGCCCAGGGGGGCGAAACTTGCAATAACGCATCGGCCCGTCCGGCGGCACCCCACTGGCGCATGCGCTGTTCTGCCGCTTCGCTAATTGCATCCCTAACACCTGCCATGAGTGAGGTATAGCCCTGTCGACCCGCCGCTAAATTTTGTTGCAGACGGCTGCCTGCGGCCTGCGCCAGCGCGGTGCAGTCGTTAATTTTGCAAATACCGTTGGCGATAAGCAGACGATACTCGGCAGTTGCAAGATCGCTACCTTGATGCAGTACCAGCGGCATGGCCAAGGCCTTGTTTAACGCCTGTAGCCGGGAGTGGTTAATCTGATGATCCTCCTGTGTCTCTCCATCACCCGTCCCGATAACGATGGCGAGGGAGTCGATACCGGTCAGCTGAACATAGGTTTTGACCTGCGAAATATCGCGGCTAACCCGTTCACCAGAGTGAGCGTCAGCCTCCTTGCCAGCAACACCCATGAGATCGCCCAGTGCCCCCTCAACCGGTACACCACAACCGTGGGCAATACTGGTCACCTCGCGCGTCAGTTCCACATTAAGGTGAAAAGGGTGCGGTGAGGCATCGAACATCACACCATTACAACCTAGGTTAATTGCCCTAACCACCGCACTAAGGGTCGTAGCATCATCGAACTGGATGGCCACCGGTACAGTTGCGCGTTGCGCCGCAGCCTCCACAGCAGGCATTAGCAGCGCAAAATCAGGATCATCAAAACGGGGCTGCGCCAGTGACAGGATAACCGGCGAGCGACTACGTTCTGCGGCTGCAAGGGTTGCGCTAACAAAATCAAGGTTAACGACCGCAAACGCCCCCACTGCATATCCGTGCTGATAGGCGTGGTCGAGCATCGCTTTCATTGTCATAATTGGCATGGTGGTTCACCTCATGATGGTACCGACTGGCTGGCGCAACGTAACCATTCACTCCCCTGCTGCCTTTTTAGCCCTCACCCCAGCCCTCTCCCAGAGGGAGAGGGAGACTTAAGGAAGGGGTAGTGAATGGTTACATCGCAACAGAGAGCTTAAGCCCGTTTCTAATCAAATAAAAGTCGTATATTATTGGCGTACTGTTCGTATTTAACGAAGTGATAATAGGTCGATGATTAACTATAAACACCTTCACTACTTCTGGGTGGTGGCAAAGGAGGGTGGTATCACCCGCGCCAGCGAACGCCTGCATCTAACACCGCAGACCATCAGTGGTCAACTCAGCCTGCTTGAGGAGGCTTTGGGTGAAGCGCTATTTAACCGCGTCGGGCGAAACCTAGAACTCACTGAGAGCGGACGCTTGGCATTAAGCTACGCCAACGAAATTTTTTCCCTCGGCGGTGAACTAGAAGAGATGCTGCGTCATCTTCCCGGCGGACGACCACTGGTATTTAAAGTGGGGGTCACCGAAGTCGTGCCAAAATCAATCGCTTATCGGCTGTTGGCTCCGGCGCTGCAACTACCCGATTCAGTCCGTATCATCTGCCGGGAGGGTGCGATTCATACCCTGCTGGGAGATCTCGCCATGCATCGTGTTGATCTGGTGATCGCAGACTGCCCCATCCCGCCGCATCTCAATGTACGTGGCTTCAACCATCCGCTCGGTGACTGCACAATTACCTTTTTTGCCACACCCGAGTTGGCGAGCAAACTCCAGCAACCCTTTCCCTACAGCCTCAACGGAGCCCCACTATTAATTCCCGGGGAGATGACCGGCGTCAGGCGCCGCCTCTTGGACTGGCTGGATGGTCTGCATATCCACCCAAAGATCGTTGGCGAGTTTGATGACAGCGCGTTAATGAAGGCCTTCGGACGCGCCGGGGCGGGGCTCTTTGCGGCGCCAACGCCAATCGCCCAGGAGATTGAAAAGCAGTATGAGGTGATCGCTATTGGCGAGGCGCAGGCGGTACGAGATCACTTTTATGCCATTTCAGTAGAGCGCAAGATCTCCCATCCGGCTGTGACCGCAATCACCGCAGCAGCGCGGGAGTGGTTGGTGACCGCTGCGTCAGAACAGGGCAAGCGGACGACAAACAGAAAACACGAATAAACCTAAAAACCTCTTTCCGGCCACGAAATTCACGAAAGAGACAAAACAGATCAACATCTTGCATATTTGCTCTCATCCACCCAACGGGTGATATCTGTCCATCGATTAACTCTTTGAATCTTTTCGAGCTTTTCGTGCCTTTCGTGGATCAACTGGGCTTTCCAGGATAAAACAGAAATACCCGTTACCCGACCATTACGCATCCGGCAATTTAACCGAGATTACCGCCGCCGCGAGCAGAAAAAGGGCAGAACCGACAAGGCAACCCACCAGACCGAAAGTTTGGTAGAGAAGTCCAGACAACACGGTGCCTGCGAGACGTCCAGCGGCGTTAGCCATGTAATAGAAACCAACACTCATGGCCACTTTATCGTGATCGGCATAGGCAAGAATTAGATAGGAGTGCAGCGCCGAATTGATCGCGAAGATCACGCCAAACAGAATCAGACCCACCACTATCACCTGATCAGCAGGCCAACCCTGCGCCAGGCACCAGCCCATTGCCGCCGGCAACAGCGCCAGCAGCAGCACCCAAAAACGCGACGTGCGACCATCACTCCGACCACTTAACAACCGTGGTGCCAGCGCCTGAACCATGCCGTAACCGATCACCCAGAGTGCCATAAATGTGCCGATTTGGGTAAATGACCAGTGTAACCCTTCATAGAGATAGACCGGCAAACCCACCACAAACCAGATGTCCCGCGAAGCAAACAGAAAAAAGCGGGCCGCAGCAAGCGTGTTAATGGCAGGAATATGGGAGAAGATCTGACTAAATTTTGCCTTCCCCGACATCTGCCCGATACCCTGAGGCAGCAGCATTAGGGTGATAAGAAAGGTGACAAAAAGCAGCGCAGCCAGAATTTGCAGCGCCATTTGAAAACCAACCCACTGCAACAGGGCGGCACCAATAAAGAATCCCGCCCCCTTTAGTGCGTTTTTGGAGCCGGTGAGGATCGCGACCCACTTAAAAAGTGCCGCCGCATTACCCTCGCTCACCACCGTTTTAACTGCGGCCTTGGCTGACATTTTATTCAGATCTTTGGCAATGCCCGATAGCGCCTGGGCGGCCATCACATAACCAACGGTTAACCACGACTCCGGCACCGTGAGCATTAACAGCGCCACCACCTGCAGCACCATACCAATCTGCATCGTTAGGTTAAGACCGATGCGCGCCCCCAGCCACCCCCCCAGCAAATTGGTGACGATGCCAAAAAACTCATAAAAGAGAAAGAGCATCGCGACGGCAAAGGGTGAATAACCCAAGAGATGAAAATAGAGCAGCACCAGCATACGGATCGCGCCATCGGTAATGGTAAAACCCCAGTAACCGCCGGTAATCACGCCATAGTGCAGATGAGCCGGTTGCAGACGTGCAAAAAGTGCCATGATAAGGCTAGAGAGTTGCTGCGACTTTTGCGGTTAAATCCATCAGCCGGTTAACGTATCCCCACTCATTGTCATACCAAGCATAGATTTTCACCTGCGTCCCGTTAATCACCATGGTGGAGAGCGCGTCAATCACTGCGGAGCGAGGATCATTAACATAGTCAACCGACACCAGCGGGCGCTCTTCATAACCTAAAATGCCCTGCAAAGATCCCAAAGCGGCCTCTTTAAAATAGCCGTTCACCTCCTCCACACTCACTGAACGTGCTGCCTCAAAGACAAAATCGGTCAGCGACGCATTTAACAGCGGCACACGCACCGCATGACCATTCAGTTTCCCTTCAAGTTCAGGAAATATTTTGGTAATCGCTTTGGCGGATCCGGTACTGGTCGGAATTAATGAGTTGCCGCAGGCACGCGCGCGACGCAGATCTTTATGCCCCTTATCGACAATCGTCTGAGTGTTGGTAATATCGTGAATCGTCGTCATTGAACCATGACGGATGCCGATCTTCTCATGCATTACCTTCACTATCGGCGCCAGACAGTTAGTGGTACAACTCGCGGCAGTTAGCAAATGGTGCTCGGCAGGGTTATAGAGGTGATCGTTAATCCCGTAGACAATATCAAGCGCCCCGGCGGTCGGGGCAGCGACAATCACCTTTTTAACCCCTTGGTCAAAATAATTTTGCAGCAGCTGCGGTTTTTTATGGTGTCTTCCAGTAGCCTCAATGACAATATCGCAGCCTGACCAATCCACCGCAGCAATGGTATCCTCGCTACTATAGGCGAGCGCCTGTTCATCAATCAGCAGCCGCTTTGCACTGCCCTCGGTACGGTGATGCCAGGTCCCATGTACCGAGTCGAACGTCAGCAGATGTGCCGATCCTGCTGCATCACAGGCGATCTCATTTACCTGCGTCAGGGCAAATCCACCCATCTCCCAGCCTACCCGAAAACCGAGTCTGCCCATGCGCCCAAAGCCGTTAATCCCTACTTTAATAGTCATCAATAGTGCCTCGCATTTTTTATGTTAACTCTCTTATGTTTATCGCTATGGCGATTATAAGCAGATAACTGCTGGCATGACTACCGTCGCAACGCTGAGAGTCGGTTATAATTCACTGCATTGACTCTGCCCATGTTAAGGATAATCACTTGATCGATTTCTCTCTGCGTAAGCGCATTTTAGTCACCGGCGGTGCCGGTTTTTTGGGTTCGCATCTCTGTCAGCGCCTGCTCGACGATGGCCACGACGTGATCTGCCTTGATAACTTTTTTACCGGCACCAAGGATAACATTCTCCATCTGCTGCCCAATCCCCACTTCGAGCTGATGCGTCATGATGTCACCTTTCCGCTCTATGTCGAGGTAGATGAGATCTATAACCTCGCCTGCCCCGCCTCACCAATCCATTACCAGCATGATCCCGTACAAACCACCAAAACCTCGGTGCATGGTGCGATTAATATGTTGGGACTGGCTAAACGGACTGGGGCAAAGATTCTTCAAGCCTCCACCAGCGAGGTCTATGGCGACCCAGATATCCACCCTCAACCAGAGCACTACTGGGGGCACGTTAACCCGATAGGGGTGCGCTCCTGTTACGATGAAGGGAAGCGCTGCGCCGAAACGCTCTTTTTTGACTACCACCGCCAGCATCAACTGCGGATAAAAGTGGCACGTCTCTTTAACACCTATGGCCCGCGCATGCACCCTAACGATGGGCGGGTTGTCTCCAATTTTATTATGCAAGCGCTGCGCGGCGACCCTATCACCATTTACGGCGATGGCCAACAGACCCGATCCTTCTGTTATGTGGATGACTTAATTGAGGTTCTGGTACGACTCATGGGCTCTCCTGATGACTTTACCGGCCCGGTCAATACCGGTAATCCAGGTGAGTTCACCATGCTTGAGCTGGCGGAAAAGGTGATTGCCTTAAGTGGTTCAACATCCACGCTGGTGTTCAAACCTCTGCCGCAGGATGACCCACGGCAACGCCAGCCTGACATTAGTCTCGCCCAAAACAAGCTCGGCTGGACCCCCGAAATCGGGCTGGAAGCGGGACTGATAAAAACCATCGACTACTTTCGCCAGCTTATTGAGCGTGAGAGCGTACTGCATTAACCCCTCCGCCTCATAAAAGATGATTATACCCGTCATCCTTGAAAATGCTGGTTCGTTGGCTTCAGTCGCTCACCCCAATCACTTAGGTTGTCTAAGCTCATGGGGATTCGCGACTTTGCCGCCTTCCATCATTTCCAATGATTTTGGGTATAACAGTGCTCGGATATTAGCAACAGGCGCACAGATAGGGGTGCTCTGGCGAATAGTGTTTACTGGGCTGTAAAAATGAAAGTTAAAACCGAAGCGGACAAAAAATCAACAGACATTCTAGTTGTAAGACAACATAATCAGATAGGTGATATGCTCTGCTCACTGACGCTTTACAAAGCAATAAAAACAAAATACCCTGACTCACAAATAACTTTGGTTGCCGCAAAAACAAATTATGAAATTCCATTTTTTGATATAAATCCTTACATTGATCGTGTCCTTATTTTTGATAAGTCTTCTGTTAAAGCAATATTTAACTTCCTAAAAAATTTACGCGATAGGAAATACACATTTGGCTTTGTACCCTCAACAATCAAGATTTCAACAACCTCTCACATAATCAACTTTATCTCCGGAGCAAAGAATCGAGTTGGCGTAAAGTCCATTGATGGCAAAGTTAATAAATCACATATATTATTAAATGTTAAATCTGATTTCCTCTGGAAAAACACCCATCAGTCTGAACGAAACTTACAGGTTGCCAACCTAATCAATTGTAATATATCAGAAAATTCAAGACATTTAATTAAATTGAATTCGAGTGATTCAGATTTAGATTTTGCAAAGAATTTTATTTCAAGCTACTTTCCTGACAGAACAAAAAACATAGTTGCACTCCATCCCGGAGCAGGAAAAAAGAGCAATACATGGGATAGCAATAACTACATTAAGCTTATTAAAGATATTTACACAGAGTTAAATTGTTATATTTTAATCACTTCTGGCCCCACCGACGAAATTATAATCAACCACATTCACAGTGAATTAACTAAAGCAAATATTGATTTCATGCTTTTAACGAACACATCAATTAAAAAACTTGCCGCCATTTTACCAATGGTTGATCTTTATATTACTAATGATACCGGCACAATGCATATTGCCGGATATTCCTGCACAAAAATGGTTGCTTTATTTGGCCCAACCAATCCTTTGGAATGGGCACCAAAAGGAAATAACCAAAATTATATTAAGTCGGCAACGGGAAATATTAATGACATTAATCCTGAAGAGGTTTTTATGTTCGTCAAAACATCTCTATTAAAGAATAACCGTTAGTGCTTTATTCTGACACAGGGCCTTGCTGCCAAAACGCCAAACTTTCACGCTTTGTACTTCCGATGACTGGCTTTACCCGAGTCAGTCACTGCTTTTTTCCAGATTACTGTTATCCGCAGTGAGAGCATGACCTTCGCAACCGTTATCATCTCTGTTTATCGTGATGCCGGAGCGCTGTCACTGATTTTGCAGGCACTTACCCTGCAGTCAACCCGCACTTTTGAGGTGATTGTTTCTCAGGATGGCGATGACCCCACCATTGCTGCGCTGCTACATTCACAACCACCCCCCTTTCCCTGGCGGCTGTTCACCCAAGAGGATAATGGTTTTCGCAAAAACCGCGCCCTGAACCGTGCTGTCGCCAGCGCCGCGCACCACTGGATTATATTTATTGATGGTGACTGCATTCCTCACCGCCATTTTGTCGCTGCACACCTGCATCATGCTGCCATCGGCAGGGTTAGCGCTGGAAGACGCATTGAGCTGGGGGAGAAGTGGTCACAGCGCTTACGCCACAACCCGAAAACCCTTGCGCAACTTAACCAGCCGTGGCGCTATCTCCCCTCCATGCTCCATGACAAGGCGCGCTGCGCAGAATTAGCTCTACTACCCCAAGGGTTACACCCGCTTACCCATAAACGTCCCTTGGCACTGCTGGGTTGTAACTTTGCCGCACATCGCCAAGATCTGATTGCCGTAAACGGCTTTGACGAACGTTTTACTACTGCAGGCGTTGGCGAGGATAGTGATATCGATTGGCGGCTACGCCATTATGGTATCAGGGTAGTTAATGTGAAGTTCAGCGCCCTGCAGTTTCATCTTTTTCATCCCCGCAGTTATGACGTGAGTCTTGCCAATATAGCGCTACTTAAAGCGAATCAAGCAACCGGCAACTGCCGTGCCCCGCTTGGAATCGCACAGTACCTAACTTCTGAACCCCCGCTATAAATGAACATTCTCCTCATACGCAACGATAAACTGGGTGACTTTATTCTCACCTGGCCAGCGCTGGCGCTATTAAAAGCGGCGATACCGCAGGCCAGAATAGCAGTGCTGGTTGCCCCCTTTACCACACCGCTGGCAGCACTTTTACCGTGGTTGGATGAGGTGATTAGCGATAATTTTAGCAGTACAAGCACCCTTGCCGAGGCGCTCAAAAGCCGCGAGTTCACCGTAGCGATTACCCTCAACTCAACCCCGCGCACGGCACTGGCCCTGCGTCAAGCGAAGATTCCCTACCGTCTTGCACCGGCAACCAAGTGGGTGCAGATCCTCTATAACCAGCGGTTAATCCAACGCCGCTCTCGCTCACTTAAGCCGGAGTATGCCTATAACTGCGATCTGATCAGCCGTTTTCTCACCGACCACCATCTCCCCGCTCACGCGCTAGGTAACCAGAACGACTGGTTGCCCCCTACTCTTCAGCGCCCGCTGTTTTCACCCCCCGTAGAGAAGGGTGATTCTACCCCCATTGCCGTGCTTATCCATCCCGGTAGCGGTGGTTCTGCCAGTACCCTGAGTGCCTGCCAATATGGCTGGTTAATAGATCAACTGGTCACCCAAGGCATGAGCGCTATTTACCTCCTGGCAGGCCCCGGTGAGCGACTATTGGCAGAGTCGGTAAAGCGTGCAAGCAAAAATGGAGCTGCAAAGATTATTGAACCTGCCACACTCCCTGAACTGGTTAAAGTTCTCGCGAAAACTGCACTCTTTATCGGTGGTTCCAGCGGCCCACTACACCTTGCAGGTGCACTTAATATTGCCACCATCGCCTTCTATCCCGGCCACCGCTCTGCCACCGCCCTACGTTGGCAAACAGTGAACGCCCCAAATCGACGCCTTGCCATTTCGGCACCGGGCAAGCATGTGAATATGATTGATCTAAACGCGCACTGGCCAACGATAGCTGCTTTTATCAAGCAGCAAAATCTGGCTGAAGTTAGCTAAGGAATCGTGAAAAAAAGGGGAGTGCCAGCGTGCTGCATTAACACCGTAACCGTTCACCCGCAAAGATGGGGTCAAATCTTGACATGACGGTTATTAGTACATCAACAGTCTCCCCATAACTCGCCAGCTTCGGCTCATCAGACTGGACTTCACTGTTCAACGGCAGGTAAGATCATCAAGAGCAAGCGGTAAATAGCGTCATGCCAAGACCTGACCCCCTTCTCACTCACCTAATAAACTGAGTCAGTAAAAATTATGCAAAAATATCAACAACTAGAACAACAAATTCTCCATCAGTTACAGGATTTGCCAACACCACTACTGGATGAAATACTCCATTTTACCCTTTTCATAAAGCAACAACGCCTCAAATCAAATCAGTCAACTTTACCCTCAACCAGTTCAAATACTGCCATGATGCTAGCTGACTTGGGAGGCAGCGATCCACAAGCAGATGCCGCCCCAAGACGGCAAAGCGAGCTAGGCTAATGGTACTAGTCGATAGCTCGGTCTGGATTGACCATTTGCGCCAAAAAGAACCCCAACTGGTTCAACTTCTGGCCAATAATCGAGTTTTAATACACCCATTTATTATTGGTGAGTTAGCGTGTGGTCAGATAAAAAACCGCCAGCAATTTATCAACCTGTTAAGTCAGCTTCCTGCAATTGATGTCGCCGCCGATACTCAGGTGATGGAGTGTATAGAGCAGCAAACACTATTCAGCAGAGGTATTGGCTGGGTGGATGCTCATTTGCTGACTGCAGTGCTGCTGAATAACGCACATCAACTCTGGAGTCGGGATAAACGGTTGCATAACCTAACTGTTGATCGACAACTCGCTTATCTGGAGTAATTGTTCCGCCACCCCCAGGGGCCTCCTCTGCTTGCCATACACCGCACCAGAAGCCCAACCTATCCGCCTTAGCCTGCTTCTCTGCGGCAAAAGCTCGAATCAGAGCAAAAAAGATAATGAAGAGAGGGGGCAAATCTTGACATGCCGGTTATTAGTGCGCTAACCGTCTCCCCGTAACACGTCAATTTCTACTCATCGGCTCGTCAGACTGGACCTCACTATTCAACGGCAAGTCAGATCATCAAGAGCAAGCGGTAAATAGCGTCATATCAAGACTTATAGGTCGTTAGCGCCTTCCACTCATCTTCTTCAAAAAAAGATATCGCAAGGCAGCTGTGGATGATTGCGTCCACGGTGTGTGAAATAGAGTATACGCTAGGTGACCACCATATCTAGGGCCAGACATGCCTGGATATTTCCAGCATCAGCAAGGCGACGGTTTTCAATGCGGCAGCCACTTTTAAGTGTGCGATGAAAAATCTTAATGATCCATCGCACCGTAAATGAGGATAGTGCCAATCTGCCTCGCTATGCCTGACGTGAGGTAAAGAGGAAGAAGATACTGAAAATAAAGGTGACAAGACCAAACAGGGCAATTCCCAACGTCGTATTATGCGTAAAGACCAGCATAAAACTAATGACCATCGGGCCAACCACATGGCCACCACGCTCAAGGAAGAGATAGGTGGCCGCCACTGCCTTGTTACCATACTGATGCGCGACCGGTGTTTTATCAATATGGGTCATAATCGGTGCCGACATCATGCCGTTGGAGACCCCCGCTAGAAGAATTCCCAGCAAAATAATATAACTGTTGATATTCTCAAGCGTGAATTGGGCTATCCAGTTATTAAAAAGAAATACCCCGCTTAGAATAAGCTGAAAACCCGGAAAGGGGTAATCAAACTGCCAAGTAGTAATTCCGGTAATACCAATGAGCACCATACCAATCCCACCCACGGCGGCACTAACAATCAAAATCATGCGGCTTGCACCGGTGGCATCGACATATTTGGATGCGTAGCGGGTAATCACGATAGAGGCAACATAGAAGAGCATTATCGACTGGCCAATATCTTCAGAGGCAACACCACGCTCAGATAAGATGAGGGGAATGGCAAACATAATCACCCCAGTGATCGCCATCTTGCCGACAAGACCGACAAAGATAAGCGTCTTCATAAACTCGCCATCATTCACCACCGCGACAATATCATCCTTGAGTTTAATCTCCTTAGAACTGCGCTTGCTGGCAACCTTTGATGCAGCAATTAACTCATTGACACTGGGCACTAGGCGCCAAAGATAGAGAATACCGATTAAGCTAATCGCCACGGCAATAAAAAAGATGGTACGGTAATCAATATAGGCATAAAGAAGCGCACCAATCGCGGTTCCGGCAATCAGTGCTGCATTACGCCCGTTTACCTTCACCGCAGCCCCCTCCGTACGCCTTTCACGCGGGGTAATCGACAGAGTATAGGAGTTTAAGCCAATTAAGAACACACCCTGAGCAAACCCTGAAAAGGCGCGGCCAAGGGTCAGCATCCAATAGTTATCACTGGCAGCAATCAGGAAGAGGCCAATGAGCTCGGTGGTAAAACCGACAGCCATCATCGATTTTAACTCCACCTGTTCAGCATAGCGCCCAGCAGGAATGAGTACTGCCGCAAAGATAAAATAGTAAACAGTAAAGGGCAGCGTTGCTGTGGCTATCGAAGTTGCCGACGCCGCCGCCATGTCCGTCACTAGCTGCGGTAAGAATGAGACGGGCAAGGCACTGGTAAAGACAATCAGGAAATAGGCCGGTTTAACCAGTTTTAGTCCGACATCAAAATTGCCCCGGTCTATTGTCTGCGCCTCTGTTCGATGCTTCTGGTTGGCGACCCACTGTGTTAATCCGGTTCCTGCATCAAGAAAAATCCATGAGATCAAGCCGCAGGCGAGCATCAATACCAGAAACTCATTAAGACGATCAAGTATCGCATCCTTGACAATGGAGACCGGCACGGTCACCGCCAGTTGCCAGTTACTGTCAGCAACGCCACCCGCTTTTCCCTGCGTCAACTGTTGCAAAAAGAGATAGCTATCAGCAGGCTCTTGGTATGGTTTACCGAGACTTCCCTCAAGCGTCGTAAAGTAAACCTTATTGTCGCGCATTAGCGCAATGCTGTTAATCTCGGGATTGCTCTCTTGATAGCGGTTAAAGGCAAGATTAATACCGCTGACATCATTCAGATCGATGTTCAGTTTAAGAACTGTATCAATTCGTTGCGCCATGGCATTTGCCAGCGCCTGTGCCTTGGCACTTGCGCCGCTTTCATAGAGTTTAAAGACCGAAAGACCAATGACCGAAGAGATCACCAGAAAGCTCACCAGATAAGCGATGTTAAGCACCTGCTTGCGCTTATTGTCCCAGCTGGATCGTTCATCCGCCATGGCGGCAAAGAGAATTACAAACAGGGTAAATAGCACCATAATAACCGCATTAATCGTGGCAATCTTGGTAAATTGCTCAGCCACCGGCAAGCGCACGGCATCACGGTCAACGGTTAACCAGATGGTGCCCGCAGGCCCGAATTTACCGGTTACATTCAGCTTTACACGGTAGAACTCCAGCGACCGCTCAAAACTCACCATTTTGCTGTCAAAGCGCGCCAGCACAATCGGTGTCCCCTGCCAGGCCTTTACCTCAGATTCACTTTTGGCATAGATATCTCCACCCTGAAGATCTTTAACCAGTACCTGATGAATATAGGGATCAGACTGCATCAGCACCTCGCCAAGCGTATTAAAACCACTGTACTGATCAATCGGGATACCCGCCTGCATCTGGGAGTCAAGCGCGTTTTTAATAATCTCAGCCTGAGAGGCCATCTTGCCAAGCTGAAACTCCTCAAATTTACGATTACCCTCACCATAGGCGATATAGGTGAGGAGAAGAATGGTAATTAACTCTACAAATATAAGCGGAGAGTTGAGAACAATGGTGTTTTTACTTATCTTCATTATTGCGGAACATCCTTACCAAAATCGCGCACTATCTTCCCTTCATAGTTATAAATTGAAGTCGCCAACTCGAGAAAGTGAAACGGTATCTTTAAGCCAATCTTCTTCGCCACCATAAAATTAACCGAAATATCGGGCGGTGTCACTACCCCCACCTGCAAATCAGCAGGTTTTACTCCGTCACGCAAAATCGACACCGCGTATTGCGCCGCAAGGTGCGCGTTACTGCGGCGATCAATGCCAAAAGCGAGAACCGCACTATCGGCTCCTGTGGTCACCGCATTGGGAATAGCAGCAACCACCGGAATATTGCCACTGAAATTATTGATTGTTTTGGTATGGCTGAAAATAGCCGTACTGCTGGTCATTAAAAAGAGGCTGTTTTTAAGATCAGGGTCATGCGCCCGCATCTCGGCCACCGCCTCGGGCATACGAATCTCCAGCGTTGCAGCAGCACTCTCCAGATCTTCCACCGCCACATCGACCACCTCAACCCCCTCCTCCTGCAACAGCTTTTTCGTTGGGCCGACCTCTGTCTCCATCACCTCTTTGTGATTTTTATCATACATTAGACCAATCACCTTAATATTGGGACGTAGCAGCCGCAAATACTGCATCTGTACGGTCAGCGGTACATTCAATGAAGTATAGGCGATATTACTGCCCTCCCCGCCACCGCTATAACTCTCAATCTGCCCCAGCAGCACCGGATCTTTGTTGGTGCAGGTAACGACAGCAATACTGCTCTGACGATAGTGATCGTGCAGCAATACTTCCGCCTGAGAACCCATCGAGAAGATAAGATTGGCCTTCTCGGCCTCTGCATAGCGCATTAACTCATACATGAGTAACGCCTCGGTATCAATATTAACAATGGTTAAGGCAGCAGATATCCCGTTTAACTGCAAAACCTCAAGAAGCTTGTCCAAGGCCAGCACATAGCTTTTGGACTCTTTGGAAACCGCAACCACAATCGAGTAGCGACTCTCTGTCGCCTTACTGTTAGCTGGCCAGATAAGCAGCCAGTTTTCATTATAGGCGTGCGTCATTGACTGCCACTTCCCCCGCAGCAACTTCTCCACCTTCATCCAGGCCAAATCAGGGAACTGTGTCGCACCCTGTGCGGCAATCGGTTCAGCAGGAACAAGTTTTGGCTCCTCGGTGCGCTGCACGACCACCTCACCGTTGCGCGGTGGGGCAACGACTTTAGCGACAACAGGCGCTACGGCTACCGCAGTTGTTTGCGGTGTCGTCGGCGGCGGCACCTCTGCGACAGTTTCACTTTGCGGGGAAAGTTCAGGTGCAGCTGGCACGACAACCGCTTCTGCAGTGACCGCCGCAGTTACAACAGGCGTTGGCTCAGGCGCTGGCAACGATGCCGCTTCAACCTCAACCGCGACAATTTCACTTTGTGGGGGAAGTTCAGGCGCTGCTGGTACGACAACCGCTTCTGCGGAGACCGACTCAGTCGCAACAGCTGTTGCCTCAGGCACTGGCAACGGCGCCGCTTCTGCCACCTCAGCGACAGTTTCAGGTTCGCTCACAGAAGGGGAAGGTTCAGGCACTACCGACGGCGCGACAACCGTCTCTGCGACAACTGCCTCTGGAGCTACTCAGTCACCGCCAACGGTGCCTCTTCTGGCGCAACAGCGACAACCGCCGTCTCACCTTCATTGCTCTTGGCTGCTGCTGTAGACGTCACGGCAACCTCAGGTGCTGACCACAAGGCGCGGATCTCCTGACAATAGGGTGCTGTTGCATCACCTTGTTCAAGCAAATACTGGCGCTGTGTTAGAAGCGTTGCCGCCTTAAGGGTTGACTTATCCGCCGTTTTCAGATCAGTTAGCGCTGGCAACTGCAGCACCACACCTTCGCGCAGCGTATTAATATTACAGGGATCACTAAAAGCATTAGGATTCTCCTGCAGCACCACCAGCATAAGCAGATCACGCTGCCCCGCCGATAACGTCTGCGTCTTTGCAACGCTGTTCGCAACCTGCAGCAATGTATCTCCTGCGGTTACCGGGCCATAAACAGCAGTCACTGCCGCAACTACCGGCGATAGCATAATTAACTGAACCATTAACAGTATGGCGACCAGCGCGCGCCATCCTGTTGATGACCTCGATACCGACATTAGACGCATTCCGTAACTCTCCGCAACTAACTCTAAAAGTGACTGTCCAGACATCACCGGCAGTCGTGACGACCTCATAAGCCTCATAGGATTGATAAACCTGTTATCCACTCATCGCAAACGCAGCAGGCAGACGACGCTAGTTCTGCATAAGTGAAGCGCAGCCGACCACCGCAAACAGCAGAAAAAAGAGCTGACCGCTGTGCCGTTGCCACGCAACAGCAATTTTCTACAGGTTTTCCGATCTTATCACTATCCAGATGACGTAAAACAATTTTTTTAACTATAGTAGCGCTGTTTTTTCCCCACAGCCGAAAAGAGAGGTGGTTATAATCTATAGAACGGGTATATACCCAAACTACTTGGAAATGCAGGTAGGCGGCAAAGTCGCGAATCCCCATGAGCATAGATTAACTATGTGATTGGGGTGAGCGACTGCAGCCAACGACCCTGCAATTTCAAGTAGAAAG
>JADGBN010000170.1 GCA_015231435.1 Gammaproteobacteria bacterium
TTATACCCTTTCTACTTGAAACTGCAGGGTCGTTGGCTGCAGTCGCTCACCCCAATCACATAGTTAATCTATGCTCATGGGGATTCGCGACTTTGCCGCCTACCTGCATTTCCAAGTAGTTTGGGTATATACCTTGTTTAACCAGGTGGCGACAAAATTCTCCCCCGTAATCGGTTTACCAAAATAGTATCCCTGAAAGGCATCACAACCGGCGGCATAAAGAAAATCGACCTCTTCACGCTTTTCGACCCCTTCCGCAATAGTGGTCATCCCAAGGTTTTTTGCCAGAGTAATTATCGTCCGGACAATGGCGAGGTTACGCGAATCAAGATGAACATCCTGAACAAAAGCACGGTCGATCTTCAACTTCTGCACCGGCAGACTTTTTAGATAGCCCAGTGACGAGTAACCGGTACCAAAGTCATCCACGGCAAAACAGAAACCGTTGTCACGCAGGGTAGAAATTTTGGCGCGGGCATTTTCGATATTATCGAGCAACAGACTCTCCGTCACCTCCAGCTCAATTCTCTCCGGCGAGATGTTGCCTTCGCGCAGAATGGCAAGACAGCGATCAACAAAATTTCGCTCGTAGAACTGGCGAGCACTGACATTGACCGAGAGTTTCATCAGCCCCAAAGAGGCGTCCCCCAAATCACCTAACCAGCGGCCGCTTTCACTTAACACCCACTCCCCGAGTGGGACAATAAACCCCATCTCTTCGGCGAGGGGAATAAAATCAAGCGGTGAGATCAGCCCCTGCTCCGGATGTTGCCAGCGGATAAGCGCCTCGGCACCTAGCAGCTCGCCCGTCATACTGGTCTGGGGTTGATAGTGCAGGGTGAACTGCTGATTGCTAATCGCACGACGCAAATGGTGGCCAAGAATCATGCGATGCGCCGCCTCCTGCTGCATCTGCGGCTGATAAAACTGGATCTGATGACGACCCGACGCCTTGGCACGCGACAACGCCAACTCGGCATGTTGCACAAGTTCGGCGGCGCTCTCGCCATCACCCGGATAGAGAGCGATACCAATGCTGGCATTCAGTTGCACCTCCTGCCGCTCAACCTCAAAAGGCTGTTCAAGCGTTTCGGTCAAACGCTGTGCCAATGCCTGCACCTGACGCCTAATCGCTTCCCGGCTACTGCCGCCATCAGGTGCTAGTACGACAAACTCATCACTGCCCCAGCGACTGAGCGCATCCTCTTTGGTTAGGGCTGCGGCAATTCGTTGCGCCGCACTTTTCAGATAATTATCACCGGCGTGATGTCCCAGCACATCGTTAATCTGCTTAAAGTGATCCATATCAACAAAGATGACGGCAAAACCACCCTGTTCAGTAGCGTTGGGCTGCAACCGCGATGCCATCTGTTCAAGCAGCGCATGACGGTTCATCATCCCGGTTAACTCATCATGGTAGGCAAGATAAGCGATATGGTCATAGGCATAGCGGCGGGCAATACTAATTGAAAGAATATCAACCACCTGCTCCAATAGATGACGTTCGTCATCGCTTACCGCCCCCGCGCCCTCAATCGTATGCATCAGTACGCCTAAAGTTCTCCCCTCGGAGATTAGCGGCAGCGCGATGCGCCCGCGCGGTTTGCTATCGGGATAACGCAAATCGCTGGGACAGTGGGCCATATCGACATTAATCACGCACTGTTCGTTGGCAGCCTCACCGCACAAACAGTCACGAAAATGAATACTGGCGCAGTACTCAAGCTGCTCTGCAGGAATACCGACACTGGCGACAATATCCATCTGCCGACTCTCACCCCCTTTTCGGGTAAGAAAGATCGCTGTCTTGCGTTGTGGGGCATGCCATTGAAAGATCTCCGACAACCACTCCAGCCCCCTGGCGAGACACTGTTGCAGATCCATCGCTGAATGCGACAGCGTTAGCACCTTTCTTAGCGCCTGCTCACGCCGCATAGCGAGATCAAGACGGGCGTTACTGGCGGTTAACTCTGTGGTTCGCTGCGCGACCTTCTCTTCAAGATTTTCATTAATCTCTGCCAACAGATGACGGGAGTGACTGAGGTCAACATGGGTTTTCACCCGCGACAACACCTCCAGCGAGTGAAAGGGCTTGGTAATGTAGTCCACCCCGCCGACCCGGAACGCCTTGAGTTTATCTTCGGTCTCCTGAAGCGCACTAATAAAGATGATCGGCAGATCCTTGCAGCCCGGACTCTCTTTAAGGCGGCGACACACCTCATAACCATCCATTTCTGGCATTCGTACATCCAGCAACACCACATCGGGCATCACTTTTTGTACCGCCCGCAGCGCACTCGCCCCGCTCATGGCCGGCAAAATACGGTAACCGGCGCCGACAAGAATATTTTCCAGAACACGCAAGTTGTTGGGGTTGTCGTCAACAATCAGAATAGTCGCAGCGGGACGAGGCTTCATCTTGGGTCGTTATCCGCTTCAGGGGGTTGCATCAATGTTTCAAAACGGTACTGCTTCGCCTCGGCATCAATAAATGCCGCAAGGTCAGGGTGTTCGCTCTTAATCTTTAGCGACAGCGCACGAATCGCCTCAATATCGAGCGCTTCTGCCGCTTCATGCAGCTGTTGCCGCAACTGCGGCGATAACCTCGATAAATCTTCGGCACTAGAGGGTGGTGGTGGTTCCGCCGCAACGTCTCCTTTCACATAATCAAGCATCAGATAGCGTTCCATCATCGCGAAAAGGCGATCCGCCTCAAGCGGTTTGCGCAGCATATCGTTACAACCCGCAGCAAGAATCATCGCCCGATCCTCCTCAAATGCCGAAGCTGTCAGGGCGACAATGGGGATCTCTACCCCCTCGCGAAGTGCGCGAATGCGGCGAGTCGCCTCATAACCATCCATGACCGGCATGCGCATATCCATCCAGATAAAGTGCGGCGACCAGTGCTGAAACTGTTTGACTGCCTCCTCACCATTAGCGGCAATAGCGGTTATAAACCCTGCATTTTCAAGGATCTGTTGCAATAGCTGCTGATTATCACGCTTATCCTCAACAATCAGAATACGGTATGCCGACTGCCCCTCGGCTAGGCGGATAACATGACGCGATTCAATCACCTCCGCCAGCCCCTCCTCAAGTCGGGCAGGCAGGCGCAGGGTAAAGCATGAGCCTTGCCCAACCACACTGCTAACCGTTAAGTCGCCCTGCAGCAGTCGCGCGTACTGGCGCGAAATCGAGAGCCCAAGCCCCGTCCCCTCACCGACATGAATACCATGTTCGGTCTGATAGAACGGCTGAAAGATACTGGCCATCTCATCATCGGTCAGTCCGACCCCAGTATCCTTGACGCTAAACTGCAAAATTAGCTGATCGCCATCATTAATAGCATCGGCAAAGAGTTCGACGCTGCCAAAAGGGGTATATTTAATCGCATTGGAGAGAAGGTTTATGAGAATCTGACGCAGCTTACCGACATCCAGCGTCACAAAACGCGGCAGCTTTTCAGATTGAATGAGCGCTAGCTGCAGCCCATCGTGACGCGCCCGCAGCCCCATCACATCCACCACGGAGGCGACGGTCTCATGCAGATCGCAGATCTGTGGCTGCAGGGTCATCCGCCCCGCTTCTATTTTTGAGATTTCAAGAATATCGTTAATTAGATTAAGCAGGTGATGCCCGCTGCGATTAATGGTATTGAGATTTTCAAGTTGATGTTCTGGAATAGAGAGATCTTTCTCCATTAACTCAGCAAAGCCGAGAATCGCATTAAGCGGTGTACGCAACTCATGGGACATACTGGCAAGAAAAACACTTTTTGCGCGATTGGCTCCCTCTGCCGCCTCCTTGGCAAGTAGCAGCTCTTGTTCAGCATGTTCTATACGCCGAAAAATAAAAAAGAGCAGCGTCGCGATCACCAGCAGTGCCATTACACCCATAAAAATATTCTGACGTGCCGAAGCGAACACTGATCGACTAATCACTTCGGCAGAGACCCCCATAAAGGCACTCCAACCCGCCAAGGGTACCGGCACGGTGACAAAGTAACGCTCAATACCATCCAGGGCAGTGCTAACCGCACGACCATCCCGGGGTTTGATAATCGTGATGAGTTCAGCAGTATGGTTGTGCGGCGCTACCACGGAGACGCTATTGTCAGCATCACTGTTACTCCAGACCAGCGTGCCATCATCGCTAATAAAACCATAGCGGGTTCCCTGCGGCAGCGCATTCTCGGGCAGGTGAAGATTCAGGCGTTCAAGATCCAGCGGCAATCCAAGAAAACCCAAGTGCTGCTGCTGGGCGCCCCAAACTGGCTCAAGCAGCACCGAGACCCGCTTGCCGGTTATCGGGCCGATAAAAGGGTTACCAACCAGAAAGCGCGGTGACGCCATCCCGCGCTTAAACCACTCTGTTTTTGCCACGGAAACCGGTTTGCCACCCGGCTGCGGAACCCCCGAACAGGGCGCCATACCGTTAAGATCGACGGTAGCGAGATTGGCAAATTCGGGAAAAAGATCTCCGAACTCTTGAAGAATAGAGTCACAGCGGGTTGCATCCATCGCCTGCATATCTGGGCGTTTTGCCAGATTAATCATCCGTTCGCGGTTACTCTGAATGATAGTGCTGGCATTATTGGCAATTAGATGCGTCAAGGTGGAGATACGGCCAAACTCCCGCTCTATGG
>JADGBN010000171.1 GCA_015231435.1 Gammaproteobacteria bacterium
CCCGTCATCCTTGAAAATGCTGGTTCGTTGGCTGCAGTCGCTCACCCCAATCACTTAGGTTTACTAAGCTCATGGGGATTCGCGACTTTGCCGCCTTCCATCATTTCCAATGATTTTGGGTATAGATATTACCTTTCTTGTGATAAAGATTCGAGATTTTTTAGCGGTGTAGCCGGTCGCGTTGGAACACTCTTGCCAAGGTTTGCGTATCCGTGGTTGAATGGTCTCTGGAGCAATTAGGTAACTTAACGTTGGGGCAGCGACAATGATTCATTTTGAACAAGCAGTCAGCGGTTTTAGCAGTAAACAGGAGGGTGAGTGGCAGATCGCCACTCCAGAGGCACAGCTGTTTATTTTTTCTGAGGGCAGTGGCAAGAAAAAAGAGACACGCCTGGCGATGGACAGACTCCAGGAGGTGATTAGCCACCACTTTCTCGCGGAACCCCATCCTGTGTTACGCGTGCGTCAATTCTTCCTTCAAGTGATTAACACCGCCCATTTTGAGTTAATCGAACTTGCTACGCAGGAGGCGGTTACCGGGGTTACCCTTATTATGGTAATTATTCAGCAGGGGCAGATACACTGGGCGAAGGTTGGCAATGGTGCGCTCTATCTGGTTAGCGGGCGTAATTCAGAGGAGTATATCAGCGCCGATAACTATCCGCGTAAAGGGACAGCAGAAGAGGGGGAGTCGCAGATAGGCGACGCAAAGAGAATGCCCACTATTGAGTTTGGTGGCCCTTTCACCCTTAATCGCAGCGATCTGCTGCTGCTCTGTAGTCAAACCTACCGAACGACCCTTGGCGACAAGGCGCTGCTGGCGGGTAGCGATACAACGGATTCGTTAACCGCTTGGTTAAAAGATCTCACCGCTGTGGTGAAGGGAAGGATAAAGCCGGGCGATAGTGACTTAAAGGCGATCGCCCTTAAAGTGAGTGAGATAGAGGCGGTCACTCCTCCCCCTGTAGCCATTCCCCTAGACAGAGTAGGGGCGAGTCGTACATTCAGTAGTGCGATAACCCTGCAGACGCGTTGGCTGCGTTAGTTTGTCTGTTGGATCGCCGTATTTGAATTGAAATCGATACCCGGCGGAATTTTCTGACGCAGATATGTTCGCGTAGAAAGATAGCTTAACCCCAAACTACTTGGAAATGCAGGTAGGCGGCAAAGGCGCGAATCCCCATGAGCATAGATAAGCTATGTGATTGGGGTGAGCGACTGCGGCGTGCGCAGCTTGGCCTTTGGTGCAACGACCCTGCAATTTCAAGTAGAAAGGGTATATACTAGCGGAATAACGCCAAGGAGGTACTTGTGAAAGCGAGTCGAATGATGAGGTTACGGGAGTCATTAATCGAAGATGGCATTATCTTCTGTTACAGCGGCTATATGACTGAAGAGGTGCTTTTCAGTATCGGTGATGTGCTGAAAAAGAGGATGACGCTGGGAAATGTCGAGAAAAAAATTGCAAAGAGTATTTTTCACGTTTTTGTGGAGCAGTTTCAGAATGTGATTCGCTATAGCGCCGAGACCGAAGGCGACGAATTACAACTGCTGCGCTACGGCTTGCTGACTGTGGGTCAACATGACGATAAAGACTATTTTATTGCCTGTTCCAACCGTATTGAACAGCGTGATGTTCCGCGTCTGCGGGATAATCTTGAAAGCATTCAGCGAATGAGTGAGGATGAGATGCGCCAACATTATAAAAACACCCTCAGGGGTGAAATACCCGAAGGAAGCAAGGGGGCTGGGGTCGGCTTTATCGATATTGCCCGCCACTCAAAACGGTTTGATTTTGACTTCGTTGATGATGCGGAGTTTAGTTCCTATTTCAGCCTGACGGCTTTTGTCTAAACAGATTCTGATTAACAGAGAGAGAAAATAATGGATTCGATAACAATTGCTGCCCAAGAGCGTTCACCTGAAATTGACTTTGATTTTGCCAATCATACCTTTCTTATTAAAGGTGAATCCTATCCCGAGGATGTTTCAGAGTTTTATGGCGAGCCGATAGCCGCTTTGAAACGTTATCTTGAAGCCCAGAAAGGGAGTGAGATTGTCTTTAATTTTGAACTCATCTATTTCAACAGCAGCAGTGCCAAGGTCTTGATGAATCTTTTTGATACATTGGATATGGCGGCTGAAGAGAACACGCTTACCATTAACTGGATTTATGAATCCGATGACGACAATATGGAGGAGATGGGCGAAGAGTTTGGTGAGGATTTGGAGCACGCCACCTTTAACCTTGTCGCCAGAGATTAACCGTTTATCCAGAGCAATAGACCCGTACCAGACGAGAGGGGACCATCATGGCATTTGACACCTTTGATACCGAGAACACGATTATCGAGGAGTATGAAGCCCTAATCGTCTCGCCGGAGGTTCCTGAAGCGTTTCGCCCCCCGCTGCAGCGGCTGACTGGTGAGTATAAAAAGCTGCTGAAAACCACGCGACGCTTGGTCCGTCTTAGCGATCGCAGTGAAGAGGGGTTGATGGAGGCGAGTCGCAAGATAAAGCTACAGCAGCAGGAGCTGGAGAAGGCGCACAAACGGTTGGAGTCACACGCCGAAACGCTGGAGGAGAAGGTTCGCGAAAGAACCCGTGAGCTGGCGCTCTCCCAGAAGAAGCTGGAACGCTTGGTAGGACTGGGCATATCACTCTCCACCGAGCGCAATCAGCCGCGTTTTATGGAGATGATTCTTCAGGGTGCGAAGGAGTTAACCGGTGCCGATGGCGGTATTTTGCTGGTACTTAATGATAGTCACGATCAGCTCACCTACGAGATGCTCTCGTTTGACTCACTGGAGATGCGTAAGGGCGGCAATAACGATGATGATATCGATGAGCCGGCGATCTTGCTTCATCTTGAAGATGGTCGGCCTAATTATTACCATCCCATTGCCCATGCGGTATTGACCGAACGGACCGTAAACGTCGTCAGTTTGCGTGATTCAAAGGATTTTGATTTTTCGCAATTCCTGCTTTTTGATGAACAGTATCAATACCAGACCTCTTCACTGCTGGTGGTTCCCCTAAAACCGCGTCAGGGTAGCGCCATTGGCGCACTGCTGCTGGTGAATGCCCGCAAATCATCCACCGGACGGGTGACGCAATTTTCCAAAGAGTCAGCGGAGTTGGTTGAGGCGCTCTCCTCGCAGGCTGCGGTGGCACTGGATAACAAGAATCTGGTTAAAGCGCAGGCGGAGTTGCTTGATGCGATTATCAAACTGACCGCTTCGGCGATTGACGCTAAATCGCCCTATACCAGCGGCCATTGTGAACGCGTGCCCGAAATAGGGCGGCTGCTGGCGGAGGCGGCCTGTGAAAGTGATGAGGGGATTTTTGCCGATTTTGATATGAGTGAAGAGGCGTGGCGGGAGTTTCACCTCGGTGCCTGGCTTCATGATTGCGGCAAGGTGACGACGCCAGAGTATGTGATGGATAAATCGACAAAACTCGAAACCATCTACAACCGCATACACGAGATCCGTGGTCGTTTTGAGATCCTCTATCGTGATCATCATATCGAGCTGCTGCAACAGCATCAGGCGGGCGCGCTTGATGAAAAAGCGCTGCAGGAGGCGCTTGCGCAGTCGCTGACGGCACTGCGTGACGAGTACGCCTTTATCGCCGAGTGCAATATCGGTGGTGAGTTTATGGATGGGCAACGTCTTGAACGGCTACAGCAGATTGCCAAGCGGGAGTGGGTGCGTCACTTTGATGACAGGCTTGGTCTTTCCCATGAAGAGAGCCTGCGTCTCTCGAGAATGGCGGTTAAGCACCTACCCGTTCGGGAACAGCTGTTAAGTGATAAAAAAGAGCATATCTTCCCCCGACCCAAGGGCGGAGAACTCCCCTACGATGTTGATGCTTATGGCATTAAAATCAAACCACCTAAACATATTAATAATGCCGGTGAGCTCTATAACCTCTCCATTGCCCGTGGTACGCTCAACAATGAGGAGCGGTTCAAGATAAACGAACACATTATTCAGACGATTATCATGCTTGATCAGCTGCCCTTTCCAAAACATCTTGCCAAGGTGCCAGAGATTGCCGCCAATCACCATGAGACGATGGTGGGTACCGGCTATCCACGTCAACTGAAGCGTGAGGAGATGAGTCTGCAGTCGCGGATGATGGCGATTGCTGACATTTTCGAGGCACTAACCGCCTCAGATCGCCCCTACAAAAAACCCAAGACACTCAGTGAATCACTGAAAATCATGAGCTTTATGCGTAATGATGGTCATATCGACCCAGATCTGTTTAATCTCTTTCTCAGTAGCGGCGTCTATCAACAGTATGCCGAACGCTTTCTTGACCCAGAACAGATTGATACGGTTAATGTAAAGCAGTATTACAAAGTGCTCGATAGTGCCGGTAATTAAGCGTGGAATCCTGTGGGGTGATCTGTTCGAACGATTCACTGAATATCCCCGTCAGTAACCGTTCAGACCCCCACTACTTTTTCTCCCTCTCCCTTTGGGAGAGCAACTGTGTTAATTAAAGTCAACAAGCATGAGAAAAATCAGCTTGCCACGGGGTATTATTT
>JADGBN010000172.1 GCA_015231435.1 Gammaproteobacteria bacterium
GCACAGGCGGCTTAGAAAACGCAGCCACACGTCTGGGACGACTTAGCAGAGTTCACCGCCGCACAGGCGGCTTAGAAAGAAATCACCACCCGCGCCTGCCCCTTGTCGTTGTTCACCGCCGCACAGGCGGCTTAGAAATGCCTGAGTTTGTAGGTAAATCAGGATCACCATGTTCACCGCCGCACAGGCGGCTTAGAAAACCCACTTTCTTCAACACCGATTTCGTTATTAAGCCAAGGCAGTTAGCAAGTGCCAATTTCATCAATAGTATGATAGCTTCTCTTTGCTATGGAGAGACTCACCTACTTAACACCACCGCTTATCTATCTTCTCGATGATGATCCGGTCTTTACCGCCACCACCGTGCAACTACTCAAGTTTGCGGGGTATCACGGCAATGCCTTCAATACCCCGGAGGCTTTTGCCAAAGCGATGAAGATCCGCCTCCCCTGCCTCGCGATTATTGATATCGAGTTAGGGGAAGGGAGCGGACTGGATCTAATCGCTCTCTTACGACAACAATATTCAGCCGCCGAGCTGCCTCTGGTGGTACTCACCAACCACGACTATGACGACAACTATCTGCTGGCTAATAGCCACAAGGTGAACGCTTTTCTCGAAAAGCGGCGTGATTTCATGGTGCTTAAATCCTCTATCGACAACATCCTGCAAAACCTCTCGCAACAGGAAAATAGCACGACTGCAAAAGATGAGTGGCTGCTGGACACCCTTCACTGGGTGCTCTACCGTAAAACCAACGGTAAAAAAACGTCAGTGAAACTATCTGAGAAAGAGTCGCTACTACTGGATTGGCTCAGTCGCCACCATGGTCAGGTGCTCAGCCGCGACCACATTCTGACCCTCTTCCAGCATGCCGACGCCAGCTACATTAACAGCGCCCGTAGTATCGATAGCCTGATTCGCCACCTGCGTAGCAAAATGGTGCAATTAATGGGCGAAGATGGCGATCTGCTCATTGAATCGGTCTATGGTCGCGGTTATCGCCTAATGGTTCATATCAATGTGCACTGATGCTAAAAGATTGATCACCCGTCGCCTAACAGCGCGGCAATGGCTCTTCACGCTACTCATACTATGGTTACCGCTCGCTGCTACGGCAGCTCAGAGAGTGCAAATAGAGGGCTCCTTTCCCCAGTGGACAGCACCCTATCTGCAACTCTATATTGACGAAAGTGGCGAGCAAACCATTGATAACATTAGAGCGCTGGCACTGGAGAGCTTTGCCCCGCTAGCACAACGCCAACCTGGGGTCGGCAATGCCTCGGCAGGTTACTGGTATCGCTGGGAGGTTACCCTGCCTGAAGATCCCCTACCCCTGCTACTCGTCATGGGAGAGTCTTACCTTAATCGGATTGATCTCTATCGCCCCGACCCGCAACAACCACAATCCTATCGCCTCGAGCGCTATGGCGACCACGTCCCTAAAGAGGAGAGAAGCTACGGCGGCCGTCTGGCGGCACTAGAGTTACCCTCAGGTGGTGCCACGGAGATCTGGTACTTTCGTATCCAAACCAACAGCGCCCACGTCTTCTACGCCTACCTCACCCCATCACAACAACACCTTCACTCTGAAATGGGCTGGAGCTTCTGGTACGCCCTACTCATCGGTGCCATGCTACTGGTGGCAGCGCTCTTTTTCGCCTTTGGACTCTATCTGCGGGAGAGGCTCTTTGCGCTCTACGCACTCTACAGCCTGATTCATGCAACCCTTATCGCCAATACCAAAGGCTATACGGCCTTTATCTTTCCGGCACTGTACGGCACGACCATTGACGCCCTCACCGGTGTTAGCGTGATTCTCACCAATGTCGTCGGGATCTGGCTCTACCTCAATGTGATAGAGGCCAAACGCTACGCACCGTGGCTCAACCGGACGGCACAGATCATGGTGGCCGCTATGATCCTCTGCCTCCCCTTCGTCACCAGCGGCTACTACGCATCGCAACGGGTGGTGATGATGATCGTCGTGCTACCACTGCTCTACTGGATGCTAGGACTTCTGTTATGGAAGATTTGGAAAGGGCATCAGCGGATGCTGAATACCCTCTTTTTCTATGCCTTCGCCGTTTCGCTTGTTGCCGTCACCATGCTCCATCTGGTGCTGCTGGGGATTCTCTCTTTCACCTGGTTCCGCGTCCACTTTTTCGACATCGCCTACCTGAACCATATCATTATTTTCAGCATGGCGATCATTTACCGCTATCACCTGCGGGATCGCCAGCGTGAGGCAGATCATCTGCAGTCACACCTCATTCAGGAGCGGCATAAAAACCAGCAGCGTCTCTTCAAAATGCTCACCCACGAATTCCGGGCTCCCTTAAGCAACATCGACAAACTCGCTCAGTTACAGCAACTGCAGGGCAGCAGTCAGAGAGAAGAACTTAACAGCATTCGTGAACAGTGTGAAAAAGGGTTTACCCTTATCGATCGCTTTATGCATCAAGAGATGACGTCCGCTGCCACTCCCGCCACCCAGGTAAAAAGTGATAATTGTGCCGAAATCATCACCACATTGTTGCAAGAACCAACACTACAACAACGACTGGAGCCCTTCAAACTCGAGTGGTCCCTGGAAAAAGAGGAGTGTAGCGGTATCTGGGACAGCGAACTGATAACCGTCGCCCTGCGCAATCTCCTCGAGAATGCTATCAAATATCGTCTTGCCAAGACGCCAATCACCCTGCACATTACCAAACAGAAGGGACAATTAGTGCTCACCCTTAGCAACGACAGTCTCTCTCCCGGTGAACTCCAACCGCTGCTGCAGATAGGGAACCGTGGAAAAAACAGCCATAACCAAAGTGGGGAAGGGATTGGTCTCTATACGGTCAAAGCGATTGCCAATGCTCACCACGGTTTACTGGACATCAATTATGAAGAGCCCCATTTCGAGGTAAAGCTCACCCTGCCGATTCAAACAGAGAAGCGTTCAGGGTCAGCTGCCAATGGCTGAATGAGGCCAACACTCTTCTGAATTGTGCTGAAGTGTGCTGATTTAGAACATCAAGAAAATTCCTGTGCTATAAATCCTGACGTCCGTCACCTAGCCGGTTTAAACCCAGTAACAACACCCGGTCAGACGACAATCGCCACACCCGACCATTAGCCGAGGCGTCAGAAATGTCACGTTACCTTCTTCGTCAGCAACTGGGGAACCAGATAAGCGAGCAGTCAATCACTGCTGCGAATGCGGTCTTTGCCGTTGCTTACCATGAACAGGAGAGCAGCCCGCAGCTCTTCGCACTAATAGATGCCAACACCGGAAAAGCAGTCAGTGATGTGCTACTCACCCGTGCCAACAGAGCGCTGCTGGTCGAAAAAGAGGGTAAGATTATCCTTCGCCTCGAAGGATTTTTCGCCGCAGAAAGCAGCGCACTCTACAGCCCTGACGCCAGCATGGTTGCTGACCAGAGCGCCATTCACAGCAGCAGTGACATTCCCGCCTCGACGATAACCGCTGCGACCACCGATGAGAACAGCGCAGCTCAGGGTAGTGACACAGCACCAACGTCACCGCCCGTCTGGAAGGCTGAAGCCAGTACCACAGATGAGCGTGATAACAACGACATCTGGATCTATGCCGGCAGCGCCCTTGGCCTCGGACTTCTTGCCAACAGTGGCAGCGACAGTCATGGTCCCGTCGCTGCGACCCCCGACACCCCTGTTGTTATCGGCCCCACCCGTCACGAAGGGGTGGTGATTGACGGCTATGTCCGTGATGCAATTGTCTTTGCCGATGCCAACGCTAACGGCGTGCTCGATCCGGGCGAGCTCTCAACCACCACCGATGATAAAGGTAATTTCCTTCTCGTCAGCCCTGACGGCAGTCCGATTAAAGGTGAACTCATCTCCATCGGTGGTAACGATATTGCCACCGGTACGCCTGTTGAGGGGAGCTTTCGCGCCCCCGAAGGGGCTAATGTGATCGGCCCAATCACCACCCTGGTCAGTAAAGTGATGAAGGTCGGCAATGTGGATGCAGCCACCGCCGAACAGATGGTCAAAAGCGCGCTGGGTATCGACAGCACCACTGATCTAAAAACCTTCGATCCAATCAAGCAGGCGACTGCCGCCGATGCAACCCCCGGGCAGATAGAGCAGGCGCTTGTTACCCAGCGTATTGCTGCGCAACTTAACACCACCCTAGGGCAGGGGGGCGCGATGCTCAGCGGCAGTGGTGTCAGCACCAGTGAAAGCGCAGGTCAGCAACAGATACTCGATACGATGGCAGATATTATTGTCAACGGTATCGCCAGTGGTCAGGGATTCCGTCTTGATCTCACCGATATCACCCAAACCACACTAATCCTGACCAGTGCCGCAAGTCAGGCGGGTGCCAGTGCCAGCCAACAGGCACAGATAGACAACATGGCGACCACCGTGGCGACCGCTACCACCAATCTGAACCGGGCGATTAACGACCAGAGTCAGAACAGCAGCAACCCGCTGGAGGCGCTTAAGGCAATCTCCGCCGTGCAGATAGTGGCCCATATCGTCAAGAGCGATACCCT
>JADGBN010000173.1 GCA_015231435.1 Gammaproteobacteria bacterium
GGAGATGAGATTATCAATGTGCTGTGCCAAATCGTGACTGACAAGAAGGGTTATGAGTAAAACCAGCCCGACATGCCACCCTTTAAGCCAGCGTGGCCAGCCACGCCATTGCGGTGGCTGGGTTTGCCAACGAAGCTCCATATCGGCAAGGAGACGGTAGGCCGCAATAAGGGCGATCGGCCAGGCAATAGCCCCCCAACCCTGTAGTTGCAGCACCCCTGATTGCCATAAATCCAGCCAGAGCAGGAGTAACAGCGGTAGCACGCCAAGTGCTGCCCACTGTAAACCGCGCCAGATAAAATAACGATTCAGCAATACTATAAGCAGCATGGAGATGCCACTATAGAGAACCATCGCCTGCAGTGCCTCTGCATAGGTTAACCAGCGATCTGCCTCGTTAAAACCGGTGTAGATCCAGAGTAACAGACCCCAAAACAGGGTCATTAGTGGCAGTGCAGACTCCAGTGTCGTCAACTTTTCGCGCATTTTTTCAAGTTGATAACTGCTAAAGAGGGCAGCGACTGCGAGCAGCAGGCCACCGATGCAGAGGGCATTAAGTAACGGCAGATCATTTATCCGAGATTGCACCAGGGTTAACAACAGGCCAATAGCCATTAACTGTAGTGCTAAACCGGCGGCACGGGCAAAGAGACGCTGTTGTCGCACCCCTAGCCAAAGCATCGCTGCCCCCTCAATACCCCAAGCGATAGTCACCAGACGGTCATCAAATGCGAGCGGCAGCGCGAGGGTGAAAAAGCCAATCGCCAGCGCCGTAAAGGATTCCGCCAAGAGGCGTAACGGCTCGCCGTAGCGCCGCCATAACTGGAGTGCCAGCAGGGCATAGAGCAGGGAAACAGCAAATGAGCTGATTGCGAGGGCATACTCAACATCATGGAGCAGCGTTGCCTGCAGGCCGGTCGCGGCGAGGGGAACACCAAATATCAGCGTGCCATCCACCAGACCACGCAGTTGTGGTGGCTGACGCAGGGAGAAAAGTACTGCAATCGCCACATAAAAGAGGAAGAAGAGAATTAGAAACGACTCGCTGCTCCAGCGCAGGGCGTCGTGATAATCATATAAACCCCAGAGTGCAACCACCACGAAGGTAAAGATAAAGCCGATAAGATTCAGGCTGCGCCAGGCACGAAACCAGGCGATGGCAAAAACGCCCGCATTAAGCAGGGCATAGTAGCTAAAGAGGAGAATATGGCTGTACTCACTTATCGAGGTTAACACGGGTGCCGCAAAACCACCGGTGGCGGCAAAGAGGGCAAGAGTCGGGGCGTTCTGTCGCAACGCCATAAAGGCTGCAAAAACAACCAATAGCGTCATTAATATAAAAACAGTATTAAGGTCAAGCAAGCCGTAGAGCTTGGCACTGGCGTAGAGGGTGAGGTAGAGCAACCCGATACCGCCCCCCTGCAAAATTAGCCCGTAGCCGCGTTGCAGTGGCTTCAGGCGCAGTCGCCAACCCAAGGCAATAAGTATCACCGCCGCTGTAGAGACACCGGCCAAACGCAAGGGTAGCGGCAGCAGCGCATGATCCGTGGCAAATTTAAGCAAAAAGGCGACACCAAAGAAGAGGACGACCATGCCGACCCTGACAACGACATTGCCGGTGGTGAAAAAGGTGATTAGACGTTGCTGTAACGGATGGATTAAGCCACCGGAGGTGGACTTAAACTGCATTCGTGACGGTGGCCGCTGCGGTAATGGTGGCACCGCTGCGGCACGCCACAGATCTGGTTCGACGGTAGTTGGTAAAATAGTTGGCTTTGCTGCCGCATCAGAGACCGCTATTGTCGGCGCGGCGTGCTGCGTTAGTTGTTGCTTAAGCTGCAGCAGTTGTCGCTTTATCTCGCTCACCTGCCGTTCAAGACGGACAACCATTGCAAAAAGAGCGATAATCAGAATAAACAGAAGCTCATAGGACATGATAGGGGCTCCCCATTAGAGATTTTGCAGTGGCGGGTAGGCGGGGGGGACCCGCAGCGCAATACATTTCACCTGAACATAGACCCGCAAACCCGGCTTAATAGCGAGACGGGTGCAGGATTTTTCACTCAGTCGTGCCAAAATCGGCGTCGTGCCGCCCAGCAGCAGGCGCACCAGCATTTCTCCACGAACCAAGGGGCGAAAGGTATCGACAGTGGCGGCGATGGTATTCAGAAAACTGCTGGGGGAGGGGTATTTAATGGCGATGCTTACCGCATCTGCCAGCATTCGCAGGCGTACCCACTCACCGCGCTGACGGTCAATACGCAGCACCGTGAGCTCGCCACCATCAAAGAAGAGACGGGTTAGATCAAAATCCTCATCGTGTTCAAAAACTTCTGCTTCAATGACCACGCCGGGTTGCACCCCGATTAGGGTTGTGCCATCGATACTTTGCGCTAGGGGCAGATCGAGGCGAGAGAGAATGGCGTGCAGCGGTGCACTCTCCTGAACTGCGCCATTTTTAAGATAGATAAGATAATCACCAAGCAGTGTCCATCCCTCACTTTGACTGCTGGTGATAATCAGCGGCAGAGTCAGTGAATGGCAAAGATAACTTAACAGCTCAATTGCCGCATCATTATCAGCCTGATCAAGGCCGGTAAGCGGCTCATCAAGCAGCAGCAGCTGGGGTTGACGCAACAGGGCGCGCCCCAAGGCGACACGCAGGCTATCAACGCGGGTTAACTCGTGAGGATAGCGTGAATAGAGATCATTAAGTCCAAGCAGATCACTCACGGCGTCAAGGGTCAGGGCAAGCGTCGTCTCTTCCGCCCCGGCAGCGGGACTCTCATGGTCACGATCCAGCGCGAGTTCCCAGGCAAAGTAGAGGTTATCCTCAACGGTTAAATGCGGGAAGAGCGCATAACCTTCAGGAATATAGCCCACCGCCCGATCCTGTGGCGCAAGCCAGATCGCCGCTTCACTGTCATGCCACACCTGCTCCCCGACCTCTAAAAAAGCGTCGGGTACTGCGATCACCCCGGCAATACATTTTAACAGGGTCGATTTGCCACTCCCCGGGGCGCCATAGATAATCGTAATCCCCTGACCGCTGAGCTGCTCATCGACACGCAGGTTCAGCCCCTCCTGCAAGATCTGAAAATGGAGCTTAATGGGTGCGCTCATCGCCATACCCACCAGCGTTGTAGTAAACCGCGATTAAAGGCGTAGAGCGGGATGAGCAGCATCAAGGTAAAAAAGAGGAGAAAGAGTGCAAGAAGATGGGCGTTGCCATAGCGCTGCTGCGCCACATGGTCAAATATTGCCATCGAGAGGAGCTGCGTCTCCCCCGGAATGTTGCCACCAATCATGAGTAGCAGACCGAAGCCACCTAAGGTATGCGTAAAGGCGAGTACCAGCGCGAGAATGATCCCCTTGCGTGCCAGCGGCAAGACAATATGGGTAAAGCTGTAAAAAAAGGTGGCGCCCAAGGTGCTGGCGACCAGCAGCAGATGGTTGTCAATCTGTTTAAAACTCTGTTGTAACGGGTAGACGACAAAGGGCAGGGAGTAAAGGAGCGTCGCGAGATAGAGGGCGCTGAAACTGTAAAGAAGTTCGCCGCCCCCCGCGAGCTGCCATAGGGCACCGGCAAAACCATCCGCAGAGAAGATTAGCAGCAGATAAAAACCAAGTACGGTTGAGGGCAGAAAGAGGGGCAAAGTCACCACTGCCTCAACCACCACGACATAGGGTGATGGGCTGCGCGCCAGCCACCAGGCAAGCGGAATACCCAACAGCAGCAGCACCGGCGTGGTTAAGCTGGCTAACTTTAAGGTAACTAACAGGGCGGCAAAGTCAGAGGCGGGATTCACGGTAACCTTTTATAAGGGGTTTAAACACTAATTTACGCTGCTATTCTACCTGTTTATGCAGCTAACGAAAGGCTCAATAAAGAGTCACAGCGGCGATCTCCCCGCCCTAATCAAGACCAGACTCATCGCCATAATCGATAGTGATCTCCTCATTGGCGTGAATATCACGTTTGGCATAGAGCTCAAACCCGTCAAACTCACAGCAGGGCGTTTTGCTATGGTTAATGTAGCGCAGCAGGTTTTCTCCGTCACAGCCGACCCAGAGACCGGGACGATCTTCTATCCAGAGCACATAGGTTCCGTTAACATGGGTGACCGGGCCGTGATAACTGCCAAGATACTCGCCACCCTTCAAGGGGTGACGGGCAAACAGCCCCTGACCATGAAGCGGTGAGTCGGCGACATAAAAGTAGCTAATTAGGCGTGAGTCTTCAATGATGGTTTGCATTATCGGTTGCTTTGGCTAAGGATTAAACGTTAGGGGCGAAGTGTATACCCAAACTACTTGGAAATGCAGGTAGGCGGCAAAGTCGCGAATCCCCATGAGCATAGATTAACTATGTGATTGGGGTGAGCGACTGAAGCCAACGACCCTGCAATTTCAAGTAGAAAGGGT
>JADGBN010000174.1 GCA_015231435.1 Gammaproteobacteria bacterium
ATTCTGAATGCAATGGTCAAAAATAATACCCCGTGGCAAGCTGATTTTTCTCATGCTTGTTGACTTTAATTAACACAGTTGCTCTCCCTTTGGGTTGGGGTGAGGGTAAAAAAAGCAGGGTGTCTGAACATTTACGTGGCGATGGGCTATGCCATTTTCATAATCGAGGTGACTGAAGTATCGTTCTCCTCGGCGGTTTTCATCATTTTGACCTGTAGCTCATACTGCCGCGACAACTCAATCATCTTTACCAATGATCCCACCGCATTGACATTACTGGTTTCCAGAAATCCCGCAACCACCCGAACATTGGCACTGGCTTCAACATTTTCGCCATCGGCACGCCGCATCAGGCCATCCGTCCCTTTAGTCAGCTCACGCGCATTGGGATTGACCAGCTTAAGCCGGTCAATCACCACCATCGCTCCCGCCTCGGCACCAATCGGGCGAAAGGAGATGGTACCATCCACCCCGACAGTAATCTTCTCCGCAGGGGGAATCGCTATCGGGCCACCGTTACCGATCACCGGATTACCGGAGTCATCCATTAAAATCCCTGCACTGTTCACCCGGAACTCACCGCTACGGGTATAGGCTTCGCTGCCATCGGCACTCTGTACCGCAAACCAGCCATCCCCTTTAACGGCCACATCGAGATCACGACCGGTGGCATTAAGCGAACCCGGGGTAATATCATGCCCGGGGCGCTCACTTAGGGCAAAAACACGCGAGGGGTAACCCTGACCAAAAACCGGCATACTGCGAAACTGCTCCAGATCGGCTTTAAAACCGGTGGTGCTGACGTTGGCCAAGTTATTACTGTTGGTCGCCTGGGCGAGCATCGTCTGCTTGGCACCGGTCATCGAAATATAGAGTAGATGATCCATGGTTATTTCCTCCTCACCTCAGAGTTATCTGAGCTGAATTATCGACTGCGTTGCATCACTCGCGGTCTGAATCGATTTCGAGTTAGACTGGAAGTAGCGCTGCGCGGTAATTAGGTTGACCAACTGCTCGGTCAAATCGACGTTAGAGGCCTCCAGTGCTCCGGAGCGGATAACCCCAAAGTTACCTGAGCCCGCTTCACCAAAAATCGGCACACCAGACTCCGTCCCCTCCTCCCACTTGGTACCACCCTTTTGCCGCAACCCCTGATCGTTATTAAAACGCGCCAAGGCAATCACCCCTAACGCCAGCGTAGTTCCGTTGGTATAGTTGGAGCGCACCACCCCCTTCTCATCCACATCCACCCCGGTCAACTGTCCGGTCGTTGAACCATCCTGCTGCAAAGTGTTCACCGAAAAGTCAGCCGAGTATTGGGTGGGCGCATTATTAGCAAAGTCGATCTCAATGGTCGACGCCGCCCCCCCCGTTGAAGGCGTATAGGTGGTCGACGATGGAGAGGGAGCAACCGCTGCAAAACTGCCGTCAGGATTAAAATTCATGGTGGAATATAACGTCCCTGCTGAAGGATTACCCGCAGCGACGGCGGTACCGCCCGCCACATCACTAAGATTGCCATCAACCGCGGTAAAGATAGCCCACTGGTTAGCTGCGGTATCATCCTTGACGAAGTAGGTGGTTAATGAGTGTACCGACCCGAGGGAGTCATAGACATTAATCGAGGTTGAGTGCGTATAGGTTTGAGTATCGGTGGGATCAAAATTATCCACCGTCAGCGCCGTCTCGCCACCGTCAAGATTCATGCCCAACTCAATCTGGGTCGTTGCCGTCGGCTTGCCCTGTGTCGCTGGAAGTTGCAGCGGAATTAGTGAAGATCCGCCGGTAGCCGTCGCCTCTCCGGTATCCGGATCACAGGGAAAACATTTAAGATAGTGATCATCATTGGTGGTGATATAGCCATACTCATCAACACGGAAGTTGCCGGCACGGGTAAAGACCTGATCCGCCTCGGTTGCGCCTGAAGAGAGCGTATAAAACCCCGTACCACTCACCGCCAAATCAAAGGCATTATCGGTAAACATAAAGGTACCCTGATTAAACTGTTGCGCCACATCAGTAATCATCGCACCGGCACCAACCGCCGTGCGGTTGGCACTAAAAACAGTGACCGCATAGACATCGGAAAACTCAGCGCGTGACTCCTTAAATCCATAGGTACTGGCGTTAGCAACGTTATTACTCACCACATCCATCTCAGTTTGTGCAGACTTCAGACCGGTCAGGGCGATATTAAATGACATGATACTCTCCTTGCTGTGTAGCTATTTAAGTTAGAAGTTATTGACGAATTTGATTTATTTCAGAAAAATTAACAGCCCCGCGTCCAGCTACATTAAACAGCAGACCGCTGCCATTACCAGCACCGAGGGTCACGCTTTCAATACGCCCCTCCATTAAGGTCGTCAGGGGTGTGGGCTGACCGTTAATCACCGCATCGGCGGCAACGACATATTTACCGGCAGGCATCGGTTCCCCCTTGTCATTCATGCCATCCCACTCAAAATTAGTTGTCCCCTTTGTCTGCATCCCCAAATTAAGACGGGCAACCAGCTGTCCGCTACTATCCATCACCGAAACATTCACCTCGGAGGCACTTGCCGAGAGATTAACCGCACCGCGCAGAGGTTCCTCTTCACCACGTACCCCTATGGCCCCCTCTACCAGCGCCTTCTGCCCGACCATACTGGAGGCTTGCAGCGCCTGATTTGAAGTTAATGAGGTAGAGAGCGCGCTAAAGGAGGTTTGCAGATCGGTTATCCCCTTCACTTGGGCAAACTGCGCCAACTGTCCGAGAAACTGTGAGTTATCCATCGGCGACGTCGGATCTTGGTTATTTAGCTGTGCGGTCATCAGCTCAAGAAAATCACCCTGCCCCATTTCGTTGGGGTCAGTTGCGGCATCACTCTCCGGCAGACGGGTTAAGCCCAAGTCGGCATAAATACTTTTGCTATCGACATTCATCACTTATCTCCTGTGCACCAAACGCTTAGTTTTGTCCGATTGAGAGGGTACGCATCGCCAACTGTTTGGCGGTATTAATCACCTCAACATTCGACTGATAAGAGCGTGAACCCTCAATCATATCGGTCATCTCCTCCACCACATTGACGTTTGGCATATAGATATAACCATCTTTGTTAGCCATCGGATGATTCGGATCGTAACGCACCTGCAACGGCGCCTCACTTTCGACAATCCCCTTAACATTCACGCCAACCGCAGCGGGATTAGCACTTCCCCCGTTAGCCCAATCAAGTTCGGCGGCAAAGATCGGCTTACGCGCCTTATAGGTCTGATCAATACTGCTACTAACACTATTGGCGTTGGCGAGATTACTCGCGGTGGTATTCATGCGAATCGACTGCGCGGTGAGGGCACTCGAAGCAATATCAAAAACCTTAAACATCGACATAATAAACTCCTTAATGTGCCGCTTACTGGCCCTTGAGCGCCTTGGTCATGCCACTGAAACGGTCACTAATAAAATTGACCGTCGCCTGATACTGAATACTGTTCTCCATAAATTTTCCCTTCTCCAGCTGCGTATCGACGCTATTACCATCAATAGAGTCCTGATAGGGATTGCGATAGAGGGGATCTTCAAAGCTGCCTTGTGTTGACCCGACACCAATATGTCGTGCATCACGGGTATCCAAACGTCCCGCAGAGACCTTGCTGCCATCAAGACGGCGCTGCTCATCGGCGAGCATGGCGCGAAAATCGATATCGCGTGCTTTATAGTTAGGCGTATCAGAGTTGGCTATATTCGCGGCAATTAACTCCGTGCGCTTGGCACGCACCTTGAGTGCATACTCATGAATACCAACAACATCATCCATACTGGGCATGACAGACTCCTGACTTAAAAATTAATCCTTGCCATGCATACAGCAATCACCATGCCATATAACAAAAATTCAACTATTTCATCAGACTAAAGATGTATCGAAAGTAGGTAAAGGCGAAGCGGCAAACTATTGCCGCCTAGCGCAAGAGAATAGAGAGCGTCAAAAACAGGAGAGTGTCAAAATTATGACCCATTCATTTATAGCCCTCTGACTCCACGAATGGCTGCGGATTTTCTAAACCCGTCGAATTCGACGGGTTTAGGTGCGTGCAACCGAGTAGAAATCGAGGCGGTTGGCAACGGTGGCGATTTCACCACGACGAG
>JADGBN010000175.1 GCA_015231435.1 Gammaproteobacteria bacterium
GTAAGCGGCGTAATTTTTGCTACATGTGCTTTTAAGTCAGCTGCGACGGGGTTTTGGGTTGAAAAGAGAGCAGAAAGTATCTCTCCTTGTGAATCCAGAAGATTTTCTGATAGCTCTACGTCATGCAAATAGTCAGCAAGCCATTTAACAAGAGCATTTGAGAGTTCGATCTGTTTTGAAATACGATCTTCGCTATTAGGTAATGAATCGAGTGCTATGGACAAAATACGTGATAAAAATCGGGATAGGTAATCAGCGGCCTCTGATGAATCGAGATATAACTTTTCAATATAATAGGCTCCTTCAAGACTATCCAATCTTTTTTTCAATAGCCTTGTAATAAGAGACTCATAAATTCCACACTCTGTCATAATATTCTTCTTAATATTTCATTATTATATAATTGTTATGATTAAAATCATTGTCTTCACATGCGAATCAAGTCGAAGCCAAAGCGTCTCAGATCGTTGTGCTCTTAGGTAAGTAAGATCTCTTTTGACCGTAGCACGTGTAACCTCAAGTTCATCCATCAGATCATCAAAGGAGGCCACCTTACGCTGCGGCAACATCTGTTCAATGCTGTAAAAACGCTTGGTGCGATCCACCTCTCCCTCAATTGGAGACGTGACTTTACTGCAAGAATGCAGACTTAGAAACATTAGATTCAGCTTATGTCACCATTTTTTTCGTCACCTAAAATTTAACCCGACGCGCAAATCGATAGTAGAATAACAGGGTGACCGAGAAGAGCGATAAACCATTCCGCCTTGCTGGCAAATTTTTACCGGCAGGCGACCAACCCGAGGCGATAAAAGCGCTCTATGAGGGGCTGTCTGATGGTGAGGCGGCGCTTACCCTGCTTGGCGTCACTGGCTCGGGCAAAACCTTCACTATTGCCAATGTCATTGAGAAGCTGCAACGCCCAGCGATTATCATGGCGCACAATAAAACGCTAGCAGCACAGCTTTATGGCGAGATGAAACTCTTCTTCCCCGATAATGCGGTGGAGTATTTCGTCTCCTATTACGACTACTATCAGCCTGAAGCCTACGTCCCCTCCAGTGATACCTACATTGAGAAGGATGCATCGATTAACGAACATATCGAGCAGATGCGCCTCTCGGCAACCAAGGCGATTCTTGAGCGCAAGGATTGCATAATTGTCGCCACCGTCTCGGCGATCTACGGCCTTGGTGATCCGCAACAGTATATGACCATGCTGCTGCATTTGGTGCGGGGCGATATCATTGATCTGCGACAGATGCTGCTACGTCTGACCGAGCTCCAGTACAGTCGCAATGATGCCGCATTTCAGCGCGGCACCTATCGTGTGCGTGGCGAGGTGGTCGATATTTTTCCTGCTGACTCTGAAGAGGAGGCGGTACGGGTCGAACTTTTTGATGGTGAGGTTGAACGCCTCAGCTGGTTTGATCCGCTAACCGGTGAGGTGTTGCGCCAGGTTCCGCGTGCCACCATCTACCCCAAAACCCACTATGTCACACCGCGAGAAACCATTTTGGAGGCGGCCGACGCGATTAAAGAGGAGTTACAAGCGCGTCTTGAGGTGTTAACCGCAGAGAACAAACTGGTGGAGGCGCAACGACTTAGCGAACGTACCCGTTACGATCTGGAGATGATGTACGAACTCGGTTACTGCTCTGGCATTGAAAATTACTCACGCTATCTTTCAGGGCGTCAACCGGGCGAACCCCCGCCGACCCTGCTCGACTATCTTCCCGATGATGCAATTATGGTGATTGATGAGAGCCATGTCACCATCGGACAGCTTGGCGCGATGTATAAGGGAGACCGTTCGCGTAAAGAGAATTTGGTTAATTACGGCTTTCGTCTCCCCTCCGCGCTCGATAACCGCCCGCTGCAATTCGCCGAGTTTGTCGCCATGCAGCCACAAACCATCTATGTATCCGCCACCCCGGCTCCCTATGAACTGCAACGCAGCGGCGCGGTGATTGAACAGGTTGTCCGCCCCACAGGTTTAGTCGATCCGCAGGTCGAGATCCGCCCTGCGACCACTCAGGTAGATGATCTCCTCTCCGAGATTCGACGTTATGCCGCGCGACAGCAGCGGGTGCTGGTCACCACGCTAACCAAACGTATGGCGGAAGATTTAAGTGAGTACCTTGATGAGCATGGTGTGCGGGTGCGCTATATGCACTCAGACATTGATACCGTCGAGCGCATGGAGATTATCCGCGACCTACGCCTAGGTGCCTTTGATGTGCTGGTGGGTATTAATCTATTGCGCGAAGGGCTAGACATGCCTGAGGTGGCGCTGGTCGCCATTCTCGATGCCGATAAAGAGGGTTTTTTACGCTCCTTTACCTCACTGGTACAGACGATTGGCAGGGCGGCACGTCATCTTGAAGGGCGTGCTATTCTTTATGCCGATAAAGTAACACAGTCGATGCAGCGCGCAATAGACGAAACAGAGCGGCGCCGTCAAAAACAGATCACCTATAACCTTGAACACCATATTACCCCACAGGGCATTAGCAAAAGTGTTGAGGATATTCTTGAGGCGCGCATGCCCGGCAAAAAGGGCGAGCCGCGCCAGATTGCCAGAGTTGCAGAGGAGGCGAGCAGCTATGCGATGATGAGCCCACAACAGCTGCAACAGAAGGTTAAACAACTAGAACAGCAGATGTTCCATCATGCCACGAATCTCGAATTTGAGGCAGCGGCAAAGCTGCGGGATCAAATTAAACAGATCCGTGAAGAATATTTGGGTCTGATTCCCCTATAATTAGCGCCCTTCTGTTTGCCCCCCATTTAACCATCACTCCGGAGCCCCATCGGTGAACCAGTTAGAAGCACGTTTTGAATCCCTCTTTTTTCGCGGTCGTTGGTTGCTGGCCCCTTTTTTTGTTGGCCTGCTGCTGGCCGTTATCGCCCTGCTGTTTAAATTTTTCAAAGAGCTGTCACACCTTTTTTTCGAACTTTTCACCATCACCTCCGAAGACGCAATCATCTCCATCCTCACCCTTGTCGATACCTCGCTGCTCGCCGGACTGCTGCTAATTATCGCCTTTGGCGGCTACGAAAACTTTGTCTCTAAATTTTCGATTGGTGATCACGAAGATCGCCCCGCTTGGATGGGCAAGGTTGGTTTTTCCGATCTAAAACTTAAGCTTATCGGGGCAATTGTCGCTATCTCGGCGATCGAACTTCTGAAGGCTTTTATTAACCCTTGGCAGAGTAACTATGAGCAGTTGGGCTGGATGATTGCCATTCACCTCACTTTTGTCGCCTCAGGGGTGCTCTTTGCGATCACAGATTACATCGTCGGGCTCAGCAATAAACACTAATAACCACTTTTCCAAGCGACGAACAGACGCACTACCAAAACACCGCCCCTCCCGTTGCTGACCCACCTTAAAGCGTTAAAAATGATAGAGCTATCGGGTCGGGCTGGCGATAATAGGGGTGATGTCTGCGCTGCTACACGATAATGCTATCGCTGCAACAAGAACTCTACTACAATGAGTAACCCACCAAAAGGGGGCGACCTGGTTTCGACGTGGGTTGCGAAACCCAAGGTGCATGCCGAGGAGCAGGGTACCTCGTAAATCCATCTGCAAAACTATTAGTTGCCAACGACGACAACTACGCACTCGCTGCTTAAACCCCAGTAGGGTGCCCTTCGGACTGGAGCCGTGCCTGTGCGTTCAGGTTTCCGGGGGTCATTTCTCATAGGATCGCGACAATGCTTGCTTGGGGCAGCGTCGTTAAAACATACCAAGATCGCCTTTAGTAGACCCTGCCCGTCGGGTTGCTACTGGTTAAAACAATAGACAGGATAAGCATGTAGAGCCAAAGGCAGAGAGCTTACGGACGCGGGTTCGATTCCCGCCGCCTCCACCATTTAGAAAAGACAGACCCGTCCACTAACCACGTCCGGTTGGTGGACGGGTTTTCTTTTTCTGCGTATTGTCAGCGACTTACGCTGCTTTCAGGGTGTCGGCGCTGCCGCCCCGATCACTCCCTTTTCGGGAAACCTGTCACAACCTGCTTCTCTTTCGCCTGAAAATTCTCCGCATTCCTACCCCCATTCTCCGAACCTCGTCC
>JADGBN010000176.1 GCA_015231435.1 Gammaproteobacteria bacterium
TCGCCCCGAGTGTTAAAAAAATCATCGGTTTCGTTACCCCTTTACCGTATGTTTAGGGGATGGCTAGCTCCAGCAGCGGCGCGACGATTTGTGCGGCGCTGTTGCTGTCGCTGCTCTGCTGTTGGCGCAGGCGGTGGGCGGCGACTGCGGCGAGCATCGTTTGAATATCGTCAGGGCGTACATAGTCGCGTTGATCCAGCAGCGCCCAGGCGCGTGCTGCGCTTAGTAGGGCAAGGCCAGCACGCGGTGAGAGTCCAACCGGGTAGGCGCCGCTTTGACGTGAGAAGGTGATGATTGCGATCACATAATCAATGAGCGCTTCTGTCACCTGAACCTGCTGTACCTGTTGTTGCAGCGTTAATAGTTGGCTGCTGTTTAGTTGCGGTTGCAGTTGCTGCAATAGATCATGGCGGTTGTCTCCGTGCAGCAGGCTGCGTTCGGCGCTAACATCGGGATAACCGAGGGAGATCACCATTAGGAAGCGGTCGAGCTGTGATTCCGGTAGCGGGTAGGTGCCTATCTGTTCGCCGGGGTTTTGCGTCGCAATGACAAAAAAGGGTTGCGGCAGGGGGTGACTCACCCCCTCAATGGTAACCTGCTGCTCCTCCATTGCTTCGAGCAGGGCGCTCTGGGTCTTTGGGCTGGCGCGGTTAATCTCATCGGCAAGAACGACCTGCGCGAAGATAGGGCCGGGATGAAAACGAAACTGCTCCTGTTGCCGCTCATAAATTGTCACCCCAAGAATATCGGCAGGGAGCAGATCTGAGGTGAACTGAACGCGATTAAATGCCAACCCCAGGGCGCGAGAGAGGGCGTGGGAGAGGGTAGTTTTGCCAACTCCGGGAATATCTTCAATAAGCAGGTGACCGCGTGCCAGCAGCGCTGCCACCCCCATTCGCACCTGTTCTCCTTTGCCAAGAATGACCTCATCAATGGCGGCAATTGCATTAGTTAAGGCGCGTTGAGTCATCGGTTACAGCCGGTGCTTTTGAAAACGGGCCGTGCGGGGGGCGCTGTCGGGGATCGCTGACCACTGTTGCAGGGTGGCGTTGACCTCAGTCAGGCGATCTGCCGCTGCCGGATGGGTGGCGTAGAAGCCGCCGCCCGCCTGCTGCGAGCTCCCCTGTTCTAGGGTGGCGAGAAATTCCGCCAGCCCCTGCGGGCTATATCCTGCTCGGTAGCAGAGGATGAGGGCCTGTTGATCTGCCTCCAGCTCCTGTGAACGTGAGTAGCCGTTAACGACAAGTTGGCTAACAATATCATCAATACTAGTGGAGAAAATGGAGGTCAGTTCGTTAATTTGTGCCAGCTTGTCACCTCTGCCACTCTCTTTAAGTGCGGTTTCACCAATGAGGGTAAACGCTTGGGTGAGGTTCGCTTTTTTAATCGCATTCAGCCCATGTTGCAAGCTGACATGGGCGATCTCATGGGCAAGAATGGCGGCAAGCTGCTCTTCGCTTGTAAGTGCCTGATAGAGCCCGCGACTAATCATAATATTGCCCCCGGGGGCGGCAAAGGCGTTGATTTCGTCACTGTCAACGAGTTGAAAACGGTAGCCTGCAAAGGTTTCGGGGCGCTCGCTAAATTGTGCGAGATAGTGACCCATTTGGTTAATGTAGTCGGCTATGGCGCTATGGGGAAGGGGTGGATAGTCATTGAGAATGCGTGCCGATACCGAGCGCCCGATGTAGTACTCCTCTTCAGGGGTGAGATCGCTAACCCCCTTGCGCATTGAGGTAAAAATGGAGGTGCCGGTGGCGATCTGTCCCTTTAATTTGTTAAGGTCGAGGTTTTGCAGATCGCCAAGACCGAAGGCAGCGAGCCGCAGGGGCAGCAGCAGTGGTACGAGCAGCAGTAGCGAGGCAATGATTTTGTTAGCGGGTTTCATCGGTGCTCTCCTTGGAAATTAGGGCAGGGGGCGCGGGATGAGTTCGCCGGCGGCGGCAAACTTGGCAACGTCAGCGGGATTGGTATGGACTTTTTCCAGCGCATCGACGGCGTTAAAGTTCGCCTTCGGGGTTTTGCTACGGTACGTTTTTTCTACCTCGGCATTAAATCCCTTGCCCGCCAGTGCCACCTCATCTTCACTAAAGCCTCCCCCTTTTTTGTCGCCAAGGGTAATGGCGTCAAGCAGTGATCCCTCTTTAGGGGCGCTTGCGGCGCTGCTGTGTATCCACCCCTGATCATTTTGGTGGCGAACATGCAGCCAGCCGGCGCTGCTTTCGATAAGTTCGAGCTTTTCAGTAAATTTTACCACCTTAATGGCAGGGGCAAAAAACTGTTTGTCGCGGCGCAGCGCTGTCTCTTTAACCGTGACGACAATCTCATCGGCGGTGGCGACCGTGAGGCTGGTGAGTAGGGCGATCAGGGTAAATAGTCGCAATAGAGGTAACCACATTCTAAAACTCCTTGCTGAAGATGAAGTTGCCCCCTCCAGGATGATGGGGACTGTAAGGGGGCATTATTATCGATAGATGGAAAAATTGCTAACCTGCTTTCCCATCGACTCGCGGTTTTACCAGCATCGGTCCATATTGCCACAGCAGCAGGGAGAAGGCGCTTATCCAGCAGATCTGTGCGGGTAGCATCGCAAGAAAATAGTGTTCTGTAGCGACCAGTGATGGCAGTAGTAGCCGTAGCAGCATCGCCAGCAGCAGCAAGAGAAAGATCGGTTTAACGATTGCCGGCGGGGTGTTGATGTCGCGTCCGGTATGGCCCAGGGTGACGCGGGCGATCATGCCTGCGGTAATCAGTCCAAGAGAGCCGACGCCTATGGCATGGGTAGCGAGGCTGTGGCTAAGGCCAAAAGTGACTAGGCCATGGAGCAGGAAGCCGGTAATCATCGCCAGATAGGCAAGTATGAGTACCCAGAGCAGGGGATAGCGCCAGATCACCGGGTGATACCAGCCATAGAGGCGAAACAGATGCAGGATCGCCAGCAAAATCGCTAGCAGGGAGGTGAGGGTCTGTTGCAGGGCAAAAACATCGCTAACGGCAAAGAGGGTAAAGAGAATCAGGCTGCTGATATCGACCCAGCGCCGGTTGACCGGGCGACAGACCCCCTGCGTGCCGCGTTCAATAAAGAAGGGGACGACACGGCGCATCATTAGCAGGGCGATGGCAAGAATGGTGTAGAGGCCACTATAGAGCCCCCAGTAAATAGCACTGCCTGGCGAGCCGTTCATACCCAGAAAGAAGAGGAGTTCAGCAATCGCCAAAATGGCAATTTTGGCGCTAATGCTCCCCTGTGACCACTGTTTGACCTGTATCACCGGCTGGGTAAAGGCAACCAGTGCCATTAAGATAAAAACAAGTTGCGGCAAGGCGACAAGCCAGAGCGGTAGGGCGGCATGCCACCACATGGCGAAGCGGGCCAGTAACCAGAAGATCACCATCACCGCGAGCGCTTTTCCCTTAATGGTGGCAACGCCTGTCCAGTTCTGCACGGCGGTTAAGAGAAAGCCGATGACAATTGCCAGCGCATAACCAAAAATCATCTCATGGGCGTGCCAGAGATGGTTGGGCAGGGTCTGTCCCTCCATGACGCCAATGCCACTGGTCTGTAGCGTCCAAAGCAGCATGGCAATAATTGCGAAGCTGATGCCTGCAAGAAAGAGGGGGCGAAAACCGAGTTGCAAAAGGGCAAAGGCGGGTTGTGCAGCGATGGGTTGACGCGTATCAATGGTGAGTAAAGCCATAAAAACTCCTGTAAATGGGTGGTTATTCGGGGTTATACCCTTTCTACTTGAAATTGCAGGGTCGTTGGCTGCAGTCGCTCACCCCAATCACATAGCTTATCTATGCTCATGGGGATTCGCGACTTTGCCGCCTACCTGCATTTCCAAGTAGTTTGGGTATATACCCCGTCTCCTCTCACCTAAAGCGCACGGTCATCGCCTTGCAGAGCGCTACCGTGAGTAAACGTTCAGACACCCTGCTTTTT
>JADGBN010000177.1 GCA_015231435.1 Gammaproteobacteria bacterium
TGCCGCGCAGGTCTACCGCCATCTGGTCAGTCGCCTGAAATATGAGGAGGCGCGAAACTACCTGCAAAAGGTGACGCAGAAAAAGCAGAACTATCTTTAGTCCTTGGGCCCAACGCGGGGGGAGGGCACGAAATGGCGTTGCGTTAAAGATATTTTGTGCATGCATGCTTGCTGGCGTTTCAACCACCAAGTGATAGTGATTCGACATCAGACAATACGAACGATCAAGAGGGGATCATAGCGGGGTGTGGGGGCACGCTCCGGATTAATATTTTTTTTTCACAGAGAGCGCGTATTACCCTTTACAAAAGCGCAGATCAGGATAACGATTACGTTGCGGATGTTCGCACGGTTTTGTTGTTTCACTCTAACGGTGGAGGTGTGCAATGGCTTTATCTCGCTCTCTTGTAAATAGTTGGCTGACTCTTTTTACTTCGAACCGCTTGGCGGCGGTGGCATTGGCTCTGCTGCTGGTCGCCTGTGGCGGTGATTCGGGGGATGATAGTGATACCGCATCTGAATCCCCGACAAGTTCGACATCAACAACGACCTCTTCAGACTCGACATTAAAGCAGTGAATACCCACAGCCAAGGCGCGCTCAAACTCATCCACCCGCTTGCCGACGCCGGAGAAGATCACCTTGTCGGCGCTCCCCCCCGCCGCCAGCACCCGCTCTAGCTCACCTAACGAAACAATATCAAACCCCGCGCCAAGACGTGCCATAAGGTTAAGCAGGGCGATATTGGAGTTAGCCTTTACCGCATAACAGAGAAGATGATCAATCGCTGCAAAGGCGATGTTAAATGCGTGGTAGTGACGCTCCAGCGTTGCCCGTGAATAGACATAGAGCGGTGTGCCAAAACGTTCTGCCAACTCGGTTAACGGTATATTTTCGGCAAACAGCTCACCATCATGGTAATTAAAATAGTCCATAGCGTTCTCGTCAAAAAGTGGGGGAGTTGCTTATAAGGGGGGGAGATTCGGGTCGGGTTTCGCCTTGTTGTCTTGAGGCTTGCCCTGGAGAACTTTCTCCCCGGCATCACCCTTTTGCGGCGGCGGTGCCGGGAGATAGAGATCTCCCTTGGCACCGCACCCGGCAATTAATAACGTCAGGCAGAGCAGCAGCAGGCGACAGGTACAGGTATTTAACATGGCTTAATCATACCATTTTACCGCCTAAACCGATCCCCTGAAGCGTCGGAATCTGCCTGACTACCCAGCGTCATCCGTAGCGGTCGGGTCAACATAGGTTCCATCCTTATAGATTTCGACCTCTAACGAATAGGTTAACCTTCCCTTTATCGTATTGGTCACGCTCTGCTCCACCCCTTTATCATCAGTGGTCACTGAAGTGATGGTGACATCAATATCGCTACTCGCCTCACCTTCACTCAAACGCCAGAGCGGTGCACTTTCGTTCCCATCAATGCCAATATAACTTAATTTATTAAACTTACCGCTATTTTGCTGACTGCCAGTGATCACCAGACCAAAACCACAGGATTGCAGCGATGCTGCAATTGCCAATACGAGTAACAGCACCCAGAGATCGCGCCGGCGCCGCCATGCCGCCACGGTAATTAACGGCAGAATCAGACCAGCAAGCGCAAGATGCGACAGCTCAAAATCCTCCGCGTCACTGCTGGCAAGCTTAAAGCCGATCTTGAAGCGATCCCCCGGCGAGCGTTTCTGACTCCCCTCTATCGGCTGAAAGGTGACCAGCGAGTTGGTCTCAATAGCACTGCCGGTCATGCGGTTACTGCCTTCAAAAAGATAGCCGAGATTTATTCCGCTCGTATCCTCATAGGTAAAGAGGTTATCGGTCCGTTGATAAGCGCCGCGTAGCGCCATATCACTGCTGCTTTTCACAATATTATCAAGGATATCCTGCGGATTAATCTCATCTTCAGGATTGCTGCTCACCACACTGCTACTAATTAAGGTCGCCTTGGTAATCACCCAGTCACCACTAAGATCAACCGGTTCAATACGTGCCTTAAAAGGTTTCGTCTCCCGTTCCAGCCCGATTGCCGCGAGACGCACCTCACCAAAACCACCGAGCTTTTTACTAATGGGCTGAATGGTAAACGCCTTGCCGTCCCCATAATAGGTGGTGTCGGTAGAACCATCGGTACGGTAGCGCACCGGCGCACTTCCTGCCTCAACCGTTACCGCAACCGGCCAGGCGCTACGCGATGGCGTATCACCACTATTATTCACCTGCAACGGATAGACCGCATCGGCTTCAACACTTGTCGTAATGGTAACCCCCTGAACGCCGTTAAGGCTCTCCTTCTTGACGCGTGGCTCCTCCGCACTCCCGAGATTAAAATCAAGTTCCTCTGTTTTGGTATTGTTGGTCGCCGTGACCACATCACCAATACCAGAGAGCAGCTTTGCCGTCGGTGAGGCCATGGTACCGCTAATCGCCTCCAGACCGAGCAGGTGACGGCTATAGTCGTGAAGGTTATTCGTGAGCTGTGTGGTTGCGCTACTACTGTCAAAGGGGAACTGCCCCCCATTTAGTGCTGTCACAAAGCTGCTGGCGCTCAACGGACAGAGCGAACTATTGTCACAAATATTAAAGCGCAACAGCTCGGCATGAATGTAGTACGCCTCATCACCCGGCCAAGCGTAAGGGGCAAGCTGCCAGCCAAAATTTCCGGCAACGCCACTACTGCCCGTGGTTTTATTGGCATACTCAACAATATTACTTTCGGCATAATCACTGCTAACCAAATAGAGCATATTCTCGGCAGAGGTCTCCATCCACCAACGTCCAGAGGCAAATTTAGATGCCCAAGTCATATTGTAGGTCGCATCCTGCAGCTGATGATTAACCTCGTGAAGAATGGTTCCTTTTGCCTTAACCGAAGCGCTGCTAATAAAGTTTTTAATATCACTGGCTGGAACGATCGAGTTGCCAAAGACATCGTAATTAGGAACACCATTCTCCGAATTCATCAGTACCGAAATCGGTTTGTCCTTAGCGGGGTCAATATCCGCAGCGGTGATCCCTTTCCCCTTTAGAGTCGTCAGATGAGCCTCCACCAAAGCGACCACCTTGTCGGCATCCGATGCGGTCAACCCCAAGCCGTTGTGCCAGTAGACCTGTACCTGTTCACTGTTGGCACGGCAGTTTTTCCAGGAGCAGTCATGGGGTGCTGCGGTAAAACCCTCATATACGGGAGTGCGGCTACGTTTGGCCGCCGTACCTTTGGCAGCAACGACCGCGTAACTAACATCGCCATTGCCGATAACCGAGGTCGTTGTATCCTGCAAACCATTTTCAGGTGCAGCCGGTGTGCGCAGTGTTAGCACCCCATCCACCGGCTCCATCGGCAATAGCCCACCCATGACACCATCGATAATCATGGCAATGCGGTCACTACTGCTACTACTGGCAAAACGCAGCTCTACCCGCCCCACAGAGTCATTGTCGCCACTCACCGCAACCTTATAAAAGGGGGATTTCACCGTATAGTCCTGAGAGAGACTATCTATCGCCTCCCCTGATGCCTGAAAACTACTAACCACCAGACCCGCTCCCTCGGGGATTGTGGTCACCGCAGGGGCAACGCTAAGTTGCTCATCAATCACATGAGCGCCCCCATCTGCGGTCACGGTTTGTGACTTGAGCTGGGTGTAGGTCACAGGAAGCGGAATTTCTGCCACCAGTGTCGTGCTATCGCTACTGTCAGTTGCGGAATTATCAGTCGCGGGGTTATCAGTTGCCGTGTCCCCCGTAGTGCCCGTCT
>JADGBN010000178.1 GCA_015231435.1 Gammaproteobacteria bacterium
CATAAACCGCAATGACCGGAAGCGCTTGTTCAATCGCCTGTGGCGTTGCGATCATGTTTAACATAACCACAATAACCGTACCAAAAACCAGCGCCTCTAGCACAAATCGTGGCATATGGTTTATCACCTGTGCCGATGCCTGGGTCGCTGCGAACGCTTTGGCCGGATGGTCAAACTTATTAAGCATCACCTGTTCAATGAGTGTTGATTTAACATCCTTTATACCGCCAAACATCTCCTGGACAATCTGGTAACGATCCTTGTTGGCAACAATACGCTGTTCACCAATGACTTTAAGATATTTTCTCAGGAGTGAATAGATAAGTGTATAGAGTAAACCCAAAGTCATAAAAACAATAAGTGTGATTTGCGTATTGACAATTAACAGTAACACCAATATCGCAAAAACAACTGCACCCTGTGCAATCAGTTGTATAAATGAGAGAAGCGACCCGCCGACAACCTTTTCGACCTCGGTCAAAATACTTTTACCCAGATCGGCGCTATGACGATGTAAAAACCACTCGTAGGATTGTTGTAAATACCCCTCTACCAGCCGCTTGCTCATTGAGTAGTTTTTCAGATGCGTAAATTTTAGCAGCGCGTAGGTGGTGACGGCTTTAAAAAGAATGGAGGAAAGTAGGGCGATTAACAGAAAGACGCCGGAGTAGAAGAGAAACATCTGCTTGGATTCCATTCCGGTAACATGATAAATCAGTTTCAGATACTCATTTGATTCGACCAGATCCGGATTGCTTATAATGGCGATAAAGGGCATTATCGAGGCGATGCCGAACATATCTAGTAACGCCATCACCAGAATCATCGCCAACAGGAGATAACTCTCGCGCCGCTCCCGAGGGGTTAGCAGCGAGTAGATTTTTCTTACAGTCTCTCTCAAAGGTGGTGGTACCTGACGATTAAACCACTCCTCATAAGCGCAGATCTGAATCTTCTGCAGGAAGGACGTACTTTAAATCATAAATTACTGCGGCCGGTTTAGTTAATGCACGTATCGCTGCTGCCCCCATGGCGATAAATTGCTGATGTGCAACAGCGATAATGAGTGCATCGTAATAGTGCTGTTGAGGTTCACCTATTGGGGTTATTTGATACGCCTGTTGTGACTCTTCACTATTCACCCATGGGTCATAGATATCAACATCACAATTATATGCCTGGAGCTCATTAACGATATCAATTACCCGAGTGTTACGCAGATCAGGGCAGTTCTCTTTAAAGGTGAGCCCCATCACCAGTACCTTTGCCCCCTCGACGTGAATCCGTTTTTTGGTCATCGCCTTCACCAACTGCGCCACCACATAAAACCCCATGCCATCATTCAGGCGTCTTCCGGCAAGGATGATCTCGGGGTGGTATCCAACTGCCTGCGCTTTATGGGTTAGGTAGTAGGGATCAACGCCTATACAGTGGCCGCCAACTAATCCTGGGCGAAAGGGGAGAAAGTTCCATTTACTTCCCGCAGCCTTCAGGACTGCTTCGGTATCAATCCCCATTTTATTAAAGATAATCGCCAGTTCATTCATTAGGGCGATATTCAGATCGCGCTGAATATTCTCAATAACCTTGGCCGCCTCGGCAATTTTTATACTATCCACCTTATGAGTGCCGGCGATAATAATCTCGTTATAGAGTTCATCGATAATATCAGCTATTTCTGGTGTCGAAGCAGCCGTCACTTTTTTAACATTTATCAGGCGACGCTCTTTATCACCAGGATTTACCCGTTCAGGGCTATAGCCAACATAAAAACCACTTTCATCGCTACTCTGATGAAGTGGGTGTTGGCGCTCTCTTCTGCTGATATAGGTTAAGCCCGAGGTTTTTTCCAAAACGGGTACACAATCCTCTTCAGTACAACCCGGATAGACCGTCGATTCATAAATCACGATATCTCCCGCTTTAAGTACTTTGCCAACGCTCTCGCTTGCCGTTAACAAGGGCGTTAGATTTGGGCGTTTATATTTATCTATCGGTGTCGGAACGGTAATAATAAAACAGTTACACGCCCGCAGATCAGCCATATTTGAAGTAAAGGTTAACTGGCTTGCGCCCTTTATCTCCGCTTCACTGCTCTCTAAATTAATATCATATCCTGCTTTCAGCTGTTCAATACGTTTGGCCTTAATATCAAAACCAACCACCTGGCGTTTACGGCCAAACTCAAGCGCCAGCGGCAGCCCGACATAACCAAGCCCGATAATTGCCAGCTTTAACTCAACAGGCATGATGAATCAGCCATATTAACCGCTGGTAAAGAACTCACGTACCGCTTCAATGACCTGACTCTGTTCACTATCACTTAGCTTGAAATAGATCGGTAAACTAATGGTTTCATGATAAAAGGCTTCACTTTCCAGGCAGTATCCTGCGCTAAAGCCCAACTGCTGATAATAGGGTTGACGATAGACAGGAATATAATGAAGATTGACTAACAACTGCTGTTGCCGCATTTGTGTATAAAACTGTTTTTGTGAGATACCACACAGTGACTGACGGACCCTCACCGGATAGAGATGGTAACTCGATGCGCTATCCTGATGTTGCCATGGCGTGATGAGCGGCAGATCAGCAAACTCCGCATCATAGCGTGCTGCTATCTCGCGACGCCTTTGAATAAAGGCATCAATCCGCTGCAGCTGACTTACCCCAAGCGCCGCCTGAATATCGTTCATACGATAGTTAAAGCCGAGATTCATCTGCTGATAGTTGCAGATCTCACTCTCTGGTCGGCTATCCATTTCGGAAGCATCGCTGGTAATACCGTGACTACGGTAACGCTGCATACGCTTTGCCAGCATGGCACTCTGGGTGAGCGCCATTCCCCCCTCACCGGTGGTAATAATTTTAACCGGATGAAAGCTGAAAACAGTGATATCACTATAGTGACCACCGCCAATTAGACGCTGCTGATAGCTGCCGCCGATGGCGTGCGAGGCATCTTCAATAATCTTAAAGCCATACTGCTGTGCCAGTGCAAAAATGGCCGCCATTTCACAACTCTGGCCAGCAAAATGGACAGGGATCACCACTTTGGGTAACCGCCCCTGACGTTTAGCTGTCGCCAGCTTCGCTTCAAGGCAGGTGACGCTCATGTTATAGCTGTTGGCATCGATATCGACAAAATCGATCTGCGCACCGCAGTAGCGGGCACAATTTGCCGAGGCGACAAAGGTGTTAGGTGATGTCCAAACCCAATCACCCACCCCCACCTCTAAGGCTAAGCAAGCGATATGCAGTGCAGAGGTTGCGCTATTCACCGCAACGCCATGCGCTGCGCCGCAATAACTGGCGACCGCCTGCTCAAAGCGCGGAACCATCGCTCCCTGAGTGATCCAGTCAGAGCGCAATACCTCCACCACAGCAGCGATATCAGCCTCTGAAATATCTTGCCTACCGTAAGGGATCACGATTGCTCTTTGATGTCGATGACTACTGCAGACACGCTACCGCCATTTACGGTAAATTTTCACCGTATTGCACGCCAGCGACCTTAACTACCAACAGTTCAGCTGTTGGTCTGTAGACTATACCCTTTCTACTTGAAACTGCAGGGTCGTTGGCTTCAGTCGCTCCCCCCCATCACATAGTTAATC
>JADGBN010000179.1 GCA_015231435.1 Gammaproteobacteria bacterium
TACGAAGCCAGATGGCACTCTCTCCCGCCATATTGGGGGCGATCGCCTGCCACAATCAGCCAAAGAGGTGCCCTACCGTGGCCACCTATTTAAGCTAAATTTCCAGCCGGGCGATCACGATATTTTTATCCGCCTGCAAACCACCAGCACCATGGCGGCCATCGTCAAACTATGGCAACCGCATGCTTTTGAGCAGCACCTGCGCACCACCTATTTCGGTTTCGGCCTCTATTTCAGCCTGATGCTCACCGTGCTGCTGTTTAACGCCGCCAACTGGCTGGTATCGCGGCGCATGATTTTTTTCGTCTATATCGGCTACCTGCTGCTTATCAGCCTACAGTGGCTCGGCATCAATGGCCTCACCTCCGAGTTCCTTCTGCCCGAGCGGCCTGATCTAGCCAACCTGTCGCTGGGGCTGACGATCTCGTTGGTTGCGGCCATGGCATGGCTCTTCTTCATGATAATTCTCGAACTCAAGCGATACCACCGCTTCCTGTACCGTTTCAGTCAGTTTGGCATTGCCATCAGCCTCGCCACCTTCGTGGCGACATTGGTAGGCTACTATCAAATCTTTATGGCGATCCTCCTGCTGGTAGGCACCGTGTCGTTACTCACCGTCCCCTGGCCAATGTGGCGGCTGTGGAAGACGAGTGAACCCTGGGCACGCCTACTTGCCGTGGCCTATCTCCTCTATGCCTCGCTCTCCCTTTTCAACATCCTCGGCGCCCTCGCCATCATTCCCTTCAACGAGTGGAGTATCCTCGCCGGCATGGCGAGCAACATCGTCCATATTCTGTTCCTGCACTTCGCCATCCTGCTGCACTATCGACGCATAGAGCAGGCGCATGAGAAGTCACTGGAAAAGATGCAGCTGGAAAAAAACTTTCGTCAGGAGCAGACCAAGCTGACGCGAATGCTAACGCACGAAATACGCACCCCGATTGCGCTCATCGACTCCGCAAGACAGATTCTTGAGGTGCTGGATGCGGATAGCGGTCAGCCACTCAATCCAGAGAGAACACGACACTACGACACCATGAAGAGTGGGGTAAATCGCCTCACCACACTACTGGATTTGGCGCTCGCGAGGGAGAAAGCCCACCCCGAAGAGTGGCAAATTGAAAAGGTTAAAGTTGATCCCGAGGCGTTAACTCGGTCAACCCTTAATCTGCTGGATCCGTCGCTGGTTAATCTGGTAACCCTCGTTATTGCGCCCGCTTTGCCATTTATTCATGCCGACAGCAAGATGTTACAGTTTGCACTTATCAACCTACTGGACAACGCCAGCAAATATGCCCCACAACAGAGCCCGATAACGGTGACACTGGATCAGTATAATAATGACGAAACCCCCGGTGTGCGCTGGCGAGTCACCGATCAAGGCCCCGGCATTCCCTCGGGAATGGAAGAGCAGATATTTAATAAATACACCCGTTTAGGGGAGTCATCCGGAACAGCCGGTCTCGGGCTAGGCCTCTATCTGGTTCGCTATATTTTTGAACACCACAAGGGTTGGATTCGGGTAGAACGCGCCGATCCTGCCGTAACCACCTTTACCGGCTGGCTACCCAGCCTTAAGGAGCGCCCATGACCACCGTTGGCCTTATTGAAGATAACATTCAATACCGCAACAATCTTGCCTTCTTCTTACGACACGAAGGCTTTGAAGTGGTACTTGAAAGCGATGGTTGCGAAATCGACCAGCAGCTTACACAACACCCTTGCGACCTTCTGGTGCTTGATCTCGGTCTCGGTCCTATCGGTGAGGATGGAATCACGATTGCCCGTCGCCTAAGACGCCAACAACCCTCAATGGGAATTGTCATGCTCACCGCTCGGGGCAGTATCGAAGATCGCCTCACCGGCCTTGATGAAGGCGCAGATGCCTATGTGGTCAAACCGGTCGATTTTCGCGAACTTGTCGCCATCCTGCGCAGTCTGGAGCGACGACTAAGCCCCCAGGCGATAGAACAACGCCAAACCACCCCGGGCTGGAACTACCGGTCACTGTCAAAAATTATCATCGCCCCTGATGGGCAGCAGCTGCAATTAAACCCGACTGAAGCGAGCTTACTGGAAGTGTTGCTTGCCTACACCCCCAATGTGGCACCTAAGGAGGCATTCGCCACCGCGTTAGAACATAAAACCATCGATTTTAACTATCGCTGGCTTGAGTTAGCCATCAGCCGATTACGAAAACGGCTACAAACCACCGACGAAAGTGAACCCCTGATACGTTCAGCGCGGGGCAGAGGTTACCTTTTTGCCGCCGCGATTACCCGCAGCGAAACATAGTTCATGGGTAACCGTTCACTCCCCTCTCCTAAAGTCCCCCTTTCACTTTGGGAGGGTGAGTGAGCGCTAAAAATTGGCAGGGGGGAGAGTGGTTACCCGAAAGGTTAAGTAAAACCAGTACACGCTGAGAGCCTTTGCGAGGGTTTGCGCGAAGAAGAGAGCATATTTGAATTCACACGCCCTATAATTTAATCAAAGGTCAGCCGCCATTTCACGGCTGCTGATAAGAGATGGATTAAATTAACAACACTCACCATGAGTGTGTCACCGCGACTAGTTCCGCTGTGACTGAAAGGGAAAAACCGATGACCAAACGCATAGCCACTTGCCTGCTACTCACCCTAAGCACCCCGCTGCTGGCACAAACGCCCCCCTCCGATGCCGGTGCCTTGCGTCAGCAGATAGAGACCAGACTGCCAACCGATACCATTCCGCCGCTCCAGCGCCCCCCCGCCACACCGCTGCCGCCGGAGCAGCCCGCCAAACCCGGGGTGACCCTCACCGTTCAACAGTTTGAGTTTGCCGGTAACACCCTCATAAGCAGTGTCGAACTGGCAGCCCTGCTCACCGCTTATCTTAACCGCCCCCTTAACTTCACCCAACTGCAAGAGGCCACTGCACTCGTCAGTGAGCACTACCGTCAGGCGGGCTGGCTGGTTAGAGTCTATCTGCCACGCCAAGAGATTGATCGCGGACGCGTCACCCTACAAATTGTCGAAGGACGCTTTGGCGCCCTGCAGCTGGAGGGAGAGAGTCAACGCCTGTTACCCACCATCATCAGCGAATTTATCACCCAGCAACAGCCGGTTGGCGCGCCGCTAAGCACCCATGCCCTTGATCGGGGGATGTTGCTGCTAGACGACCTTCCCGGATTGGCCATCTCCGGCAATCTCGCGCCTGGCGCGCAACCCGGTGAGAGCGACCTGCTGCTTAAACTCACCGATGAGCCGCTACTGCAGAGTGAAGTGGGCCTCGATAACTACGGTGCCCGCTCCACCGGTTCCCCCCGTCTTACCGCTAATGGCTGGCTCAATAGCCCTACCCAACGCGGCGATCAACTCATCGGTAACTTTGTCCATAACCAGGGGAGTGACTACCTGCGTCTGGGCTACACCCATCCCCTTGCCGCGCAAGGTTTACGGCTGGGCATGAATGGCAGTTATATGCAGTATGAGGTATTGGAAAAGAGCAAAGCCGAAACCCTCAAAGGGCAGGTGATTGAGGGGGATAGCAACAGCTTCGGGCTGGAGAT
>JADGBN010000017.1 GCA_015231435.1 Gammaproteobacteria bacterium
AGATCGTAGATGCTATTAGTGGCAAACCTATCGAGACCAAAAAGAGCCTAGTTTGTGGTGTTATCGAAGAGAAGACGGGTATGGACTTTGACCGCTTCACCCGCAAATAGGGAACCGCGCAGACAATCGCCTCGGTACTGGCTAGCTTGCTCTGCGAACTGCTCCTCAAGACAATCACCTCGTCTGCCAACGCATCGCCCACCGAGCCGACCACATAGACATTCAGTGTTCGCAACAGCTCCTTGGGCGCATTCAAAAATGAGGGTGAATCATGGTTCCCAGCAATTACCACCACATGACGGCAGCATGAGGCTGCAACGCGGCAGAGAAAACGGTAGTAAAGCTCCTGCGCACGGTTACTCGGCGTGCTGGTATCGAAAATATCACCGGCGACCAGCAGCGCATCGACCTTTTCATTCTCGAGGATCTGGTAAAGCCAGTCGAGAAACGCGGCAAACTCGCGATAACGCTTTTGTCCGTATAGGGTGCGGCCTAAATGCCAATCTGAGGTGTGGAGAAACTTCATTGAACCGCCGCTGCTTTATATTTCGATTTAAAAGAGTTCATCACGTATTATAATGAATCTGTGACGCCCCATGTGGCAAAGCATTTTTTTGCATCAATTATCAAGCACCCTGAAAGCGTTACAATGGCCAGTGTCGGACGTATCTGTTCCGCGATAGCAGGAGAGACGAAAAGCGACGCACAAGCGTCTGACTTCTCTTCTCTTAATGCGTTCGGGTTAACCACAAACGATTAATAACGTACTGAATTTTATCAATCACCAAATAACGGAGAAACACATGCACGAGCTACAAAAAATGATTGAAGCTGCTTTTGAAAAGCGGGGTGACTATACCCCAGCTAACGCCCCTATTGAAGTGCGCAATGGCGTGAATGAGGTTCTGGATCTGCTTGACCGTGGTGAACTGCGTGTCGCTGAACGCCGCAGTGTCGGTGATTGGGTGGTTAATCAGTGGCTTAAAAAAGCGGTTCTGTTATCGTTTCGTCTTAATGACAACTATCTGCAGCCAGGTGGTTTTACCAACTACTACGATAAAGTCGCCAGCAAGTTCAGCAATATGGATAGCGAACAGCTGCGTGCCAGCGGTGTACGGGTCGTCCCCCCCGCAACAGCACGCCACGGCGCCTATATCGCTTCCGGCACAGTTCTGATGCCCTCTTATGTCAATATCGGGGCCTATGTGGACAGCGGCACCATGGTTGATACATGGGCAACCGTGGGCTCTTGCGCGCAGATTGGCAAGAATGTCCACCTCTCCGGTGGCGTCGGTATTGGTGGCGTACTTGAACCCCTGCAGGCAGGACCAACCATTATTGAGGATAACTGCTTTATCGGTGCCCGCTCTGAAGTGGTTGAAGGGGTCATCGTCGAAGAGGGTTCGGTGATCTCCATGGGCGTCTATATTGGTCAGTCAACCAAGATCTATGACCGTGAAAGTGGTGAGGTTCATTATGGACGGGTGCCCGCAGGCTCTGTCGTCGTCGCCGGTAATCTCCCCTCTAAAGATGGTAAATATAGTCTTTACTGCGCCGTTATCGTCAAAAAAGTTGACGAAAAAACCCGTGCAAAAGTCGGTATTAATGAACTGCTGCGTGATATTTAACCCTTAACTTACCCTAACAACAAGCCGCAAGCGCAAGCCTGCGGCTTTTTTTTCCTCTAAAATATATAAAGAAAAGATCATAAGCTATTAATTTTAAAAACACTTTACCATAACAGCAGTCACTACAAGAGAAACAGGCTAGAACCAAATCAGTGCGTTTTGGAGGAGTAGATCTTTTCACTGAAATGTATAGACAACTATAATTAATCCTATTAGAATCTAATGAGTCCGGATATTGAACTCCGCGATAGGGTCAATATCGATAAATTGTTTGAACAACCCGACCGTAAAACCCCCATCCTATAAACAGAGGTTATCACCATGAGCAGTAACGAAATTTCAGCAGATGAAGTTGCCACTAAATTTTCCGCAGATGAACTTTTTGCCCTTGCTACTAAAAAGCGGGAAGAAGAGAGTGAAATGCAGCGTGAATCCATTAAACAAAAAATTCAGGAGCTGCGTAATCAGCAACGTGACCTGAAAGTAGAACATCGCCGCCAACTGGCTGTCATTATCAAAGAGATTGCCCGACTAAGCGGCAAGAAAAGTGATGGCACAAGAGGAAAAAGTAACGCCCCCCGAGGCAAAAGTGCTGAGGTAATTTGCAGCTACCTGAAAAGTCACGGTGAAGCCAAAATTAGCGAACTGCAAGAGGCCATGCAGAGCGCCGGATTAGTCACCTCCAATGTCAACCAGCAGCTCGCCTATCTTAAAAGTAAAGGTATTATTGAAATTGCCAGTCGCGGCTGTTATCGGTTAACCGCTAACTAAGCGCTAAGAAAATAACCAAGGCACCTGCAGAGGTGCCTTTTTTCTCTGTGAAAAATTTACCCGAATAACGTTTGTGACCATTCTCAACAGCACTGGCCAACTCTTACAACAACTGATTCAATTGCCCTCGGTTACCCCGAATGACAGTGGTTGTCAGCCTTTAATTGCCACACGCTTGGCCGCATCCGGTTTTATTAATGAAACGATGCCCTTTGCCACGGTTAGTAATCTCTGGTCACGCCGGGGCCAGCAATCGCCACTTTTCTGCTTTGCAGGTCATACTGATGTCGTTCCTGCAGGTAAACTTCAGGCGTGGCAGCATGATCCCTTTAGCGCGATACTGGAGGGTGAGAGACTCTATGGTCGCGGCGCTGCCGATATGAAGGGGGGGATTGCCGCATTTATCACCGCCGTTGAACGCTTTGTGAGTCACCACCCCCACCACCGTGGCTCCATTGCCCTACTGCTCACCAGTGATGAGGAGGGCGATGCGGTCAACGGTACAGTTAAGGTGATTGAACGGCTACAACAGCGTGGCGAGGCTATCCACTGGTGTCTGATTGGTGAGCCCAGCAGTCAGCAGCAGATTGCCGATACGATTAAAAATGGGCGGCGAGGTTCACTTACCGGCCAGCTGCAAGTACACGGTGTCCAGGGACATGTGGCCTACCCTCACCTTGCAGAAAACCCGATACACAACGCGCTGGCGGCGTTAGCAGAACTCATTGCCACGGAGTGGGATCAGGGTTCGCCGGAGTTCCCTCCGACGACACTACAAATCTCCAACATTCACGCCGGTACCGGAGCGAGTAATGTGATTCCAGGAGAGCTGGAAGTTCAATTCAACTTGCGCTTCTCCACTGCGCTCAACCAAGCGCTAATTACCTCGCGTGTAACCGATCTGCTCAATCGCCACTCGCTGCGCTATACCCTGAACTGGAATCTCTCCGGCAACCCATTTCTCACCAGCGGCGGCGAACTGTTAGCTGCTGCCAAAGAGTCAGTAGCGGAGATCTGCGGCTTTACCCCTGTAGTAAACACCAGTGGCGGCACCTCCGATGGCCGTTTTATTGCGCCCACCGGGGCTCAGGTGATTGAACTGGGACTGCTCAACACGACGATTCATAAAGTAAATGAGCAGGTCAAGCTGGGAGATGTCGATAAACTGAGCATTATCTACGAAAAGATTTTGGAAAAACTGCTGCTCTAGGGTAAGCGTTCAGATCCCTCTCTTTTTCTGGCGCTTTACCCTAGCCGCAGTGGCATCTGAACAACCCCCGTTTTCAAGGATAACGGGTATAGGTATTACTGCGACACCACTTGCTTGCAATCTCAATCAGCTTCCAGTTAATCACCGGAATGTCCCGCAGCAACCTGCGTTCTATACGATAAATTTCAGCCTCACCAATGGTGCGACAGACTGTGTCAGTGCTACGACAACGGCCAAAGATCCATTCACCGCAGATAAACTTTCCTCGACCCAAACGCACATGCCGCTGGCCGATAACCTCCACCTCTCCTGCGCGGATAAGGTAGAGCGATTCATTATCCTGTCCCTGATCATCAATAATGACCGACTCCCCCGAACAATAGTGCTGCAACTGCATCGCATTGGCGATATTAGAGAGCGTTGCATAGGAGAGATTCTGCCCAAAAAGCCAAGTTTCACGGAGAAACTCAATATGCTGCACCAACTGATAAAAAGGATCTAACAGATCATTCTCTTCCAAAAATGAGCGTAGCACCGGAATAGAGAAACGCATCAGGCTGACATGAGAGATGGCGCGCCAGGTGCCATCCAGCGGTTTACGTGAAAAGATGGACTGTTCGCCAACTAATGAGCCACTGGCAAGCGAACTACGAATCCCTTTTTCGGCATTCACATACTCGACACTGCCGGTGAGTAGCAGTGACATAAAACCATCCTCTAACCCCTGTTTGCGAATAATAATGCCCGGATTGACATAAGTGATCGGTGCGTTTAACAGACTCTCCAAACGGTGATAGGAGATATTATTAAAAATCGACTGCAGGGTGTAGATGGCACGTTTTCGCAGGTAGTCACGCGTCGCCGGGATCTGGGTATCGATTGAACCAAAGGGTGCCGCCGAACCAATCTCTTTCTCACTATTGCTTAGTGGCCGATCAATATGCGCCAGACTAATTCGATTTGAGGCATCGAACTTAAAGTCCTCCGCTACCCCGTGAATCATACCTCCGCCAATATCCAGTTTTTTCAGATCTGCGGGGTGAAGATAGTTGCTCTTAATCCGTTCGATAAAATCGCGTGGCAGATCATCAGGACCACTCCCTACCATTTTATCCAACAGGGCAAAGGAGGTGAGATCCGCCCAATGGGCATAAGTACGAAATCCGTTGGTATCACGAACCCGAAAGACAAAGATATTATTCTCTACGGGGTGGGGGGAGTAGAGCGGTTTGACGCCCATTTGGTTAATATCGTTCCACTCATCAAGCTGCAGATCATGAATCTCAAAAAAATCGACTAAATGGAGACCGCTCTCCCCCAGTAACGCAGCCAGCTTTTTCTCGGCGGAAAAACGCACCATGGGTGTCGCAAAATATTTAATTTTATGATCGCAAAGCATTAACGTCGTCAGTCCGGCAAAGTGATCATCGTGAACATGGGTATGAAAAAGCCCGACGACCTCACTCATATCAATACCTAACATCTCTAGCGTATCGGTAATGTTGGGGGGTGCGTCAACTAAATAGACCTCCCCCTGATACATAATAACGCTCGACATACTCGGATGTTTGAAGTCCCATCCATCCCCCTCACCGGAGTGGAGAATGCTGAAGTACTCCCGCGGGATCTCATGGTAATCAAGGGTATAGGGAGATTGGTAAGTAACATCCGGCGGCAGATTGAGATCAACAATTTGTGTTTCATCACGAAAGGCGAACTCAAAACGGTTTAAGGCAACACGACGCACCGTCACCCCATGGGAGATCTCGACCGCATTGCCACTATCGGGGACTGCCACCGTATCAATAATTTTTGCCGGATCTTGAATGTTACCAAAGGCAAAACGACGTTTAACCCGCATCATCAGATTGGCAAGCACCGGCTCAACCCCGGCCTCAAGCAGCTCCTCAACAGAGAGCAACCCGTAGTTGCCGCGATGAATATACTCAAGCTGCGCTTTAATCTGGCTGGGGTGACCAATTAACAAAGGCTTAACGCCGCTGTTATTGGGGTGGTTGGGAATCATCATCCCCTGACGATAGAGCATCTGTAAAATGGGGAATTCAGCAAGATTCGAGAAGTAACCATTTTGTAAAGGAACGTCCGAGAGCAGAATCGCATTGGGGCCCGTTTCAAAAACCACATCACCGACCCGTGTCGTAACGATCTGTCCACGACGCATGAGGTGTTTAACCACCTCCGCAGGAGAGCCACAAAGAATATAGAGACGCACCTCCGGCACCTGTAACCAGTAGACGCCGGTGGTTATCTCAATTAGCCGCAGGTTATCCATTGCAGCGCGCAGTGCCTGCTGTGCCACAAGTAGATCGCGGGTGCGTGCCTCAATCCCCTTTTCTAAGCTCTCGGCGTAATTATTAAGCTGGGTATGCGCCACTTCGAGCGCCGCCTTCTGCTGCTTAATCTTTGCCTCAGCTTCGCGCATCCCCGCATCGCGCAAATCACCGATGCGCGTCAGGCGCTTCAGATCATCATTCAGCTTGCGATACTGCTGTAGGAGCACTGAATAACGGTGATAGAGAGGCGTCTCTGTCCCGAAGCGCGTTGCCGTCTCCGCCAGCAGCGCTTCACCCTGAAGCAGTACCGTATCAACCTCATCACGTTTGTTAATTCTTTTATCCCCAAACTTCACTGGTTAACAAATCACAGAGCAACATAGTGCACACCCCCTCGCGTAAACGTTCAGACACCCTGCTTTTTTTACCCTCACCCCAACCCTCTCCCGAGGGGGGGGGCAAAAGTGGTGGGGGTCTGAACGGTTATCCCCTCGCTTCACATATAAAGAGAGTTCGACAATACGAATTATAGTCCTTGCTAATCGGTAATTGCACCTGCATCATTTCGCGCCCCTATTCAGAAGGGTAACTGCAGGCGATGCAACTTATTGCGATACTCCTCATTCACTGCGGTAATTTGTGTGCTGCTGCCCACCACCCTTGGGGTAATCACCACAACCAATTCAGTTTGCGAGTTGGCCGTCGACTCCTGACCAAAAAGCCAGCTAAACAGCGGCAGATCGAGTAACCCCGGAACGCCTCCTCTAGCGTTATCATTGCGGCTACGCATCAACCCGCCAAGAATAATCGACTGACCGCTCTGCACCGCAATGCTACTGGAGATCTTTCTTGTCTGAAAGGAGGGTGAGTCGAGACTTGAACTGTTGGTGATCGCAACATCACTCACCTCCTGAACAATATCCATCACCACCAAGCCGCCCGGATTCACCCGTGGTTTGACATCCAGCACAATACCCGTGTCGCGGTATTGAATCGATGTACTGATAATACTATCAGCGGAGGTGCCACTCTGCTGCAGGGTTGCAATCGGGATCTGATCACCCACCTGAATACGTGCAGCCTGATTATCGAGCACCATCACTGAGGGTGCCGAAAGAATTTTTAACAGCGATTTTTTTGCCAGGGCACCGAAGATAGCGTGAATATCACCGCTGGAGCTAACCATCGAAAAGTTTACCCCAGGAAAGAGTGTGCCCAGACCGGAGGTGCTACTGTTATCCAGCGAGTTATCCCAGCTTAACTGCCGCGTCTTATCCCCTTTGATGCTCTCAAAAAACCATTGCAGACCATATTTAAGCTCATCATCAAGAGAGATCTCCATCACCCTGGCCTCAATTAGCACCTGCAGTGGCACCTCATCAAGCTGTTTTAGCGCCTGCTCGATTTTGCGAAACTGCCGCGCATTGGCGACAATCACCAGCGAGTTATTCTGCTCATTGGCAACAATACGCACACCATCAGGCGTGATCACTGTTACCGGCGCACTGTTATTAGCGCTGCTTTGGCTATTCACCCCGCTTGCAGCAGGGGTCGTGGAGGATGCGGAGGAGGATAAGCCTGAGGTAGACGAACCGAAAGAGGAGGTTGAACTTCCCAGCGAGGCGCCCAGACCACCGCTTTTAAGCGTCACCGCCTGTTCACGCGGTGCGACCCGTGCCGCACTTCCCGTACTGCCGGTCACCGCGCCATTGGCATCCACATCACCATAAATCTGGTTAAGCAACGTAGCGAGATCAGCTGCTTTAACATTCTGAATACGGTAGACATAGATCCGCTCACCGCCACCACCACTCTCCTCCCCGGCTTGATCAAGACGGGCAATCCACTCCTCAATGCGTTTGAGGTAGTGCGCCTGCGGAGTCACCACAAGAATACTGTTACTCTTCTCAATCGCCACAATACGCAACAGACCCGCCAGCGGAGAGTCCCCCCCTTCGCCAACAATGCGTTGCAACCCCTCCATCACATCGGTTAGCGGTGAGTATTGCAATGCGTAGAGCCCAACAGAGAGACCTTTCATCCAATCGACATCAAAGAGTTTGACCGTCTCGATAAGGTTATTCATCTCCGGGCCGGTACCCGCGAGTATTAGCAGATTTCTCACACTGTCGACACGAATCACACTCTCCTGTGAGGCTATCGGTTTGAGAATGGAGACCATCTCGGTGGCGGAGACATAACGTAACTGCACCACCCGCACACTATACCCCTGGGGCAGCGGCTGACTGCTATCACCCAGTTGTGGCACCAAACCCGAGGTTAATACCGCACTCACCGGAACAATCTCGCTGCGCCCCTGCCGCTCGACAAGGGCGGCACCGTTCATGCGCAATAATGTCTCCAGCAGGGGGATTAACTCACTTTTCTCCATCGCTGTGGTGGTCTGAAAGTTGACCAACCCCTGAACTTTGGGATCAATAAGATAGTTCTTGCCAAGAAGATCGGCGAGAATAATCTTGACCACCTCACGAATATCGGTCGCTTCAAAATTGAGGGTAATCTCACCAACGCCGCTTAACGCCGGTTTTTGACGATTTTTAGCGACAAACTCGCCGCTCCCCGGATAGCTTTTATGTTGTGCGGTGTCACTGTCACCAAGTGCTGCCTTGTCACTGCTGCTGACCGCAGGTTCATTAATCACATCACTGCTGGTTAAGGTGGCGGCGCTAAACGCCGTGCTACTCCCCTGAAAAAGGGTATCAATATTAATAGGTTCCGGCTTAAGCAACGGCTGCGGAGTCGAACAACCCGCAAGAATCAGGATAATCGCGCCATAAAAGGGGAACTGTCTCATGTTTTATACCTTATTCGGGATGTGTGCAAAAAAGGGGCAGAAAGATTAATCACGATGTAAATAGGGGCGCAACCAGAGGATCTGCTGCGCCTCATCGCGTGTGAGTGTGAGGCTTACCGCATCAAGCGCAGTCACCTGCCAGTCAAGAAATTGATCCCCAAGCTGTAGGGCAACATGGCGCTTCCCCTGTTTCAAATAGGCCATGTAGTGATGCGCTGACGTAGCGATAATTGCCGTTAAGAAAAACTCACCCGGAGGTGCCAGCGGCACGGAATTCACCACCACCGCCCTGTCACGCATAATGCGTTGACGATTATCGGTTAACAGCGGACGCGCATCAATGGCATCATAATGTTCAAAGGGGGGTGGCGCTCCAACCACTGCCGCCGTCGCGACATCCACTGCTTCTGCAGCGGCAAGACGCTGACCTGCCTGCACCGTTGCCAGCCACTGTGGGGTATAGCGATCACCTGCCAGCCACGGCTGCCAGTAGGGGTTCCAGAGATAACCCAGTAACAGCACCATCAGAATAATAAGTGACCAAATCAGACGCATTAACTTGCACCCCGATCGATATAACCTGCCAGATCAAAATTGAACATCACTGCCGCAACGCCATCACTGCTGCCCGAACGGTTAAGCGTCAGGTTATCAATAAAGAGCAGTGGACGCCCCGACTCCAGCTGATAGAGCAGTGCTGCGATGCGATCTGTGGCAAGACGCAACTGTACGCGTAACACCACCTTTTGGTAAGGCTCCTCCTCTGCTGCCGGATATTGAATAATCTGGGTGTTAATCAGCTCCCCCTTAACACGCTCCAGTGCTGACTTCAAAAGCTGCTGTAGCTCTGCCGCTGCCAATGCCTCTGTTTGACCGCTGAGGGTTTGTGATAGGCCACCCTGACTCGCCTGAAGCTGTTCAATGGCGCCAAGCAGGGGCGTCGTCTGTGCGACAATCCGCTGCAGGCGTTCGATATTAAACAGGCGGTCATCAATCTCTTCGTGATAACGTTGCAGCTGTTGCCACCACGGCAGGAGAGTGGCGATCCCTAGCAAGAGGATTAAAAACGTCACCGCGCCATATAAAAAACGGCAACGCTTAAGCTTGCCATGCTCCTGAATTGCTGGCCGCTGACTCATCGGCTCGCCTCCGCCACAGGGGGAGTCTCCAGCTCCAGACGCAGGTGAAACTGCTCCTGCTGCTCCCGTCCGACCCGACTTAGCGCCGAGACAAACTCCACTTTATTAAAGAGTGGCGAGGCCTCCAATAGCGCAATTAGCTCGGAAGCGGCGGCAGAGACGCCAATCACCTCAATTTGCCGCCCCATCATTCGCAACTGCTGCACCGTGGTATGGTCAGGAATGAGCTGGGTAAGCTCGCGCAGCAGCTCAATTCGCAGGGGTGCTGCCTGCTGCAAGCCTTGCAAATAGCCTAAACGAAAACTATCTGACTCATAGCGTTGCCGCAGATCCTGAACACGATTCGCCTCACTTAGCGTGCGATTATAGATCTCTCCCAACGCCGTCACCTCCAGACGCTGCTGTAACAGCGGGGTGATCAGCAGTGCCGCAATAAGCAACAGTAGCAACAACAGTGAGAGCTGCCGGGTTCGCCCCAATAACGGCGGGCGCTGCTGCCGTTGCGCAAGGGGCAGCAGATTCATCGCACCCGCACGCTGTTCACCGCTCACCAGTAAAAGCTGCAGCGACAAAGTCGCTAAAGCCTCTTGCCACGGTGTCAGCAGACGTAACGGCAGATAGCTTAAGGTGACTAGGATCTTGTCACTCTGTTGTGGATGATCCGCGACAACATAATCAAAACAGATCGCCTCGGCACTAAAAGGGGTATAGCGATCCATTTCAAAGATCAGCGACTGCCGTAAATTGACCAGTAGTGCCCGAGGCAGAGTTAAAGTACGGCTGACCACCTGACTAAACTGCAAATTAACTGTCGCCGGCTTCACCCCATCAGCGTGACAGCGGCTAATCACCGTCGCCAGCAACGACTCCGGCTGCAGGGGGTTACTTAACGGAATCGGTCGCTCCAGTAACGGTCGGTTTTGCTGCATCACCTGCAGCGTATCGGCACCTATTTGCAGGGTAATATCGGCACTGTCACGATACCCTTTGTCGGCAAAAAGTGCGAAGCAGTCTGACAGTGATGCCTGCCAACCGGGGGTTACCAAGGTAAACACGAAGCGTATATCTCCATTAGCCGCCGCTTAAAAGCGTGACAGGGGTGCACGTTGCCAACCAATAATATGGTAACCGGCACGTTCCAAACCCGTAAGTTGCAGCGTTGCTGCAACACTATATTGACCATCGTTAACCTGCTCTCCCCTGATTGCATCAATCCAGACGACTATTCTAAACGTATCGCCCTGCGAAGAGAGACTATTTTCACTCATCGCTGCGCCAAAAGTCAGCGCATTAATACGCTGCTGCAGCTGCTGCGGGTCACCTGACTGCGCCAGTTGTGCCGCCTGCAGCAGCGGCAGAGGGGCGAGCATCCAGTCCGGTTGCGCCGCTGCGCGCAGCGACAGCAAAGGACGTAACTGCTGATAAAGTTGCGGTGACATCTGCAGCAGCAACAACAGCTCCTCAATACTGACTAACGGCTCATCTGCGGCGCCATAGGGCACCCCTGACGCAATATAGAGCGCATCTTCGGCACCATTAAGTGACTGCAACTGATCCCTATCCCGCCAATCCTGTAGTTGATCATAAAGCTGTTCAGCCTCCCTGGCACTGCTGCCGGCAAGCTGTAACAGGGCACTCCAGAGAGGACGATCCACACTGTTAGGATTCAGCAGACCGCGCTCATCCTGAATGGTTATGCGCAGGCGGTAGTCCTGAAATTGCCAGAGATAGGGTCGCCCGTCACCCTGCCAACGCCATTGCGGGTTGACTACCTGCAGTTGCTGTACAGCATAATAGACCCCGGCCGTTAACGCCGCCTCAGCTCTGCTACTAGCGAGCGCCAGTTGGGTAAGCTGCGTCTCACTACGCTGAATCGCCGTTAGCGATGTCGCCATCACAGTTAACAGCACCACCACCCAAAGCACCAGAATCAGGGCAACACCCTGCTGCTTACTGATCATAACCGGTACCCATTACCGAAAACCCAGTTCGCGGACGACTTGGCAATGTCATCACCATGGGGGGCATGACCTCACCCGCCACGACTACCTCAAGTTTAATTAACTGCGGCAGACGAATATTCTGCCAATCGCTATACCAGTGCGCCACCTTGGTGCCAAACAGGGTGCCGTAGTAGGTAAAAGTCACGGCATCAACCTCCGTTAACAGCGTGTGATGACTATAGATTTGGGGTGCGATTGCTGCGTTGGCCACCGGTAGTTGTGGCGTCACCTCGGGGTGATGCAGCCACCGATGTAGGCTTAAACGCCGCTCCTTCGAATCATAATAGATAGCAAGTCGTGACAGCCCACCCAGCGCCGTGCCACTGGCGAGGGGTGAAATAAGTTGCAGACGTTGTTGATCCCCACTAAAGGCAAGGCGTTTGCCCTCCGGTCCCACCTCGGTTAAGGGTTGCAGTTGCTGTAGCGTATGACGAATAAAAAGGTAGCCGCTACGCAAATTATCATCCTCACGCAACTCACTATCTATGCTGCGCCAGGTACGCTGCATTAAGTCAAGCCCGGAGAAGAGCAGTAGCGAAATAATCGCCATTCACACCAAGGCAATTAGCAGCTCGATAAGCGTAAAACCACGTTGTCTCTTAAAGCGCATATGACAGCATCATTAGCGCGTTAGTCGCTGGTAGATTTCACCCATTTGATAGGGCAGCTGACTAATGTCAGAAATCAGCGTGTAGGCCGCATCGCCATAGAGCCTAGGGAGATACTCCTGTGCCTGCTCATCAATGGTAATGCAGTAAGGGTGAATACCGCTGCGTCGCGCCTCAAGCAGCGCCATGCGGGTATCCTCTATGCCATATATGCCCTGATACTCGCCACCATAATCATCGGGACGACCATCGGAGAGGGTGACAAGAATACGGGTATGTGCCTCGGTCTCTTGCAAAAGCCCCGAGAGGTGACGAATAGCCGCTCCCATGCGGGTATAATCCTTCGGTTGCAGCGCACTAATACGCCCCTGCACCGTCGCATCATAGGCATCGCTAAAACTTTTAACCCGATAAATTTCACAGCGCTGGCGCGTCATTCCCGAAAAACCGTAAATTGCATAGCGATCGCCTAGGGTCTCCAGCGCCTCGCACATCAGCACCAGCGCCTGACGCTCCAGCTGATTAATCCAGCCCCGCGTCGAACCGCTGACATCGACCATAAACAGCACCGCAATATGACGCTCGTGACGATGGTGACGTAAATAGAGCGCCTCACTCAGCTCCACGCCCTGCAACCGATCTGACTCTGCCTCCACCAGCGCATCAATATCGATATCCTCGCCGCCATTTTGCCGCCGCAACAGCCGGTTCTCATCGCGTAACGCCTCGAAACGACGGCGTAACTGGGCAATTTCGTGGTGAAACTGCTGGCGGGTCTCCTGCACAAAGGTATCGTATTGCGGCTCAATCGTTAACTCACGCAGGGCACACCAGCGCTTGTGGTACTCCTGCCGCCGATAGTCCCACTCATCATAGAGGGAGGCCCCCTCCTCATGGTAGGTTCCCTCCCACACCCGCGCCGCAGAGCGCTCGTGCTCCAGACGCTCGACCAGTTCATACTCGCCCGGCCCCGCTGCGGTGAGATACTCGGGGGGGATTTCACCAAAATCGAGCTTTATCGAACTTATCCTCTTTTTCAGCCCCTCGGGCAGCTGTTGACTTAGCTGTTCAACCCACCAATCGCCCCCATCGGGCAAAAGTGTTGCGTCATCCGCCTCCTCACCCTGAGGGTTAGCGAGCGCAGCCGACGCTATCTCCTGATTTTTTGCAGGCAGACTCTCCCGCAGCTGCGTCAGCTGCACCTTAAACAGCGCACGCTCGCGTTCAATGCGCTGTTGCCGTACCTTGGCCACGGCAGCAATATTTAGGGTGCCCTGATAAATCGGTGCGGGTAACGGCGCCAGATCCCCCAAATGTTGCTGACAAAGGGTGATGACTGTGGCCACATCGCAAGCGGGCTCACTTAACTGTAACTGTAACTGCTGCCATTCGCAGGAGAGCGCTTCATTACTTCCAGATAACGCTTGCAAAGCACGCCACTGTCCGGGGAGTTCGCGTTGAATGGCAGCCTCCAGACGCAGCCGATCCATCGTCGCAAAGAGGGCCAAAAACGCATCACTCAAGGGGAGTGGCAGGGCAAAGAGCGGTGGCATAAAAGTGCCGAAACGCGTCTGCGCCCAGAGGAAGACCGCCATCGCCTGATAGAGTTTACGGTTCTCGACACGACTCTCCAGCTGCATGAGCACCGGCGGCAGATAGAGGGTTTCACTGTCACACCAGAGCAGCTCTGAAGCGGCAATCGCCAGCGGTCGCCCCGCCAGGGCGTGAAGAAAATGGCCCAGCATCTGCTGTTCATCACCCAGTACCACCCCTACTTGCTGCTGTCGCCGATAGCGATAGAAGAAGTCAATATCCGTCACCAGCGCCATCGCGGCGCGCAGTCCGGCGCGGTCATAGGCATCCAAAGTGTGAATTGCCCAGCTCTCCAGCAGGGAAGGCGTTAACTGCTCCCAGCGGGCAACCGCACTACAGGTTAGCTCATAGGCGAGTTGAATTTGGGTGGCAGCGACGCGGCGCGCACTATCCAGCAACAGCTGTTGTTGCGGACGCTTGAGCGCGGCAATAGTCATCGCGAGATTTTCGCAATGCAAAAAGGTGTACTCGACCTCAAAACAGGTTTCGAGTATCGCTAAAATCTCGTCGCTTTGCAGCGGCAGAGGTGAACGCATCAACCGCCCTTAGAAGAGCGCAGCGGAGAGTTCGTTAATCGCCCGCAACATCTCACCATCATCGGTCAGTGCCTGAGCAATAGCGGTGCTACAGGCAGAGGTTGCATCAATTCCACTCACCATTAGCTTTGCCGCATGGACCAAAAGACGTGTGCTCGCCCCCTCATCAAGACCACTCCCCTTGAGGTTGCGGGTCATTCCCGCAAAACGCACCAAACGCTCTGCAGCAGAACGCTCCAGCCCCGACTCACGCACGATAATTTCACACTCAAGCTCGGCATCAAGATAGTTAAACTCAAGGGCGACAAAACGCTGCCGGGTGCTCTGTTTGAGATCCTTCAGCACACTCTGATACCCAGGATTATAGGAGACCGCCAAAGCAAACTCCGGCGGTGCCTCAAAGATCTGCCCCAACTTCTCAATCGGCAGAATGCGCCGATCATCCGCCAGCGGATGAATCACCACCATGGTATCTTTGCGCGCCTCGACCACCTCATCAAGATAGCAGATCGCCCCCGCTTTAACGGCACGCAGCAGCGGCCCGTCAACCCAGAAAGTTTCACCGCCACGAATCAGATAGCGACCGACCAGATCTGACGAAGTGAGATCATCATGGCAGGAGACGGTGATTAAGGGGCGCTGCAGACGCCACGCCATATACTCCATAAAACGACTTTTGCCACATCCCGTGGGTCCCTTTAACAGCAGCGGCAGCCCATTGGCATAAGCTGCGGTAAAGATCTCAATCTCATTGCCATAGGGCTGATAATAGGGTTCAACCGTTATCCGATGCTGCTCGATCTCATGCATATTAGGCGCCTAATACCTGCTGCAGCAGTGCCATCCGTACAAAAAGACCATTTCGCACCTGTTTGAAGTAGTGAGCACGCGGATCTTCATCCACCAGATAGGGGATCTCCTCATTACGCGGTAACGGATGCAGAATAATCGCCTCCTGCCGTAGTTGTGCGACGACCCCTTCATGCAGAGTATATTGCCCCTGTACCTGTTGAAACACGGCGGGATCCTCAAAGTACTCCTGTTGCAGACGGGTGGTATAAACGACATCAACCTCACCGGCAATCGCCTGCAGATCGGTACAGCTCTCCAGCGCTACACGCTCCTGCAGATGCTGATAAAGCCCGATCGGCATGGCAATCTGCTCTGGAGCGACGAGATAAAGTTTTTTTATCGGAAACTTGGCCAATAGATAGGCGAGGGAGTGAACGGTTCGCCCATGTTTCAAATCCCCCACCAGCGCCACCGTCAGACCGGCAAAGTGGCCAAAAGCCTTGTAAATCGTGTACATATCCAGCAGTGCCTGGGTCGGATGCTGGCCAGGGCCATCGCCGGCATTTATCACCGGCACTGGACTCACCCGCGCGGCCCGTTTTACCCCGCCCTCCTGATGGTGACGCAAGACAATCACGTCGCCATAACAGGCGACGGTACGAATAGTATCCTCAATGCTCTCCCCCTTAGCATGGGAGGAGAATTCCAGCGCATTCTCCGTGGAGACCACCGTCCCCCCGAGACGCGACATCGCCGTCTCAAAAGAGAGTCGGGTGCGTGTCGATGGCTGGTAAAAGAGGACCACCATCACCCGATGCTTTAGCAGATCGGAGCCTCCCCGGTTGAGCACCAACGCCTCCATCGCCTCACTACGGGTAAACAGATCGTTCAGATAGATTGGATCAAACTGTTTGGAATCAATAATATGATTAGGCTCTTGCACGGTATCCAACATAGACGTTCGCTACTCCTGACCTTTCCAGTGATCATCGCCCAGCGCACCACTATCCCGATCATAGCGTTTCGCCGTTGTTTTCTGCCCCGTCGAATCGGCAGCCGTTGGTGTAACGGTAACCGCATCATCCGTCGCTGCCTCGCGTTTGCGCAGGAAGATTCGCGAAACAAAAAGCCCCCCTTCAAACAGAATGAGCATCGGCACCGCCAAAAGTGTTTGTGAAAGCACATCCGGTGGCGTTAGCAACATCCCCACCACAAAGGCAATGACAATAATATAGGGGCGTTTCTTCTCCAGCGCCGTCACCGTGGTCACTCCCGTGGCGATAGCGATAAAGACCGCCACAGGGACCTCAAAGGCGACACCAAAGGCAAAAAAGAGTTTTAGAACAAAATCAAGGTAACTGGTAATGTCGGTCATTACCGCAACCCCCTGCGGCGTTACCGAGGTAAAAAAGCCGAACATTACCGGAAAGACGATAAAGTAGGCGAATGCCATGCCCACATAGTAGAGCGCCGAGCTACTGATAATGAGCGGCATGACCAGACGCCGTTCGTGCTGATAGAGTCCAGGCGCGATAAATGACCACATCTGGTAAAGAATGTAGGGAATAGCGACAAAAAAGGAGAGTACCAGCGAAAGTTTGAAAGGGGTGAGAAAGGGCGATGCCACCTGGGTGGCTATCATGCTCCCCCCAGCAGGCAGATGTCGGGTTAAAGGTTCAGCAAGCAGCAGATAGATCTCGTTGGCAAAGGGGAAGAGGCAACAGAAGATTAACAGCACCGCCACCAAAATACGCATCAAGCGATCACGCACCTCAAAAAGGTGCGCCAAAAAGGGCATCTCGGCGCTATAGTTCTTATCTGGCTTCATAACGAAGGCTCGCGCGGTACCGCTGTTGTTTCACTTTTTGCCGCTGCTGCGTCAGCCTGAGATGCAGGAAGATCGGTCTCTGTACTCACCGCCGCAAGGTTCTCATGCGGTGCAGCGATCACCCGCTGCTGCGCCTCGCTGGCAGCCGCTGCAGGCTTGTCCGTAACACTCAAATCGCTGTTAAGAAATTGCCGCCCCTCTTCGAGAATCTCATGTATGCCGTCGCTCTCCACCTGCCGTGTCAGCATCTGTTTCAGCTCATCCGCTTTTAACTCGCGGTTAATCTCACGTTTCATATTATTGACAAAACCACGCACCTTGCCGTACCAGCGTCCGGTACTACGGGCGACCTCCGGCAGACGTTCAGGGCCAATGACCAGCAGGGCCACCACGGCAATTACCATCAGTTCCCAAAAACCAATATCAAACATGACGTTAAGTTACGCTCTTCGCGGATTACAGCAGTGGCGGCAAAGAGTTGTCGCAATAAAGGGAAGAGAACTCACAGTTTCGATTGCGCATCACGAGCATTGACACTATTTGCATCAGTAACGCTCTGCCCACTCTGCCCACTCTGCCCACTCTGATTGGTCACCGTATCAGCCTCTTTGCGGGTTAACAGCTCAGGTTCAGCGGCTGCCCCCTCCTCGCCATCCTTAACTGCACTTTTAAACCCACGAATAGCATTACCCAAGTCACTACCAATATTGCGTAGCCGCTTGGTACCAAACAGAAGTGCGACAATCACCAGAATAATTAATAGTTGCCAAATGCTGATACCCATTTACCCATTACCTCCCAAAAGTAGAATTAAAATTTGTTTTCGAGCTAAAAACCCGGCAGATTTTTCCCGCCCAACAGATGGATATGCAGATGAAATACCACCTGCCCACCCTCTTTACCGCAATTGATAATCGTGCGGTAGCCCTGTGGTATGCCCTGCGCCGCTGCAAGCTCGGGCAACTGTAGCATCAATCGGGCAATCACCGTCTCATCTAGCAGCTTAAGTTCATTCAGGGTCGCAATATGCTGTTTAGGCACCACGAGCAGATGCACCTCAGCCTTCGGGGCGATATCCTTAAACACATAAATAGCATCATCCTGATAGAGACAAACTGAAGGGATCTCACCGGCGATAATTTTACAAAAGAGACAGTCGCTCATCACTTATCCTCACGTTGCGCTTTTTCTACCAGACCCGACAGGCCAAAACGGCGCTGCAACTCAAACATCACCTCATCGGCTTGAATATCAAGATGCCGCAATAGCACCAATGAGTGAAACCAGAGATCTGCCATCTCATAAACCACTTGTGCCCGATCTCCACCCTTAGCGGCGATAACCGTTTCGGTGGCCTCCTCGCCAATCTTTTTCAAAATGGTATCGATCCCTTTACCATAGAGTTTGGCGACATAGGAGCTATCTGGGTCAGCGCCTTTGCGCGCCTCCAGCACCGCCTCCAGCGCTGCAAAAAGATGCTGGTTAGCGGCCATAAATCGCCTTTGGATCTTTCAGTACCGGCGCGGTTATCTGCCAGTTCGCATCGACCAATTGGCGATAAAAACAGCTATGACGTCCGGTATGGCAGGCAATCCCGCCAACCTGTTCAACCGTGAGCAGCAGCACATCAGCATCACAGTCACAGTAAATCGCCTTTATCTTTTGCGTATGGCCTGACTCTTCGCCCTTATGCCAGAGCCTCTGCCGCGAACGTGACCAGTAGATCGCCTCACCCTGCGCGACACTCTGACGCAGTGCCTCGCGGTTCATCCAGGCAAACATCACCACTTTACCGTCCTCATCCTGGGCAACGACCGGCACCAGGCCATCCTTATCCCACTTAATCTCATTCAGATAGTTCATACTTTTGAGTTAGCTATCGTCGCACTTCAATACCGGCGTGCGCCATCGCCTCTTTTGCCTCGGCAATCGTGTAGGTTCCAAAATGAAAAATAGAGGCGGCAAGCACCGCCTCTGCGTGACCCTCGGTAATGCCGTCACAAAGATGTTGCAGTTCGCCAACACCACCGGAGGCGATAAGCGGGACAGCCACAGCGTCAGCGATCGTCCGGGTCAGCGTAAGATCAAACCCATTTTTTGTGCCGTCACGATCCATACTGGTGAGTAAAATCTCCCCGGCACCATAACTCACCATACGCTCTGCCCAAGCCACCGCATCAATACCGGTTGCCTTGCGTCCGCCATGGGTAAAGATCTCCCAACGTGGCGGATGGCTGCTCACCTGTTTGGCATCTATCGCCACGACAATACACTGGGAACCAAAACGGTCAGCTGCCTGACGCACAAACTCCGGTTGCGCCACTGCTGCTGAGTTAATCGCCACTTTATCGGCACCCGCGTTTAACAGAATACGGATATCCTCAACTTTGCGTACCCCGCCCCCTACTGTCAGGGGAATAAAGACCTCTCCGGCAACCTGCTCAACGACATGAATCATCGTCTCGCGACCATGATGTGTCGCTGTAATATCTAGGAAAGTGATCTCATCAGCGCCCTGTTGATCGTAACGTCGCGCCACCTCCACCGGGTCACCGGCGTCACGAATATCAACAAACTGTACCCCTTTAACCACCCTGCCATCATCCACATCGAGGCATGGGATAATCCGCTTGGCAACCCCCACTACTCCAGCTCCGACCAGGCACTGGTAGGGAGCAATTCATCAATCAGTCGCTGACCCTCAGCAAAATCGAGCGTCCCTTCATAAATCGCACGGCCGGTAATCGCTCCCATAATACCCTCATGGCTCACCTCACAGAGACGACGGACATCATCTATATTGGTAATACCGCCGGAGGCGATCACCGGAATATTAATCGCCTGCGCCAGCTTGACCGTCGCTTCGATATTAACGCCGCTCATCATCCCGTCACGCCCAATATCGGTATAGATAATCGCCACCACGCCATCAGCCGCGAAGCGCTGCGCCAAATCGACCACATCATGGCGGGATAGTTTTGACCACCCCTCGGTTGCGACCTTGCCGTCGCGGGCATCGAGCCCGACAATAATCTGACCGGGAAACTCTATCGACAGATCATTAATGAGGTGTGGCTCTTTAACCGCTTTGGTTCCGATAATGACATAGCGCACCCCCGCCTCAAGATAGCTAATAATCGTCTCTTCGCTACGAATACCGCCACCAATCTGAATCGGCAGATCGGGAAACGCCTGAGCGATGGCATGAACCGCCTCGTGATTGACCGGTTCACCGGCAAAGGCGCCATTAAGGTCAACCAGATGCAGACGCCGCGCCCCCGCCTCTACCCAACGCTTGGCAATAGCAACGGGATCATCGGAGAAGATCGTCTCATCCTCCATCCGTCCCTGACGCAGACGCACACATTTTCCATCTTTAAGGTCGATTGCAGGTATCAATAACATAACAATTTTCCAATAGCAGCGATTAGATTACTTGAGGTGATAACAAAAACTGTGAAACTCAGGCGAGTGTACCATCCCATTGAAGGAAGTTACGATAGAGCTGTAACCCTGCCTTCTGGCTCTTCTCCGGGTGAAACTGTGTCGCAAAAAGGTTGCCACGGCTGATAGCCGCAGCAAAAGTGACACCATGAGTTGCCGTGGCAGCGATTGTACTCTGCTGCTGCGGTTCAACATAGTAGCTATGGACAAAATAGAAGCGACTGGCATTGGCGATACCCGCCCATAACGGGTGTTGCAAATCACACTGTTCAACCTGATTCCACCCCATATGGGGTACTTTTAACAGCGTGCCACGGGCATCCTGCAGTGGTTGCGAGAAACGGCGCACCTTCCCGGGGAAAAGATTTAGCGCTTGGGTACCGCCATTCTCCTCACTCTCGCTCATCAGTGCCTGCATCCCGACACAGACACCAAGAAACGGTTTGTTCTGTGCCACCTCAATAATCGTTGCGATTAGCTCAAGGCGCCTCATTTCACCCAGACAGTCACGAATAGCACCTACCCCTGGCAAAACAACGCGGTCAGCGGCAAGGATCTGTTGCCGATCACTGCTGACAATAACCTTTAACCGATCACTGCTATGTTCCAGTGCTTTGGCAACCGAGTGCAGATTGCCCATCCCATAATCAATCACCACAACGGTGGAGCGCGTAAGCGTCACTACAATACCCCCTTGGTTGAGGCGGTCTCGCCCGCCAGCTGCGGATCGACCTGCAGCGCCATACGCAGCGCCCGACCAAAAGCCTTAAACAGCGTTTCAGCAATATGGTGGGCATTACGGCCGCGCAGTGAGTCAATGTGCAAGGTAACGCCGGCGTGATTTACAAAACCCTGAAAAAATTCATAAAAAAGCTCACAATCAAAATTACCGATGGTGCTGCGACCAAAATCAACGGCAAACGTCAGCCCCGGACGCCCGGAGAGATCAATCACCACCCGTGACAACGCCTCATCAAGCGGAACGTAAGCGTGACCGTAACGCTGAATGCCACGTTTGTCGCCGACGGCGGCAGCAAAAGCCTGACCAAGGGTAATACCGATATCCTCCACAGTATGGTGGGCATCAATCTCCAGATCACCCTGAGCGGTCAGATTTAGATCAATCATCCCGTGTCGCGCCACCTGAGCCAGCATATGCTCAAAGAAAGGGAGGCCGGTCGCCAGCGTTGCGCGACCACTGCCATCAAGATCTATCTCTACGCGGATCGCTGTCTCCAGCGTTTTGCGACTGCGCTCTGCGCAACGGCGATTCATAGCAACCTCTCTCCTTAACCTGTGACGAGAGTAATAAAAAAAGAGAAGAAGTGCGAACCCCCAGCGACGCAGCACGCCCCTTCACCCTGCAAAATATTTGCATAGGATACCGTTTGTGAGTTGCGCTGTAAAAAAGTTCTGCTCTCTTGGGGCAATAAAGCGAACTTTTTTCAGCGCCTTAAGCGTACCGACCACAGCAGCTGGGGTGGCACTCCTGCCCCCAAAATTCCCGACTAAAATGATATACTTTATTGAAATTACGCGATTATTAGCAAGTGGTGATGATTGACAAATATCAATAGTCTGGTATCGTAACGCTCTTCTGGGAGCTGCCCCAAAGAGACATGGATATACTCTTTTTGTCTGCTTCCCGGAAGAGTTCAACCGCAGATAGGCATGCCGATGTTTAACCACTCTGAGAAACAGAATCCGTTACGCAGCAAAGTAGTGCCACTCTGTTCAAACCTTTAACCAACCTAGGAGACTACTTTGTGGATAACTCAGTAGAGAAATATAACTTCGATGTGGTGCGGTGGTTTTCCGTTGCTGCCGTAGTTTATCTTGTTGTCGGAACCCTTCTGGGTTTCTACATTGCTTCAGAGCTGGCCTGGCCAGTTTTAAACTTCGATATGGCCGAGCTTAGCTTTGGCCGTCTGCGTCCACTGCACACCAATGCGGTTATTTTTGCCTTTGGTGGCTGTGTTCTTTTTGCAACGGGCTTCTACTCGGTACAACGTACCAGTGGCGTACCGCTGTTTAGTAACAGTATGGCATGGTTCACCTTCTGGGGCTGGAACCTAATCATTGTGCTTGCAGTCATCACCCTGCCTTTAGGCATTACCCAGGGTAAAGAGTACGCTGAACTTGAGTGGCCGATTGACCTACTCATCGCGGTTGTTTGGCTCTCCTTCGGTTTTAACTTCATTATGACCATCTCCAAACGCAAAACCAGCCACATCTATGTGTCCAACTGGTTCTTCATGGGTATGATCGTCATGATCACCTACCTCCACGTCGTTAACAGCCTTGCCATTCCGGTTAGCCTGTTTAAATCCTACTCGGTCTTCTCTGGGGTTCAGGATGCGATGATTCAGTGGTGGTGGGGTCATAACGCCGTCGGTTTCTACCTCACTGCTGGCTTTCTTGGCATTATGTACTACTTCGTACCCAAGCAGGCTGGTCGTCCAGTCTTCTCCTATCGCCTCTCGGTGCTGCACTTCTGGGCGCTGATGTTTGGTTATGTCTGGCTGGGTGCGCACCATCTGCAATACACCGCTCTGCCTGACTGGACCGGCTCGCTCGGTGCCGCTGTCTCCCTCGCCATGATTATTCCCTCTTGGGGTGGTGCGGTAAACGGCATGATGACCCTCTCCGGTGCCTGGGACAAACTGCGTACTGACTATGTTCTGCGCTTTTTGGTCATGTCACTCGCCTTCTACGCGATGTCTACCTTTGAAGGTCCGGTGATGTCCGCCAAGACGGTTAATGCCCTGTCACACTACACCGACTGGACTGTCGGCCACGTACACTCCGGTGCACTGGGCTGGGTTGCCATGGTCGGCTGCGGTGCGCTCTACCACATGATTATGAAGCTGTGGAATACCGAAATGTACAGCGCCAAACTGGTTAACCTCCACTTCTGGATGGCGACCATTGGTACGGTGGTCTACATCACTGCGATGTGGGTCTCGGGAATCATGCAGGGTCTGATGTGGCGTGATTACGATGCCATGGGTACGCTCACCTACACCTTCGCCGAATCGGTTGCAGCGATGCACCCCTACTATGCGATGCGTGCAATTGGTGGACTTATCTACTTTAGTGGCGCAGTGGTCATGCTTTACAACGTCATTATGACTATCACCCAGCCCGCCGCTGTGCGCAGTCAATCTGCATCACACGCTACCGCCTGAACCGAAGGAGCTAACTAAGTCATGGCTGATAAAATTTACTCAACCAAGTTTCAGGACAAGGTCGAACGTAACGTTTTCCTGATGCTGTTTATGTTACTGGTACTACTCTCTGTGGGTGGTCTGGTAGAAATTGTTCCGCTCTTCTATCTGAAGGGGACGATGGAGCACAACCAACACCCGGAGATTGTCTGGCAGCGCCAGGCGGGTCAATCACTTGCTGACTGGAAAGCCGGCGATGGTGTGCGTCCCTATACCGGGCTCGAACTCGCGGGCCGCGACATCTATATGCGTGAAGGGTGCTACACCTGCCACTCACAGATGATTCGCCCCTTCCGCGATGAGAAAGAGCGTTATGGCCACTACTCACTCGCCTCCGAGTCGATGTACGACCACCCCTTCCAATGGGGTTCCAAGCGTACCGGTCCGGATCTGGCTCGCGTCGGTGGTAAATACTCCGATTCTTGGCAGAAACAACACCTCATTGCACCACGCTCCGTCGTGCCTGAGTCAGTCATGCCCAACTATCCTTGGCTAACCAAGAATGAAGTGATACCTGCCAAGGTTCAGGCGAGCATGAGCGCTATGCAGATGCTGGGGGTTCCCTATGAAGATGCTGATATCGAAATGGCAGCAGATGAAGTAGCGGGCAAAATGGAGATGGATGCACTGGTTGCCTACCTGCAGGTACTGGGCACCATGGTCAACTTTGACAGCAATGTCAGCTACCGCGAGTAATCAGATGGATTTTTTTGCTACCGACTGGGCAGCAATGACCCTCAATGACTGGATCGGAACAATCATGACAGTGGGGGTATTTATCCTGATGGTTATCGCCTATGTGCTGATACTGCATCCTAAAAACAGAGATCACCTGGAGGCGCAACGGCATCTGGTCGATGGACCCGATGGCGAAGCCTTCAGTAAATCGGAGAAACGAGATAATGAGTGAGAAAAACCCATTTCCCAATGAGTCCAACACTGGCCATTTTTGGGACGATAATCTGCGTGAACTGGCCAATGATCCGCCCTCCTGGTGGCGCATCGGCTTTCACCTGAGCTGGATACTGGTTGTTGTCTATACCATCTACTACCCCTCCTGGCCGTTAATCGACAGCCACTTTAAGGGTATCGCAGGTTGGACATCTATCGGTGAGTATAACGAAGATCTGCAAGCTATCGAAAAGGTACGCGCCAAGTACGAAGACCAACTGCCTGGCATGAGCGCTTCAGCCATTATTGCTGATGACGAACTCAGCAGTTATGTGATGCGTTCAGCCAAAGTACTCTTTGGTGATAACTGCGCGGCTTGTCATGGTGCTGGTGGTGCTGGCAACAGTGGCTATCCGATTCTGGCAGATGATGATTGGCTCTTTGGTGGCGATGTTGACACCATTGTGCAGACCATCACAGGTGGACGCCAGGCGGTGATGACCGCTCATGGCAAAATCCTCTCTGAAGAAGAGATCGATAAACTGGCCAATGCCATTGTCGATGGTAAGGTAGCCTCCGAGCCACTCTTCATGGAGAAAGCCTGTTTTGCCTGTCACGGTGCCGATGCCAAGGGGATGCATGCCCTCGGTTCAGTTAACCTGACTGACGGAATTTGGCGCTTTGCCGAGGCCGATCAACTCGCCAGCGTTAAATACACCATTACCCATGGTGTCAATGATGCGTCAGATCCGCAGACCCGCAGTGCGGTCATGCCTGTCTTTGGTGGCACCAAACTGAGCGAAACCGACATTAAAAAGCTGGCGGTTTATGTCTATAAGCTTGGTGGCGGTCAGTAGCTTAGCCGATTATGCAGTGGGCTCACCTGACCGCTTAGGTGAGCCCGACTGCTTCATTTATGATAGAGGAGTCAGCAATGAATTTAGCAACCCTGTTTAATGACCCCGTAGCTATGTGGTCAACCATTGTCGTTATCGTCTCAATCGTCATTTTCGCGTTCCTGTCGTATAAGGTCTACACGTTAATGAATAGCAGTAACTCTCAGGATAAGTAACACCCGTTCGGCATGTTTTACCAAGGCGGTGGTCTAAAACCACCGCCTTTTTTATTTTCAGCCTCGCCAAACAGGATGAGAGCCTCTCTTTTCGTTACAATACGCTATCTATGAATCATCACTTAGCAGAACCGTCCGATAACCTTCCTCACCTGCAACTGCATCAACGCACAGGGGAGTACCGCAACTGGGGAGCGCTCTATGGCAGCAGCATCGGTTTAGTCGCCGCCCAGGCAGCGCTTAGCAATCAGCAGTTCATTCTGTTGGTCACCAGCGATATGCAGAGTGCCAACCGTCTAATGGATGAGATCCGTTTTTATCTTAACGGCGCTCCGGATAGCCCTCCCCTGTTAGTCTTCCCCGACTGGGAGATCCTTCCCTACGATCGTTTCTCGCCGCACCAGGATATTATCTCGGAACGGCTGCGCACACTCTATCAGTTACCCCAACTAAAACGGGGTATTCTCGTGGTGCCTGTCGCCACCCTAATGCAGCGCCTCCCGCCCCGCCACTATGTCGAGGCACACACCCTGCTGCTATCATTGGGTGATCATCTGCCCCTTGAGGCGACCCGACAAAAGCTCGAGGCTTACGGCTATCGTTGTGTGCAACAGGTAATGGATCACGGTGAGTTCGCTATTCGTGGCAGCCTGCTTGATCTCTACCCCAGCGGTAGCCGTCACCCTTTTCGCCTTGAGCTTTTTGATGATGAGCTAGAGACCATTCGCCGCTTTGATGTAGAAACGCAGCGTTCCGGTGAAAAGATCGATCGAATTAACCTTTTGCCGGCGCGTGAGTTTCCCCTTGACGATGACGCCATTCGCAACTTTCGTCAACGCTTTCGTACCACCATTGCCGGAGATCCACAACAAAACAGCCTCTACCGGGAGATTAGTAAAGGGATCGTTCCGGCTGGTGTTGATCAATATCTCCCCCTCTTTTTTGATGCGCTGGAGACCCTTTTCCACTATCTTCCCCAAGCGTGTTATCTGCTAACCGTTGAGCCCCTCGATGCGGCGATTCAAAGTTTTCGCAGTGAAATTAAAGATCGCTATGAGCTGTCACGTTTTAACAGTGAACGTACCCCGTTACCTCCAGCACACCTCTATCTTGCTGATGATGAACTATATGGCGCTTTTAAGCAGCTGCCGCGACACCGCCTAATGCAGTTTGAAATTGAAAAAGGGGGTGAAAACCTTAACACGGCACTCCCCCCGGCGCTCACCCTCGACAGCCGCCAACACCCCCCCTCCGCTGCACTCGAAGCCTTTTACACAAAATTCACGGGACGTACCCTCTTTGTCGCTGACTCTCCCGGGCGTCGCGAAGTCCTGCAACAACTGCTCGCCGGCCTCGGTATCCGTCCACAGTTTAGCGACAGCTGGCAGCACTTTATCCATAGTGACAGTCGCTGCGCGATCACTATCGGACAACTTGAAGCAGGTCTCTATCTTCCTGATAGTCTGGTGGTTATTAGTGAATCGCAACTTTTTGGCAATCAGGTACAACAGCGCCGTCGTCGCCAGCGTCGCCAACGTGACAGCGACGCCATGGTGCGTAACCTGGCGGAGTTGACGATTGCCGATGCCGTGGTACATGAAGATCATGGTGTCGGTCGCTTTCTTGGACTGCAGCGCCTAAATCTGGGTGGCTACGAGAGTGAGTTTCTTGCCCTTGAGTATGCCGGAGGCGATAAACTTTATGTTCCTGTCACCTCACTGCACCTAATCAGCCGATATACCGGTATTGATCCTGACAAAGCACCTCTGCACCGCTTGGGCAGCGGTCAGTGGGAAAAAGCAAAACGCCAGGCAAAGGAGAAGATCCGCGATGTCGCGGCCGAACTGCTCGCTATTTATGCTGAGCGTGAGGCACGTAGCGGCTTCTCCTACACCATTGACAGTAACGCCTATCAACAGTTCTCCTCTGCCTTCCCCTTTGAGGAGACGCCGGATCAGGAGGACGCTATTCATGCGGTGGTTGCTGATATGCAGAGTCCGCGCCCCATGGATCGGCTTATCTGTGGCGATGTCGGCTTTGGCAAAACCGAGGTAGCGATGCGTGCCGCGTTTATTGCGGTGATGGGGGGTAAACAGGTTGCCGTATTGGTACCCACCACGCTGCTCTCAGAGCAGCATCTCAATAACTTTCAGGATCGCTTTGCTGATTGGCCTGTAGAGATCGCCGCACTGTCACGTTTTCGCTCCGCTAAAGAGCAGAAAACAGTGATTGAGGGGCTGGAGAGCGGCAAAATTGATATTGTCATTGGCACCCACAAACTGATTCAGGATGGCATTAAATACCCCCGTCTCGGGCTGGTGATTATCGATGAGGAGCATCGCTTCGGGGTGCGTCAGAAAGATCGCTTTAAGGCGCTGCGTGCGCAGGTCGATATACTAACACTCACCGCCACGCCGATCCCCCGCACCCTCAATATGGCACTGGGGGGGATGCGTGAACTTTCGATTATCGCCTCACCTCCGGCGCGCCGTCTTGCAGTCAAAACCTTTGTTCATGAGTGGGAAAATGGGCTAATTCGTGAAGCTTCATTACGCGAGATCAAACGCGGCGGGCAGATCTACTTTCTCCATAATGATGTCGAGAGCATCGAAAAGATGGCACGCGATCTAAGCGCGCTACTGCCTGAGGCGAGCGTTGCGATTGCCCATGGTCAGATGCGCGAACGTGAGCTTGAACAGGTGATGCGCGATTTTTATCATCAACGCTACAATATTCTTGTCTGTACCACCATTATTGAAACCGGTATCGATATCCCCAGCGCCAACACCATTATTATTAATCGCGCAGATCGCCTTGGGCTGGCACAACTTTACCAGTTAAGAGGCCGTGTTGGCCGTTCCCATCACCGTGCTTATGCTTACCTGCTGGTCCCCTCCACCAAGGTGATGAGCAGTGACGCCCGCAAACGTCTTGAGGCGATCGAGGCAATTGAGACCCTAGGAACCGGCTTTACGCTGGCAACCCATGATCTCGAAATTCGCGGTGCCGGAGAGTTACTGGGCGAGGATCAGAGCGGCCAGATGCAGGAGATCGGCTTCACCCTTTACGCAGAGCTCCTCGATCGGACGGTAAAAGCCCTTAAAGAGGGGCGGGATCTGAATTTAGATATCACCGCAGCGACCCCCGGCGTTGAGATTGAAATTGGTGTCGCTGCACTCATTCCTGACGATTATATTGTCGATATTCATACCCGTCTGATTCTCTATAAAAGACTCTCGGCAACCTGTGATCTGGCGACCATTGATGATCTTCAGGCGGAAATTGTCGATCGCTTTGGCCCGCTGCCGGAGGCGACACAAACCCTCTTTAGCTTAAGCCGTCTTAAACAGCGACTGCCACCCTTGGGCATTGAAAAAGTGGAGGTCGGTCCAGAGTTCGGGCGCCTGAGCTTTATCGCCAAACCGCCGCTAGAGCCCATGATAGTCATTCGCCTAATTCAAAGCGAACCGCAGCGCTATCAGCTAGATAGTCAGCAACGACTCAAATGGCTTGAGAAGATGGCCAGCGGCAGAGAGCGACTAACCGCGGTGACCCGTCTGTTAGATCTGCTGGAGGGAAAATAGGGACAACTGGGGCTAAAGTTCTCTTCTGCGGTGCCGCTCTATTGAGCGACAGGGGTTTTTGCCACTGTGCAGCATCGAGGAGAACAGAGATGAAAATAGAGAGTAGTTCCATTCAGTTACAGGCTGGCCACCTCTTCCAGCAGACACATATTGAACGCGAAAAGCTGACCGCTTGGGGTAAGGATGGCCAACGTCTTGAGATGAGCCGTTATGCCGAGCAGCGGCAAAACAGTTTCGCCCACATTCAAGAGCAGCGTCAACAGATTAAAAGTAGTATTGAACAGCTCTCCATCTCCTCTTTAGCGCAAAAATCGGCACCGCAGAAAGCACTGCTCAAACCTGAAGATGAGATCACTGATAACGAGACAATCGGTGATGCCAAAATGACCATGTTAAGAATGATGGTGGAGCAGTTTACCGGGCGCAAAATTGAGCTTTTTAACCCCAATAAACTTCGCGGCGATATTTCACAAAGTGACGCTGCTGCCGCACCACAACCACCCCGTAACGGCGCTGCTGACGCCCCTCGGGATGAGGGGTGGGGAGTCGTTTACGATCACTACGAATCCTACACCGAGCAGGAGTCCACCCGATTTCAGGCCACTGGCGAAGTAAAAACCAGTGATGGGCAATCCATTAAAATCAATCTTGAGCTTAATCTTGCCCGCTCCTTTACCCAAGAGTCACAAGTTTCCGTGCGGGCGGGGGATGCCTTAAAAGATCCGCTGGTAATTAACTTTGCCGGCAGTGCCGCCGAACTCGGTGAGCGTAACTTCCGTTTTGATATTGATGCCGATGGTAATCTCGAACAGATCGCTATGTTGCGCTCAGGCAGCGGCTTTCTCGCCCTTGATAAAAATAGTGATCAGAAAATTAATAATGGCAGTGAGCTCTTTGGCCCCCGCAGCGGCAATGGTTTTGCCGAGCTTGCAGCCTATGATGAGGATAACAACCAGTGGATTGACAGTAACGACTCCGTCTACGATCGCCTGCGTATCTGGTCCGTCGATGGCAGCGGTAAACAGCAACTGATGGGGCTGGGGCAACAGGGTATTGGTGCCATCTATCTTGGCAATATTGAGACACCGTTTCTGCTTAAGGATAACCAAAACAGCACCCTCGGGGCGGTCGCGGCAAGCAGCATTTTTCTGCGCGAAAACGGCACGGCAGGAACCGTACAACATATTGATCTGGCGGTATAGGCGGCGCAATTCGCGCAGTGCAACGGTTCTCGGCGCAATCTGTACCAGGATTAGGAAGCTACGGACGGCACTGCCAACTCGCTGAGCATTTGAATTAAAGCATCGCGCCAGTGAGGCGGTTGCCATGCGGCAAGCCGCCAGCTATCACCCTTCTCCAACACACTATAGGCAGGGCGCAAGGCAGCTGTCGGGTAATCCTGCGTCGTGATCGGATTAATCACTACCTCACGTTGCAGTAACCCTAAACGTTGCCCCTCCTGATAGATTGCCACAGCAAAGTCGTACCAGCTTGCTACCCCTAAATCAGTGACATGCAACGTCCCCTGCAACACCTTATGCTGCTGCAGTAGTCGCCAAATAAGGGTAGCAATGGTCGCCGCCCAAGTGGGTGTGCCGATCTGGTCAACCACCACACCCAGCTGCGATCGCTCGCGCATTAGACGCAACATGGTTTTAACAAAGTTCTGCCCATGACTCGAATAGACCCAGGCGGTACGCAAAATGAGTGCATTATCCCCTAATATGTCGCGCACCCGCGCCTCACCCTGCCACTTGCTTTGACCATAAACACTTAAGGGATCGGCGGTGCTATCCGGGGTATAGGGGGTCGATTGCCGACCATTAAAGATAAAGTCAGTCGAGAGGTGAATAAAGTGGGCATTAATCTCTTTAACCGCCTGTGCCAAATTGGCTGCACCATCACGATTAATTGCAAAAGCACGCTCCGATTCACTCTCAGCACGATCAACTGCGGTATAGGCGGCACAGTTAATGACAACCTCGGGAAGAGATTGCGAAAAGTAGCGTTGCACTGCTGAAAAATCGGTAATATCTAGCGCTTGGCGCCCACAGGCATCCAGCGTCACCCCTAGAGGCGTCTGCCGCTGCAGCTCCCAGCCAACCTGCCCATCGGCTCCGGTGAGAAGGACGCGCATTTAAGCAAAGAGCTCCGCTTCACCCAAGGGCAGGCCCGCAAGATCTTTAGCCGAGAGCAGCGGTGACATATTAGCGATTAATGGCCACTTAATTGCCAAATCAGGATCATCCCAACGAATCGATCGCTCATATTGCGGGGCGTAAAGATCACTGCATTTATAGGTAAACTCGGCCACTTCACTTATCACATAAAAGCCGTGGGCAAACCCCGGTGGTACCCAAAGCTGCCGCTGATTATCCTCACTGAGGATCTCACCGACCCATTGTCCAAAGGTGGGAGAGCTGCGGCGAATATCGACCGCCACATCAAACACCTCACCCCGGGTCACACGCACTAGCTTCCCCTGGGTTTGCGCAATTTGGTAATGTAAACCCCGCAACGTCCCCTGCACCGAGCGACTATGGTTATCCTGCACGAAGTTGGCGGTAATGCCGCCTGCTGCAAACTTCGCCTGATGATAGGTCTCCATAAAAAAGCCGCGTGAATCACCAAAAACCTGGGGAATAACCAGCATCACCTCAGGGATCGTTGTTGCGATAAATTGCATCTATCTCTCCTGGTTAATCAAAACGCTGCGCCTGCCGGGCAACCTGTAGCAGATAATTTCCATAACCACTCTTTTGCAGGGGTTTGGCAACGCGCTCTAACTGCTCGCGGTCGATATAACCCATTCGATAGGCGATCTCCTCAATACAGGAGATCTTTAACCCCTGACGTGCCTCGACCACCTGAATAAAGTTAGCGGCATCCAACAGTGAATCATGGGTACCGGTATCCAGCCAAGCACTGCCACGACCAAGCTTCTCCAGATGCAGCTCACCCGCTTCAAGATAGAGACGGTTCAAGTCGGTGATCTCAAGCTCTCCGCGCGCCGATGGTTTTACCCGTTTGGCCATTTCAACCACTTTATTATCATAAAAATAGAGTCCGGTCACCGCATAATTGGATTTTGGTTGCAGCGGTTTCTCCTCCAGCTCTAGCACACGATTGGCGCTGTCAAAAGTTACCACCCCATAACGTTCGGGATCTTGCACGTAATAGCCAAAAATCGTTGCGCCCACCTGTCGCGCGGCGGCGAGTTGCATCTTTTGCCGCAAACCATGACCATAAAAAATATTATCACCTAAGACCAGTGCAGCAGCCTCACCGGCAAGAAACTCCTCGCCAATAAGAAACGCCTGAGCCAAACCATCGGGACTCGGCTGCACCGCATAGCTCAGCGCAATGCCAATCTGGCTGCCATCGCCTAACAGGCGCTGAAATCCGGCGCTATCCTCAGGGGTGGTGATAATTAATATCTCCCGCAGCCCCGCTAGCATTAACACGGATAACGGATAGTAGATCATCGGCTTATCATAGACCGGCATCAGCTGCTTGCTTACCGGAATCGTCAGCGGATGCAGACGGGTACCACTCCCCCCCGCAAGAATAATACCTTTCATCTTAAATAACCCTTTGCAAATTAAGAAGTTGTCACCGAGGAGATAACTGCGCGCTCCGTCAGTAACTGGAGTAGTGACGCAACCCCTTCGGCAACCGAACAGGAGGCGGTGTTAATCACCAAATCGGGGTTATCGGGCGTTTCGTAGGGGGCGGAGATCCCGGTAAAATTAGCCACCTCACCATTTCTCGCCCGCTTGTATAGCCCTTTAACATCACGCGCCTCACACACCGCCACGCTTGCCTCACAGTAAACTTCAAGAAACTCACCATGGGGCACCAAACCGCGTACCCGCGCCCGATCTTCGCGAAAAGGGGAGATAAAAGCCGTTAGCACAATCACCCCCGCCTCCAGCATTAACTTGGCAACTTCGCCAACCCTGCGAATATTTTCTCGGCGATCCGCCTCGCTAAAGCCGAGATCCTGACAAAGACCATGACGCACATTATCGCCATCCATGACAAAGGTTCGACAACCACGCTGGTAAAGCGCCTCCTCCAAGGCATGGGCCAAGGTTGACTTGCCTGAACCGCTTAAACCGGTAAACCAGATAATCACCGAGGGGTGTTGATTCTGTTGCTGACGCATCTGGCGCGTCACCGTCGCGTGATGCCAAACCACATTAGCACTCATCATTCTCTCCTCTGTGATAGCGCATCGCCATTAACAACTGAAGTTTTCGTCATCCATAAACCCCGTCAGGTAATCGCTGCAATCGTCTTAATATCGGTGGTCACGCGACGCTGTTTACCCAGTACATCCAAGAGAAGAATCACCCGATCCTCGCCGCGTTGCTGGAAAATAATCCCCTCCAACCCCTCAAAAGCACCCATTTCAATACGCACCCGCTGCCCGGTAGTAAACTTTGCCTCAGGCTTGACAATAATGCCCTGCTCATTACAGCGCTGCATTAGGGTGGTCATCAGCTGCTGTGGTACTTCAGGGATGATCATGCCAAAACGGACCAACCCTGAAACACCTAGGGTCGAGCGGATCGGCGCAATGTTCGTATCACCAAAAGCGAGCTGAACGAACAGATAACGCGGAAAGAGCGCCTCAATACGCTGCTCACGCCGCCCACGACGCAGCTGTGTTACCTGCAGGCGGGGAAAAAAGCAGTGGTAACCCTGGCGCTGCAGATTTTCAACGGCAACGGTTTCCTGACGTGGTTTACTCTGCACGACGTACCAAGGGGCATTTTGCATTAGCATCGACTCGGGGGTCATAGATCCCCCTCCCACCATCGTGAGTTTTTCATAATCATAGGTATCCAGTCAGCAATTGACGGCAAATTATCACCCTACTCAAGCAGCTGTTGCACAAGACGTCGCGTAATCGCGATGGCAGCGGTGGCAAGGGCGATGTCCTCTGCCCGTTGCGGATCTGGTGTGCTTCCCGAATAGCTGCCCTGATGTTGCAGAAAGAATCGCTGCATCCGGTTACGGGCAGTTAACTGTAGGGCGAGTTCGACGCCCTCCCCCGGTTCAGAGCGAGGTTGAAACTCCGCCTGCTGCAGCTCCAGCAGCAGATCGCCCTCATCATCCCAGGGTTGTTGCAGCTGAGTGTTAAAACCAACCATTCCCATCGCCGCAGCGAGACGCTGTGCGATCACCCTTTGCGCACCCGCATTTGCTATCTTTAACTGCAGCGTACGCAGGTGACTCTCCACAGCCTGATTCGTAAACAGCCCACTCAGCGATAAGGGCGGTGTTGTCTGGTTAACAGCGGTTAGCAAGGTTAACTGCTGCGACATCACACTAACATCAATTTGCACTGCCCATCTTTTTAACAGCAGCTGCAGACGCGGCAGCGCTTTATCCACCTGAGCTAAGGCGAGATCAAGCTGGGCCAACTGGTCGGTTTTGCTCTTTAGTGCTAAAGTCAGGCTGCTGCCAGCGGTCTCACGTTTAAGTGCCATTAAGAGATAGAGCTGTCCGGAGGGACGATGCAGATACTCCTGTCGCTCCTCAAAGGGGAGAGAGGCAGGCAGTGCGGCTGCCCGCTGATTAAAGATCGCCGTGGCAAACTGCGCCACAATCCAGCCAACCCCCTGCTGCCGCACCGGCGGCGGCGTAATCTTTGCACCGAGCTGCCGCAGTAGCGAGTTCTCGGCTGCGACGCGCAACGTGGTGCGCTCCGCCTCACTAATATGTTCAATATCCTCTGGCATAATTGACGCCACCCCATAAAGATGGGTGGCATCAGGCGGTGCCGAAAAGATCCAAAGCGGCGTGCTCTCTGCCACCGGCTTAAGTAACGTACAGCCTGGGGTCAACCACAGCAACAGCAATACCAACCATAAGTTACGCATGAAGATCATCAATAGCGCGGGCGTAGAGATCATGCTCATCCGCTGCGGTGATCTCCGCTGCAATCACCTCACCCACCTCAATACCCGCCGCCCCGCTCACCACCACCACGCCATCAATCTCCGGTGCCTCTGCATAGGTGCGACCAATGGCTAAATCGCCATCGAGCTCATCAATCACCACCCACTCGCGACGCCCGATACGTTGTTGCAAACGCGCCGCACTAATCTGCCCCTGATGCGCCATAAAACGCTGCAGACGCTCCGCTTTTACCGCCGCATCAACCGCACCTGACAGGCGGTTGGCAGCCGCACCCTCTACCGCTGAATAGCTGAATGCACCGGCACGATCAATTTGTGCCGCATCGAGAAAATCGAGCAGACGCTGAAACTCCGCCTCCCCTTCACCAGGGAAACCGACAATAAAGGTAGAACGAATCACTAACTCTGGGCACTTTTGTCGCCACTTAGCAATACGCTGCAACATATTCTCCTGATCCGCCGGACGCCGCATCGCCTTTAAAATTGACGCATCGGCGTGTTGCAACGGCAGATCAAGGTAGGGCAACAGCAACCCCTCAGCCATTAAATCGACAATCGCATCCACATGAGGATAGGGATAGGTGTAGTGAAGGCGCACCCAGACTTCAAACTTTGCGAGTTCACGAATTAGGGTCTCAAGACGACTCGGCAGCGGTCGTCCTTGCCAAAAGGCGGTGCGGTAGTGGAGATCGACACCGTAGGCGGCGCTATCCTGTGCTACCAGTAACAGCTCCTGTACCCCGTCGTTCACCAACTTCTCCGCCTCATCGAGCAGATCACCTATCGGGCGGGAACGCAGGGCGCCGCGCATTGAGGGGATAATGCAGAAACTGCAACGCTGATTACACCCCTCGGCAATTTTCAGATAGGCGTAGTGCCGTGGTGTCAGCTTAATGCCACTCGCCGGAAGCAGATCAAAACGGGGATCGTCCGTTTGCGGTAGTGCCTGCATCACTGCGGCTAACACTTCGCTAACCGCTTGCGGGCCGGTAATCGCAAGAAGCGCAGGAAAGCGCTCACGAATAAGCTCAACACGCGCGCCGAGACAGCCGGTCACCACCACTTTGGAGCAGGCGTCCAGTGCTTCGCCAATGCTCTCCAGCGACTCTTCTATAGCGGCATCGATAAAGCCACAGGTATTGATAATCACCAAATCAGCAGCATCATAGCTACCCACTAACAGGTAACCCCGTGCCCGCAGTTCAGTTAAAATGCGTTCGGCATCGACAGTTGCCTTTGGGCAGCCAAGGCTGACAAAGCCAATCTGCCACGGTTTGGAAGGTGCGGGACAAGGACTATTCATGCAGCTATTTTAAAGCAAATTGCTGCATTTTACCCGCATTGAAATGGCATAATATCGCCCTACCCAAGATTACCAGGATCACCAACAACCCTATGGATCTGCCTGTTCCCAAAATTGAGATTAGCGTTAAAACCCAATATCTCGAAGCACAATCACATCCTGATGAGGAGCGTTACCTCTTCACCTACACCATTACCATTGTTAATCACGGCAGCATGGCTGTCACCCTACGCAGCCGCCACTGGATTATCCACCATGACGAGCAGACCCGCGAAGAGGTTTTCGGGGATGGCGTTATAGGCAACTTCCCCTACCTTAAAGCAGGTGAAAGTTACACCTACAGCAGCGGTACGGTGATGCGCAACCCCATCGGCAGTATGGAGGGGAGCTATGATTTCATCAGTAATGACGGGGTTAAGTTTACCGTACCCATTCCGTTGTTCACCCTAATTATCCCGAGCAAGCTGCACTAACCATTCGAAGTAACCCGTATTCAGGATTAGCCACAGAACCTCACCACCTCAAGGAGCCATTTATAGTGCTTATCGATATTAACCATGCCCGAATCACCCATCTGGAGTGGGAGTTTGAGTTAGAGGATATCCTCAGCGGCAGAAAACGCAATCATAATGATGTCACCAGCCACGACGAGTGTATGCTGGGTACTTGGCTCTATCGTGAAGGGTTAAAACGCTACGGCCATATTGCCGAACTCGTCTTGCTGGAGAAACATCACACCACCTTTCACCGCGAGGCAAAAAAGGTGCTGCGTGAGCATCAGCTCAATAACAGTGAGGCGGCTAACGTCGCCTTTGCAGAAGTACAGAGCCTAAGTCGCGAAATTATCTTTCTGCTCACGGTGGTGGAGTATCGTATTATTAAACGGCAACAGAAAGTAGAAGCGATAAAACACCCTATCCGCTCACTACGACGGATTCTTTTTGGTTAACTACGTCACCGCTGGCGATATACCCGTCATCCTTGAAAACGGTGGTTCGTTGCACCAAAGGCAGGCTGCGCACGCTGCAGTCGCTCACCCCAATCACATAGGTTATCTATGCTCATGGGGATTCGCGACTTTGCCGCCTTCCATCATTTCCAATGATTTTGGGTATAGATCGTTGACAGCTATCCATCGCAAGCGCTACGCTTCATCCACCAGATAACGCTAAAGATAAAGGGCCCCCATGGATAGCTTTAATGCGCGCTACCTTACTTTTTGTAAACCCTATATTGATGCCACACAAACGGTCTACAGCACGATGGTAC